>NZ_DATJYB010000177.1:0-7514 GCF_035499775.1 Mycobacterium sp. | reverse complement strand
TCACCCCGTATCCCTTTGAGATGACGTGCTTCTGGAACTGACCACTCGATGCCGTCTCGATTGCCAATCGCCTGGCGCGCAGCCTCGGTCACCCGCACCGTGCTGGCGGGTGCCACGCCGGTAACCCGGCTGGCGAGGTTGACCGGGCTGCCGTACCAGTCGCCGGCGCGGTTGACGGCGTGACCAAACGCGAGCCCGACCCGCAGTCGCGGGAAGTCGTCGGCCGCTGCGGCGTCGATGAGGTCCAGAACGGTCAGCAGCAGCTTGAACGGGTCGGAGCAGACCAGCATCACGGCATCGCCGATCGTCTTGACGAATTGGACGGGACTTGCCACAACCTCATGGGCGAGATCTGCCAGCCGAAAGGCGACCAGTCCCAGATCTTCTGGTGCTATCTGCTCCCCGAGCCGCGTGAAACCCACCAGGTCGGCGAAAGCCACCGCGACGGCTCGCGCTCCCGGCAGGGTTCCAGCGGTGCGCTCAACCGCGTTGATAGCCTCGGTCTCGACTGAGTGCCGCAACGCCAGACGCAACAGAGCGCCCACCATCGGGCCAAGGAGTGGCTCGGCATCGTGCGACAGCACTTCAATGGCCTGGGCGAGTTCGAGTTCTGTGGCGCCGGGGTGTAGCGACGCATGCAGCGCCGCCTGACGCATCGTCACCGCCGCACCCGTGAGACCGTCCATAATCAGCCGGACGATCAACACAACCTGCACCGGATCGAGCCCGACATCGACCAACCGCGCAGCGTCCAGCACAGATTCCGCATCGGCCCGGGACAGCAGACGTGCGTCGGGATCGTCGGTACGAACCAGGCCGGCGGCGCGGTGCAGTTGTTGGAGCAGTTCGAGGCTCACGCCGCTGGCCTCTGATATTTCTCGCGACGAGACCAACGTTCCGTCGTCGCCGATTACGCGAATGGCCGGCAGCAGCAGAGGACTGAACTCGCTGCGGATCTGATCGGCATCAAACCCGCGAGCAAGCAACCATTGGACGAGCTCGGCGCGCTCCTCACGGGCGCGCCCGTGTAGACCGTCGAGCAGGCCTAGCTGCTCGACGTCCGGGCCGCTCGACTCTGCTGCCATTGGCGTCAACGTACAACACCGCCAAGTCGGACAGGCCGTGATCGCCGGCAAGCGTACGACCAGGCGCCGGCCGGATTGGCGCTCAACGCTCTGGGCAGCTAATTTCCTGGGGTGATGTTCTCAGCTGCTGGTGCAGTCCCGCGGTGGATCGCCCGTGCCCTAACGGTTGTGGCCGTTGCCGGCATGGGTTTTCTTGCCAACCCGGCCCAGGTCGGTCCCGCCCCGGCGATGCGGTTGGTCGCCGACGCCAACCCGCTATCCGGGATGCCGTTCTACGTCAATCCCGGCTCCGCGGCTATGCACGCTGCGCAGCATGCCGATCCGCCGAGTGCGGAGTTGACCGCCATCGCCAACACGCCGCAGGCGTACTGGATCGTCCCGGGCTCTTCGGCAGGAACCGTCGGGAAGTACACCGGCGACGCGGCGGCCGCCGGCGCCATCCCGATGCTGTCGCTGTATGGAATCCCCCACCGCGACTGCGGCAGCTTCGCCGCGGGTGGCATGGCGTCGGCCGACGACTACCGCGGATGGATCGACGGCATCGCGGCCAGCGTGGGCACCTCGCGGGTGGCGATCGTCGTCGAACCCGATGCACTCGCCATGGCGGACTGCCTGTCGGGTGATCAGCGCCAGGAACGCTTCGATCTGATTCGCTACGCCGTCGACACGCTGACCCGGGATCCGAACGCGGCCGTATACGTCGACGCCGGGCACTTGCGCTGGCATACCCCCGAGGACATGGCCGCCAGGCTCAACCAGGCCGGTGTCGGCCACGCGCGGGGTTTCAGCGTCAACACTGCGAACTTCTTCACCACCGGCGACGAAATCGGTTACGGCGAAGCGATTTCGGCGCTCACCAATGGTTCGCACTACGTGATCGACACGTCGCGCAACGGCGTCGGACCAGCGCCCGACGGCGAGCTCAACTGGTGCAACCCCGGCGGCCGGGCACTGGGCACCGCGCCTACCGCGGCTACCGCGGGCGCGCACGCCGATGCCTACTTGTGGATCAAGCGTCCCGGTGAATCCGACGGAACATGCGGCAAAGGTGATCCGCCGGCAGGCACCTTCGTGAATCAGTTCGCCATCGATCTGGCCCGCAGGGCGGGCCAGTAGGAGAGCTCGAACTGACGAGCAGTCCCAAGTTGTAGGCAGATGCCTACAATGACGTGCACTGCAATAGCAGTCCGGCAAGCGGGAGACAGGACACCCCGGTGCGGCCTTCAACCGGCCGATTTGACCTCGGCGGCCAGCGGCTCGTAACTCCGCCGATTCGCGGGCGGACGGCCGAGCAGAAATTGATCGGCACGCTGGTTACCGCGGTGGCGAAGGGCCGCGGGGGCGTGCTCGTCATCGAGGGCCCGCCCGGCATCGGCAAGAGTCGGTTGCTGACCGAGGTGTTGGCGTTGGCCGACGAGTCCGGGGTGCGCACCTTGTTCGGTGAAGCGTTCGAGTATCAGCAGACCGTGCCATTTTTCTCGCTATTCATGGCCACGCTGCGCGCCGACCCCCCGGTCGGTGATGTCGACGCACTGCGCCGGCTGGGCGGCTCGGCAGACCTGCGCTACTGGGTGGTGCACGATCTGGCCGACGCGATTCACGCCGCGGCGGCGCAGACTCCCCTGGCGATCGTGCTGGAGGACATCCACTGGGCCGATAACGGCTCGCTATTGGCGCTGCGGTCCCTGGCCACCGCGCCGGGCGTGCCGGTGCTGTGGGTGTTGACCGCCCGCACCGGGGAGGGCGGGCCGGCGGTGCAGGAGACGTTATCGGTGCTGCAGCGCGCGAACGCCACGTTCTTGCGATTGGCGGCCATGACGCCGGACGCGGTCGCCGACATGGTCTGCGACGCGGTAAGGGCCAAGGCGGACGCATCGCTCCTGAATCTGGCCGGCAAGGCGCACGGCAACCCGTTCCTGGTCAGCGAGCTTCTCGGTGGTCTCGGCGAGGAGGGCCGACTCGACGTCAGCGACGGACGTGCGATGGCAACCGGACACGCCATGCCGCGGCGCCTGGGCGCCAGTATCCAGCAGCGGCTGGACCTGCTTTCGCGCGATGCCAGCGAGGTGGTGCGGGTGGCCGCGGTGCTGCCCGACCGGTTCTCGGCAGGTCTGCTGGCCGCGATGTTAGAACGCCAGCCGACGTCGTTGCTCTCGGCGGTCGACGAAGCACTGCGTGCGGGTCTGCTCGTCGAAGACGAGGATCAGTTGCGCTTTCGGCACGATTTGTTGCGAGAGGCCACCCGACAGTCGTTGCCGCAGACGCTGCGACGCGCCATGGAGCGCCAGTCGGCATCGGTCATGCTGGGCCTGGGTGCCACCCCGGCCGAGGTGGCCACCCAGCTGGCACGCAGCGCCGAGCCCGGGGACGTGGAGGCGATCAATGCGCTGCGGGAGGCCGCGCAATCCGTTGGCAACAGCGACGCCAGTGTGGCCGCTGATTTGAGCAAGCGCGCGTTGGAGCTCTTGCCCGCCGGGGACCCGGAATATGGGCAACTGGTCGCCGAAACGATGGAGTTGCTCAACCGGGCCAGCCGCTATCAGGAGGCCGAAGACCTCGCCGTTGCGGCGCTCTCGGAAACGGTGTCACCCGACGAGGAAGCCGAAATCCGCCTGCGCCTGGCAACGCCCAATCAGCACAGCGCACAACGGCGCGTTGAGGAGAACCGCCGAGCGTTGCGGTTGGTCGACGTCAGCGAGGTCACCCGGGCACGGCATCTAGCGTGGCTGGCCTACAACCTGGCGCTGCAAGACCAATGCAAACAGCAGCGCGCGGCGGCCGACGAGGCTGCCGCGGCCGCGGCAGCGACCGGTGATCCCGAGGCCACGATTCTGGCCGAAGTCACCCTCGCCTTGCTCGACGGTGGTGAGGGGTACGCCGGCCGCGCCCTACGCCGCCTCGAGGACCTTCTCCCGCTTGCACGCGCAAGTGGTGTAACCGCAGCTCGTGACCTGGCCGCAGTCCACTACGCACTGACGCTGGCCGCGGTCGGCCGGTTGGATGAGGCTGCGACCCAGGTCGCCGACGGAATGGAGCGAGTCCGCCGGGAGCACGATGCGATGGCCCTTGATCTCTGGACCATGATCGACGGGCTGGTCCATCTGGCGGCCGGTCGGTTGTCTGCTGCGCGTACCGCGGCTGAATCCCTGCCGCGCCCACAAGGGACCGGTGTGGCCGAGCCGGGCATGATGCGCATGGTGATTCTGGCTGAGGTGGCGGCGAGCACCGGCGATCGAAACCTATTGCAGCAGACGGTTAATGACGTGCAAGAGACCTACTGCACCGGCTCGTCTCTGGTAAGTCGGTCAGTGGCGCATGTGCTCGCGCTGGCGGCCTGGCGGCGCGGCGACGTCCATGACGCGATGCGCTGGCTCGCCACCGTCACCCTCATCGGGTCACCACTCGGACCCCTGGTCTCAAAGCGGGTGATGTTGACTGCACGGGTGGCGTCGGCCGCCGGCGATGCCGGCCTGCGTGCGCGCGTCCTGCAGGCGATTGACCTGCTCGAGAGTGAGCGGCCGGCGGTCCCGCTGTTCACCGGGGTCGCCGGCTACGTCCGCGGAATCCTCGAGCGTGACGCCCAGGCGCTGGTGGTGGCCGCGGATATTCTTCGGGCATCGTCGCGGCCAATTCTCTACGCCGCAGCTGCCGAGGATGCGGGCAGTGAACTCGCACGAAGTGGTCGTCGTGACGAGGCGGTCGATCAGCTCAACGCCGCTTTCGACACCTACATGCAGCATGAAGCGCTCGCCGATGCGCGCCGGGTGGGCCGCGAATTGCGCCGGTTCGGTGTGGAACGTCGTATCGTCAGCCAGCCGCGGGCAAAAACGGGCTGGAACAGCCTCACCGACTCTGAGCTGAAGGTGGTCAGCCTCATCGCAGCGGGCGTGACCAACCGTGACGTCGCCGCTCAGCTGCACCTTTCCCCTCACACCGTGAAAACCCACATCCGCAACGCGTTCGCCAAGCTGGACATCAACTCCCGCGCCGACCTGACTCGGTTCGTGCCAGGGGTCTGATCGACAAGCCCCTCAGCACCGGGCCCGCTTAGCCCTACCCCCACCCTGCCCTAAACATCAGCCCTCGGGGCGATGGTTGCACGCTGCCCACGCTGGAACCGTAGTCGTCATCAACTTTGATCACACGCGGAAGGAGCGAACAATGCTAAATGCATTGCTGGGAATGCTGGCGATGGTGCCGGTAGTGTTCGCTGTCGCTGGGTACACGATGGTGTTCCGACCATGATCTCCGAATCAACAAGCAGCACTGCCGATTTAGATCCGAGCAGTGCGGCCGTCGAAGATTTCGTCACTCGGTTCCACTCTGACCTGATCCCGTTGCTTGAGCCCCTGCATGCGCAGGCGATGCGCCTGACCCGCAACCGCGCCGACGCCGAGGATCTCGTTCAGGACACCATGGTCAAGGCATGGGTGAGCATGCGATCGGGCAGGCAGAACACCAACCTTCGCGGTTGGCTGTTCCGGGTCATGACCAACACACACACCGACACCTACCGCAAACAGCGGCGGCGTCCCGTGCACTACACAAACGATTTCACCGCCGAAACCGCCGTTACCCAGCATTCCGCTGAAGATCAATTATTGAACACATTGGGCCACAGTGCGATTCGAGCGGCAATATGCGCGCTGCCGGAACAATTCCGGTTGGCGGTCTACTACGCCCGCATTCGCAATTTCTTCCCGAACTTCGGCATCGAGGACCGCGGCGATGGCGGCGGTGTGGTCGGCCTTCTTTCCAAGCCGGAGGCGCTAGAAGCCCAGTTGAGGAAGTACGCAGCAGTCCGCGTCTAAGCCCCAAGCGTCCGGCCCGAGGTCGGCGCAACACCAGAAAACACGCTTCCCGCCGGGGAATTACCACCGCGGCGATGAAGAAACACAACCGAATAAGGGCGGTTCGTTATCGGCGTGGCGCCCGTCCGCAAATGAAACCCGTTGTCGAAAAGGCTTTCGATGACAGAGCGAAAGGAAGAAAAATGAAGGAATCAACCGAAAACCCCTCCGTTTTCCGTCACCTGTGGAAATCGGTTCTTGGGCAAGGGCTGATAGGCGTAGTCCTGGGTGCCGTGGTGCTGGTCTGGCCCGGCAAATCCGTCCTCGTCGCAGCAGTGCTGTTCGGCGTTTACCTGCTGGCATCCGGCATCGCACAGGCCATCGCCGCATTCACTGTCGACGGCGCCGGTAGCAACCGCGTCCTGCTATTCGTCAGTGGCGCACTGTCAATCCTTCTGGGTGTGTATGCATTCCACGACTTCAACGACGGCGCCGCCGTATGGGTCCTGGCCACCTGGATCGGAATCGGATTCCTCTTCCAAGGTGTCGCAGAGACCGTGTTGGCGATCAACCACAAGGAATTGCCCGAACGTGGCTGGCACATCTTCAGCGGACTGCTGAGCACGCTCGCCGGCATAGTGGTGATCGCCCTGCCGTTCGACTCGATCGTGGCCCTCGCGATCGTTACCGGGGCATGGCTGGTCGTCATCGGGATCTCACAAATTGTGTGGGCGGTCAAGGCGCGCAAGGCAGGCGCCAAGGTCGACCACTTCGTCGACACATTGAAGCAGCCAAGCACCGTCGGCTGATTCACCCTGCGGCGGGCTGGGGCGCGGTGAGCGCGCCTCAGCCCGCCGAACGTATTACCCACCATGACGACATCATTGCGTCGGGTGGATTCACGCCGTTCTGTGCCTCCGAAAACCGCCCCCCTGACGTGGCGCCAACCCTCAAATGCCAACGTGCGAAACAAAAAAGCCGATTGCGCCGCCGTAAGGCTGTCCCTGCCAATACCAGGGATGAGCAGGGTTCGGCTGGCGGGCCATCGCCAGGAATTTGCGACTCTCGCATGGCGCTGATCGTCGTCATACGCAATCTCAACCGACGGCGAACACACGAGGAAAAGAGCGAACAATGCTGAACACAGCCTACGGACTGCTGGCAGTGTTGCCGGTTGCGCTCTGGGTCGGCCGGGTAACCGGTCCCGACGCGCAGGTACGACGGGTAACCAACGACCAACCTGCGACCATGATTGACCGATTTCGCGCCAATAGGGCGCAAAGACGCCGTGAACAAAGAGAATTCAAAGCCTGGCTGCAGATAACCGCGAAACCGCTGTGGTGAATCTTGCCGGCTCACAAGGTCCGAAAGTTCAGCGTTCTCCGACCGGCGGGTTGCTTGCTCCCGGGGCGGGTGCCGGCCCCTTGTCTGAGCAGTTCCGCCTCGAGGACGCCCTCGCGAAGCCGCTCGAGCAGGTAGCCGGGGTCGAAATTGACTCCGATCGGGTTGTCGGCGAATTGCTCGGTGCTGAAGTAGCCGGTGGTCTCCTGGGCGGTCGAGAAGTTCTCCACCTGGAACTCCAACCGGATCCCGTCCGGATCCTCGTAGTACAGCGAGGTTGTCGGGCCGTGGTTGATCG
>NZ_DATJYB010000176.1:0-17420 GCF_035499775.1 Mycobacterium sp. | reverse complement strand
GGTCACCGGTTTCGACGGCGTGCCCGAAGCGATCAGCCGCGGGCTGACCACGGTGGCGCAGCCGAGCCTGCAGAAGGGGCGGCGGGCCGGCGAACTGGTGCAGAACCCGCCACGGTCCGGTCTGCCGGTGGTCGAGCTGCTCGACACCGAGCTGATCCGGGGGCGTACCGCCGGTCCGCCGGCCTAGCCTTCTTCCGTGTTGCCGATCAGCAGCCGAACGGCCAGGTCGAGCCGCTTGCTGACGTCGGTCGCCGAGGCTCGCCGGGTCAGCCACGCGAGCAGGTTCGACAACCACACGTCCGAGATCACCCGGGCGATGTGGTACTGGTCCTCGGTCGGTTCGCCGTCGGCCATCGCGCGCGCGAACATGCTGTCGATGAGCTTCGCGACTTGGTCGACCTCGCTGGCCGCCGAGGCGTCGGCGAAGACGTAGGCACGCGTCATGGCCTCGGTGAGCAGCGGATTGCGCTGCATCGCGCGGTTGAGCTTGCCGACCATGAAGTTCAACCGCTGAAACGGGGTGCCGCCGGCAACCGCGGAACGGTCCATCTTGGCATCGATGCGGCCGAACTCCCGGCCCAGCGCGGACACCAATAGGTGCACCTTCGACGGGAAATACCGGTACAGCGTCCCGACCGCGACGTCGGCCCGGTCCGCGACGGCACGCATCTGCACGGCCTCGTAGCCGCCCTTGGACGCGATGGCCATGGTGGCGTCCAGGATGCGCTTGCGGCGCTCCCGCTGCGCCTCCGAACCCAGTTCGGACTCAGCCAACACCGCCACGTTCACCACCTCACGGGGCTGGACGTCCCCAGCGTGGCCCGGACTAGTGTTCGCTGGCGACATATGTCGGATAGCTCCTTTTTCCGGCGGTTCGATCGCAAACGATACGCATCTCGTGCGTGAATATCGCACCTCCCGGTCGCCTGGACAACCGCGTGTCCTGCCGTAATGGGTTCGACTTGACGGTCGACCACTGGCACTATTAGAACACGTTCTAGTCTGATGACGATGCGGGTTGCGCAGCAACCCGAGGAGGAATCGGACAATCGGCATTAATGACGCGGAGGACTCGTACGTGGTAGCGACCGTCACCGACGAACAGTCGGCGGCACGTGAGTTGGTGCGAGATTGGGCCCGCAGTTCGGGCTCCAGCGAGGCCACCCGCGCCGTCGAACAAGGTAACGCCGACGCCTGGCGACCGGTTTACGCCGGCCTGGCCGACTTGGGGCTGTTCGGCGTCGCCGTCCCCGAGGAAGCCGGTGGCGCGGGCGGCAGCGTCGAGGATCTGTGCGCGATGGTCGGGGAGGCCGCCAAGGCGCTGGTGCCGGGGCCCGTCGCCACCACCGCGCTGGCCACGTTGGTCGTATCGGAGCCCGACGGGCTGGTGTCCGGCGAACGCTGCGCGGGCCTCGCGCTCGACGGTGACGTGCGATTCGAGAATTCACGCGCGTCGGGCACGGTGCCGTATGTGCTGGGCGCCACGCCTGGTGACCTGCTGCTGGTTCCGGCCGACGGGAATTGGTTGCTGATCGACAGTGCCGCCGACGGCGTGCTGGTCGAGCCGTTGCCGGCCGCCGACTTCTCCCGGCCGCTGGCAAAGGTGGTGCTGACCTCGGCCGAGGCCTTGGTGCTTGGCGGGCAACCGGTCGCCGACCTGGCTGCGACCGTGCTGGCGGCGGAGGCGGCCGGGATCACCCGGTGGGCCCTGGACACCGCCGTCGCCTACGCCAAGGTGCGCGAGCAGTTCGGCAAGCCGATCGGCAGCTTCCAAGCCGTCAAGCACTTGTGTGCGGAGATGCTGTGCCGGGCCGAGCAGGCCGAGGTGGTCGCCGCCGATGCCGCCCGGGCCGCGGGCGAGTGCCGGGATGCTGGGGACGACCAGTTCGCCATCGCCGCGGCCGTGGCCGCCAGCGTCGGTATCGCCGCCGCGAAGGCCAACGTCAAAGACTGCATCCAGGTGCTCGGCGGTATCGGCTGCACGTGGGAACACGACGCGCACCTGTACCTGCGCCGCGCGCACAGCATCGGCCGGTTCCTGGGCGGCCCCGAGCGCTGGCTGCGCCGGGTGAGCGCGCTCACCCAGGACGGCGTCCGTCGTCGCCTCGGTATCGATCTGTCCGAGGTCGAGGGCCAGCGACCCGAGATCGCCGCGGCCGTCGCCGAGGTGGCTGCGCTGCCCGAGGAGAAGCGGCAGGCGGCGCTGGCCGAGGCCGGGCTGCAGGCGCCGCACTGGCCCGCGCCGTACGGGCGCGCCGCCTCGCCGGCCGAACAGCTGCTGATCGACCAGGAACTGGCCGCGGCGGGCATCGTGCGTCCGGACCTGGTGATCGGCTGGTGGGCCGCGCCGACCATCCTCGAGCACGGCACACCCGAGCAGATCGACCGCTTCGTGCCGGCCACCCTGCGCGGTGAATTCCTCTGGTGTCAACTGTTTTCCGAACCGGGGGCGGGCTCGGACCTGGCGTCGCTGCGCACGAAAGCAGTGCGGGGGGAGGGCGGCTGGCTGCTGACCGGGCAGAAGGTGTGGACGTCGGCGGCGCACAAGGCGCGCTGGGGTGTGTGCCTGGCGAGAACGGACCCGGACGCCCCGAAACACAAGGGCATCACCTACTTCCTGGTGGATATGAAATCGCCGGGGATCGATATCCGCCCGCTGCGCGAGATCACCGGCAACGCGCTGTTCAACGAGGTCTTCCTGGACAACGTGTTCGTGCCCGACGAGATGGTGGTCGGCACGGTGAACGACGGCTGGCGGCTGGCCCGCACCACCCTGGCCAACGAGCGCATCGCCATGGCGACCGGGACGGCGCTGGGCAACCCGATGGAAGAGCTGCTCAAGGTGCTGGCCGAGTTGGATCTCGATGCGGCCGAACAAGACCGGCTAGGACGGCTCATCGTCACCGCCGCTACCGGCGCACTGCTGGACCAGCGCATCGCCCAACTGGCCCTGGGTGGCCAGGACCCGGGCGCGCAGTCCAGCGTCCGCAAGCTCATCGGGGTCCGCTACCGCCAGGCGCTGGCCGAGTACGCGATGGACGTGTCCGGGGGCGGCGGTCTCGTGCAAAACCGCGCGGTGTTCGACTTCCTCAACACCCGCTGCCTGACGATCGCCGGCGGCACCGAGCAAATCCTGCTCACGGTCGCCGCCGAGAGGCTGCTCGGGCTTCCGCGTTAAGCGCTCTCCGTGTTCGGATGGTGCCGTGCGCCGAGTAAAGATCGAAGATCTCCAGTCGCGGATTGGTGAGACCGTCCGGGTATGTGCCTATGTCGGCGCGTTGCGGCTGCAGCGAAAGATGCAATTCGTCATCCTGAGCGACGGTTCGGGGTCGCTTCAGGTGACCCATCGCAGGGGCGGTGCGGACGACGAGATCGAGCAGCAGCTGGAGAACCTGACGCCGGCGTCAGCGGTCGCGATCACCGGCGAGGTGCTGCGCAACGAGATCGTCAAACTCGGCGGCATCGAGCTGATTCCCAGCAAAGTCGAGGTCTTGGCCAATTCTGAGGCCGCGCTGCCGATCGGGCCGGAGTCAGGTCCTGATGTGCGTCAAGATTGGCGATTTCTCGATATCCGACTGCACCCGGAGAGACGATTTGCTTTCGAAGTCTCGGCTGCTGTGGAAATGGCGATACGCGAATTTGTGCAACAAGAGGGATTCACCGAGCTGCACACGCCGAAGCTGATGGGGACGGCGTCCGAGTCCGGCGCGGAAGTGTTCAAGCTGAACTATTTCGACCGTCCCGCATACCTTGCCCAGTCGCCGCAGTTCTACAAACAGATGGCGATCGCCTCGGGTATCGACAAGGTTTTCGAGGTGGGTCCGGTATTCCGCGCCGAGCCGTCTTTTACGTCGCGGCACGCGACCGAATTCACCGGTGTCGACGTCGAAATGGCCTGGATCGACGACGTCGAAGACGTCATGCAGTTCAAAGAGTCGATGCTGCGGCACATGCTGGAGCGCGTGCGGGAACGCTACGGGCAGCAGATTCGCGACGCCTATGGGGTCGATGTCGTGATACCGGCGCTGCCGTTCCCGCGAATTCCACTGGAAGAAGCCCGGCGGATTCTGGTAAGTCGTGGGTGGGAACAGATTGAAAAGGCCGACCTCGACCCCGCCGGCGAGCGGATGATATCGGAATACGCGCTGCAGGAATTCGGCAGCGAATTCGTTTATCTCACCGAATACCCGACCTCAGTTCGCCCGTTTTACCATATGCGGCCGAGGGCCCATATCACTGCCAGCTTTGACCTGGTATGGAAAGGGCTGGAAATCACCACCGGAGCTCAGCGTGAGCACCGATACGACGTGCTGGTGAGCCAGGCGATCGAAAAAGGCATGGACCCCGAACCAATGCGCAGCTATCTCGATATCTTCCGATTCGGGACACCGCCGCACGGTGGTTTCGGTATGGGATTGAACCGGGTGCTGATGTTGTTGCTCGGGCTGCCGTCGATTCGGGACGCGATATTCCTGTTCCGCGGCCCGCACCGGTTGGAGCCCTGACACTCTCCATCCCGGCGTAGACCTGCTTTTAGTACCCGCGTTGAATTCCTGCAAGAACCGGTCATGAAATGAACTGGACTGCGCGGCGGAAACCCGCCGAGACTAGCCGAAATTCGTCTGCGCGCAGGTGCTCGGAGAGGTGATGTTGACCCCGGGATAAACCACCTGCATGTGCGTGCACAAGATGACGTTCGTGTTGGTCATCGGTTGGCCGGTCTGCCAGTCGGTGACATCGATGCGGCCGGTGGTCTGGTACTTGTCCGGCGGCCCTTCACCGAAGTAGACGGTGGTGACCTCCTCCGAGCCCATCGACTTCATCACCCGCTCGAAGGGCGTGGGGCCGTGGGCATCCATGTAGGCCATCCGATTCGTCCCGCGGATCTCGGTGGTTTGCCGGGCCCAGAGGCCGGGTGGGAAGCCGGCCAATCCGTCGGGCGTGCGCATGTCGGCGCCGGCGACGAAGTCGCAGTGCCCGTCCGCCTTGACGCAATTGAGGAAGCTGTGCGTCTCGATCTGGTTCGGCCCGTCCAGCGGAAACAAGGTGGTGGCGGTGTTGCTCGCCGCCTGCGCGGGCCCGGCGGGCGCGAAGGGGAACATGAGTCCGACGACAGCAAAGCCCATCACCAGCCGCTTCATCCTGCTTCCCTTTCGCCAATGCCCCGGGTACTGACCTCAAGCAGAACTTAACGCCGCGACTACTCGTCGTAAATCACTTCTACCCAATCAGATTCCGCCGGATACCGACGAGGCGGAACCGTAGCCCGGGATTCCGAAGAACTAGAACACGTTCATTCAGCAGTACATATCACTAACAGGCACAACATCAAAATTCTGGACACAAATTAGAACGTGTTCTAATTCTATGGCACCAACCAGCCCCCAGGAGGTATCCCTTGGCCACTTCTGTTCAAGAGCACGACGCGGTTGACATCGACCAGCTGCGCCCGTTACTTGTCCCGCCCGTCCGGGCGCGGCTCACCGTGTAGCCACGGCCGCCAACTCGGGCAGCAGATACTCGAGCTGCCCCACTTCCTCGATGTTGTGGCGCACCCAGGCGCGGGCCATCTCGTCGGAGAATCTTTGTGTCAGAACGTAATTCAGCGGAGTGAGCAACCCTGAGCGAGCCCCGATGTCCATCACGCTGACGTAGTGCGCGCCCTGCGCACCATGCGACCAGGTGTGCTCCAGCTGGAAGACCATGACGCCGGCAATGCGGGTCACCAGCCGGATTCCCGTCTCGTCGAGTTTCTCGACCCGGTCGACGACGTCGACGGCAAACTTGTCTCCGTTGCGGTCGGCGCCGAACGCCTCGACGATGCGAAACCGTGCCCCCTCGGCGGCACCGTCACCGGGTGCGGGTTTGACCAGCGCCCACCGAATGTGGTCGAGCGGATGCCAGGCCAGGTAACGGTTCACGGTCTGGCCGCCGTACCGCATGGTGCCGTCCAGGTGGGTGAACCAGTCAAGCAGCATTTCCGGCGTCACGCCGGCCAGCGGCCGGTGATCGATCGTGATGCGGCGCCGCAGATGCGGGGCCTTGGTGTAGCGCACCAGGGCCGACTCGACAGGACGCAGCGGGTAAAGGACCGGCAGAGCCATCACAGCCTCCAAGATACGAATACGTTTCTTATGCACCCGAGCGTATGCTCGTCCAGTTAGAAACGCAACCGTTTCCTGCAATGGGGGACCATGGCTCAGCGCCGACGCGGCACCGACCTCGAAGACGCCATCCACGACGCGGTCCTGCGCATCCTGGACGAGCGCGGCGTCGGGGCGGTGACCATGGAGGCCGTCGCCGCGGCGGCCGGTACCAGCAAGCCGGTGCTGTACCGGCGGTGGCCCGATAGCACCGCGCTGCTGCGGGCGACGTTGCTGCGCACGGCAACTGCCGCGATCCCCGCTACCGACACCGGCAGCTACCGAGAGGACATGCTGGCCGTGCTGCGCGGCTGGGTGAACCTGTTCACCGGGCTGCAGGCACTCACGCTGCGCGCCATCATCGCGGCCATGACGACCGATGACGAACTCGTCGAGGCCTTTCGGACCGAGGTGATCGGCTGGCGCAAGGACGAGATGGCCCGCCTGCTGCAGCGCGGCATCGCCCGCGGTGAGGTGCGCGCCGATATCCCGCTGGATATCGTCCGCGAGCTCGGCCAAAGCGTGCTGTGGCACCGATTGCTGGTGACCGGGGATCCGATCGACGACGATCTCGCCGTGCGCCTCGTCGACGAGGTCCTGTTGCCGGTGGTAACCCCGCGCTGACCCCTTCCGTGCTCGCCACGATGCCTATATTCCGATCTCGTCGCCGCCATCGCGAATAAGCTTTGGCATCGTCAGCGGCTGCCGAATTTCGGAGGATCGATGGCCAGACGAAACCCTGCGCGCATGCCCTGGTTACGACGCAACTTCCTCGGCCCCGGCTATGCGGACACGTTCATGATCATCGCGATCGCGACGGTGCTGATCACGCGCCTTTACCTGCAGCTAACCGGGTATCCCCAGGTCGGCGGCCGCACTTTGCACATCTCGCACTCGCTATACGGCGCCACGTTCACGCTGCTCGCCCTGCTGACCGGCTGGCTCGTGCTGGGAACGCGTGGTCGGGGAATTGCCGTTGTGCTCGGTGGTATCGGGTTTGGGCTGATGCTCGACGAGGTCGGCAAATTTCTCACCAAGACGAACAACTACTTCTATGAGCCCTCCGCCGAAATCATGTACATCCTGATAGTCGTCGTTTTGGTCGGCACGCGTGCGATGCGCATCGTGCGTCCACTGGATGCGCAGGAGTGCCTGACTTCGGCGAGTGCGATCGCCACCGACGGCCTCGCCAGGGGGTTGGGTCACGAACGGCGCGAAGTGGGCTTGATGCTGGTGGAGCGTGCTCTTCGCGCCGGAGCCGACCCGGCCGATGCGGAGCATGTGCGTGCGCTGGTGCTGTCAGCGCACGCGATCCCCGATCCTCTCGCGTGGGTGCGGAAACACACCCCGAAGCTCATCCCTCGCTTCGTCAAAAATCCGCTCTGGGTTCCAGTGCTGGCCTGGCTCATCGTGACCGCCGCCTTCTCCAGCCTGCTCTTGAACGCCCTGGCCATCGCGCACCACGGGCTTGTCTACCAGCACTGGGTCATGAGGTTTCGTTTTCACGGGATGACTCCGGGCACCGTCATCCTCATGGTCAGCGCGGTTCTGACACTCGCGATGGCGCTGCCCGCCGCCCTCGCGCTACGGCGAACCGACAACATCCGGCCGGTGCGATGGCTGCGTGATGCGGCGCTGATGTTCACACTGCTGAGCGCGGTGGTGCACTTCGCCACCGAAGGCTTCACCGCACTGGTCGACCTCTCCATCGGGCTGCTGGCGATGGCGGTCCTGAGCTACCAGCTCAAGGCGCGAGAACAGGCCAGCGAACAGGTCGACATGCCCTCGGACGCCGATGACGGTATGGCGGTGGCCTGAGTAGCGACTACTCGTCGTAGGTTTGGCGGCGCCTACGTCCTCGGTGTCGTGGTCGTGGTGGTGGTGGTGGTGTGATGCCTTTCGATCCTGCTCAGGGCGCGGGCGCATGCGCACCGCGAAGCGGTGAGGAGAACAACCAACGGAATCAGCAAACAAGCGAAGCCGTTCGGACGAGCGCGGGCCGGCGAGCGGGGCGATCCATGTCGAATCCTCGGTTGGCTGGTCAATCGGTCAGAATGTTGGCGGCAGACGATATCCACCCGCCGCTGCGCGATTCTCCCGAAGATGAGGGGAGATAGGGGATGACGGCGTGGGCGAGATTGCTGATGGTCAGGGTCTGCAGCCAAATGCGCCCCGGGCCGGTCAGGGAGGCGAGGAATATACCGTCGCCGCCGAACAGCATGTTCTTGATTCCTTTGATGCGGGTGATGTCGAAGCTCACCGAAGCTTCGAACATGCCGACGTGGCCGGGATGCACTCGGATATTTTGCCCCTGAGCCAACGTGTAGGAGACGGTTTCGCCGGACAGTTCGACCCAGGCCTGACCGGTGCCGGTCAAGTGCTGCATGATGAACCCGTTGCCGCCGAATATGCCGGCGCCGAGCTTGCGCTGGAACGCGATTGACAGCTGCACATCGCCGACCCCGCAGAGGAACCCGTGCCGGTGTATCAGGTAGGGCATGTCGGGGCGCAACGGTATCTGCATGATGTGGCCGGGCAGCTTCGCGGCGAAGGCGATATTGCCCGGCCTGTCGAGGGCGCTGTACTCGGTCATGAACAACCCGCCACCGCCGACGGCGCGTTTGAGCCCGCCGAAGAACCCTGACGCGCCCGCCGTGCGGGTAGACGTGCGCATCTGGATCGATTCGCTCATCCAGGACAACTCGCCACCTTCGGCGGTCACCATTTCTCCCGGGTTCAGGCTGACCTCCAAAACCGGCATCACGGTGCCCGTGATCTTCGCGTCCATTCTGTTCGTCTCCTTGCTCGGCGCTCGCCGGTCGTTTCAGTGTTGGCGTCCCGCAACGGCTGCTGGTCTTACGCCGGGGACGTAACAGATCCCCGACAAATCCCCTGCCGCGCCGGCCCACGCCTCCGGGGAAGCGATCACAAACAACGACATTTGCCCCCTCACACGAGATCCAAGACGCGTTCAAAGAAGGTTCAGACCGGGCCCCAACGGTCTTCAGACAGCGCGCCACACGTTACCCGCGCGGAGCGGATCTGGAGCCAATTTCCGTAACTGTTAATTACCGCGTTACGGCGCCACCGCAAAACGTGTCGAGTGGGGGCGTGGGCCAGTCGTCCAGGAGTTCGAGCCTGCAATGGTGGCGCCCAGCCTGCGTTCAGCGCGTTGCACACGGCGTGTTGCCCGCCCTGGATGCAGTTTCGATGTGGCGGCAAGCAGTCCTGAGTAGCGCCTACTCGTCGTAGGTGACTTCCACCGACTCGGTTTCCGGGTGCGACTGACAGGCCAAAATCAGCCCGTCGTCAAGGTCCTGCTGTTCGAGCACGTCGTTGACTTCCATGCTCACCTTGCCGCTGCGCAGCGTGCAGGCACACGCACCGCAGTGGCCCTCCCGACACGAGAACGGCGCGTCGAGGCCCTTGGCCAGCAGCACGTCGAGCAGCTTGGCGCTGCGCGGCCACGACACGGTGTGGGTTTCACCGTCCAGCTCGACTACCACGCTGGCCGGCGGCTCGTCGCCTTCGGCGGTGTCCTCGATTTTGACCGCCGCGAACGGATCCGACTCGAGCGACTTGAACACCTCGATATGTATCTGCGGCGCAGGCACATTCAGTGCCTCCAGTGCTTCCCGGGACGCCTGCATGAACGGGCCGGGCCCGCAGATGTACGCCGGGCGGTCGGTATACGGGGCGGCCAGCTTCGCCAGCGCGGTCGCACTCGGCAGTCCCTGCACGGACTCCAGCCAGTGCACGACGATGAGCCGGTCGGGATGTTTGGCGGCCAGCTCACGTAGCGCATCGCGGAAGATCACCGAACGGTCGTCGCGGTTGGCGTAGAGCAGCGCCACCTGCCCGCTGCCCTCGGAAAGCGCTGATTTGCAGATCGACAGGATCGGGGTGATCCCGCTGCCGGCGGCCAGCAACAGGAAGTCCTGGTCGAGTGTGCGGGGCACGAAATTGCCCGACGGCGCCAGCACGTGGATCCGCATGCCTTCGTGGGCGTGGTCGCACAGCCAGTTGGAGGCGTATCCGTCGACGGTGCGTTTGACCGTGACGGTCAGCGCGTCGTCAGTGAACGGCGAACTGCACAGCGAGTAGCAGCGCGCCACCGAGCCGGTGCGGTCGCTGGGGACGCGCAGCGTCAGGAACTGGCCGGGCGAGTAGCGCAGGCGCTCCGGCGCGACGGCGGGGTCTCCCGCGGTGTCCGGGACCGCGAACACCAACGACCTCGCGTCGTCGGTCTCGGCGACGACCTCGGCGATCTGCAGTTCCAGGACGTGGTCGCCGAGTGGCTCGTCGGGAATCGCGTCGGTCAACGCCCCGTCCTCTCGTTCGTCACAACTAGAACATGTTACAGAAAGCCCGATTTGTACCGCTACCAGCCGCAGGAATACCCTGCTCGACACAAATCGGAACGTGTTCTAGTCTTCTGTGTAAATCCCGCTGTGTTAGTTCGGCCCAGGAGGCAAACGTAAGTGACGTCCATTCAACAGCGTGACGCGCAGTCGGTTTTGGCTGCCATCGATGATCTGCTCCCGCAGATTCGCGAGCGCGCTCAGGCTACGGAGGACCTGCGCCGGCTGCCCGATGAAACGGTTCAGGAGCTCGACCAAGCCGGCTTCTTCACGCTGTTGCAGCCGGAGCAGTGGGGCGGGCTGCAGAGCGATCCGACACTGTTCTACGAGGCGACGCGGCGTATCGCGAGTGCCTGCGGCTCGACCGGCTGGGTGAGCTCGATCGTCGGCGTGCACAACTGGCATCTCGCGCTGTTCGACCAGCAGGCCCAGGAGGAGGTGTGGAGCGAGGACCCGCGGACCCGGATCTCGTCGTCGTACGCCCCGATGGGTGCGGGTGTCGTCGTCGACGGCGGCTATCTGGTCAATGGATCGTGGAACTGGTCGTCGGGCTGCGACCACGCCTCCTGGACGTTCGTGGGCGGCCCGGTCATCAAGGACGGTCGCCCGGTCGACTTCGGCAGCTTCCTGATCCCGCGCACCGAGTACCGCATCGACGACGTGTGGCACGTCGTCGGCTTACGCGGCACCGGCAGCAACACACTGGTGGTCAAGGACGTCTTCGTGCCCCGGCACCGGTTCTTGTCCTACCGGGCGATGAACGACGGCACCGCCGGTGGATACCGGACCAACACCGCCCCGGTCTACAAAATGCCTTGGGGCACAATGCATCCCACCACGATCTCGGCGCCGATCGTGGGCATGGCCTACGGCGCCTACGACGCGCACGTCGAGCATCAGGGCAAGCGGGTGCGCGCCGCGTTCGCCGGCGAGAAGGCCAAGGACGACCCGTTCGCCAAGGTCCGTATCGCCGAGGCGGCCAGTGACATCGACGCCGCGTGGCGGCAGCTGATCGGCAACGTCGGCGACGAGTACGCCCTGTTGGCCGCCGGCAAGGAGATCCCGTTCGACCTGCGTGCCCGCGCCCGGCGTGACCAGGTGCGTGCCACCGGCCGCGCGATCGCCTCGGTCGACCGACTGTTCGAGGCATCCGGCGCCACCGCGCTGGGCATCGACCAGCCGGTGCAACGGTTCTGGCGCGACGCGCACGCCGGCCGGGTGCACGCCGCCAACGACCCCGAGCGGGCGTACGTGATCTTCGGGAACCACGAGTTCGGGTTGCCGCCCGGCGACACGATGGTATGACCGCCACCCAAGAGCTGACGTTCGAGTCCACCTCCCGCTACGCGGAGGTCGACGTCGACGGGCCGCTGAAGCTGCACTACCACGAAGCCGGTGTCGGCAACGACCAGACCGTGGTGCTGTTGCACGGCGGCGGTCCCGGCGCGGCGAGCTGGACCAACTTCTCGCGCAATATCCCGGTCCTGGCGCAGCACTTCCACGTGCTGGCCGTCGACCAGCCCGGCTACGGGCACTCCGACAAGCGCGCGCAGCACGGGCAGTTCAACCACTACGCCGCGCGGGCGCTCAAGGGGCTGTTCGACCAGCTGGAGCTGGGTCGGGTTCCGCTGGTGGGTAATTCGCTGGGCGGGGGCACCGCGGTGCGGTTCGCGTTGGACTACCCGGACCTGGCCGGGCGCCTCGTGCTGATGGGCCCGGGCGGACTGAGCGTGAACCTGTTCGCGCCCGACCCGACCGAGGGCGTGAAGCGGCTCGGCAAGTTCTCCATGGAGCCCACCCGGGAGAACCTCGAAGCGTTCCTGAGGGTGATGGTCTACAACCAGAAGCTGATCACCCCGGAGCTGATCGACGAGCGTTTCGCGCTGGCCAGCACCCCCGAGTCGCTGACGGCGACCCGGGCGATGGGAATGTCGTTCTCCGGGGCCGATTTCGAACTCGGCATGATGTGGCGCGAGGTGTACAAGCTACGCCAGCCGGTGCTGCTGATCTGGGGCCGCGAGGACCGGGTCAACCCGCTGGACGGAGCGCTGGTGGCGCTCAAGACCATTCCGCGTGCGCAGCTGCACGTCTTCGGGCAATGCGGGCATTGGGCGCAGGTGGAGAAGTTCGACGAGTTCAACAAGCTCACCATCGATTTCCTGGGAGGTGCGTGATGAGCATCCGGTCGCTGGGTTATCTGCGCATCGAGGCCACCGACATGGCGGCCTGGCGTGAGTATGGCCTGAAAGTCCTTGGCATGGTTGAGGGCCCACGTTTGCCGGAAGGCGCCACCGAGGGCGCTCTTTATCTGCGGATGGACGACTTCCCGGCTCGGCTGGTGATCGTCCCAGGCGAGCACGACCGGCTCGCGGAGGCCGGCTGGGAATGCGCGAACGCCGAAGGCCTGCAAGAGATCCGGAAGCGACTCGACGTGGAGGGCACGCCGTACAAGGAAGCCACCGCCAGCGAGCTCGCCGAACGCCGCGTCGACGAGATGGTCCTGTTCTCCGACCCGTCGGGCAACCCGCTGGCCGTCTTCCATGGCGCCGCACTGGAACACCGCCGGGTGGTCAGCCCTTACGGGCACAAGTTCGTCACCGCCGAGCAGGGCCTGGGGCACGTGGTGCTGACCACTCGCGACGACGCCGAGGCACTGCACTTCTACCGGGATGTGCTCGGCTTCAAGCTGCGTGACTCGATGCGGATGCCGCCGCAGGTGGTGGGGCGCCCGGCTGACGGGGCGCCGGCCTGGCTGCGCTTCTTCGGCTGCAACCCGCGTCACCATTCGTTGGCGTTCCTGCCGCTGCCGACGCCGAGCGGGATCGTGCACCTGATGGTCGAAGTCGAGGAGGCCGACGACGTCGGCCTGTGCCTGGACCGCGCGTTGCGGAAAAAGGTGCCGATGTCGGCCACACTGGGCCGTCACGTCAACGACCTGATGCTGTCCTTCTACATGAAGACGCCCGGCGGCTTCGACGTCGAATTCGGTTGCGAAGGACGCAAAGTCGATGATCACGACTGGATCGCCCGGGAAAGCACCGCGGTCAGCCTGTGGGGCCACGACTTCACGGTCGGCATGCGCGGCTAGCCATGACTGCCGCGCCGATCGACCCGCGCACGTTTCGCAACGCGCTCGGTCAGTTCTGCACTGGGATCACGATCATCACGACCGTGCTTGACGACGTGCCGATCGGCTTTGCCTGCCAGTCGTTCGCCGCGTTGTCGCTGGACCCGCCGCTGGTGCTGTTCTGCCCGACCAAGGTGTCGCGGTCCTGGAAGGCCATCGAGGCCAGCGGGCGGTTCTGCGTCAACGTGCTGACCGAGAAGCAGAAGGACGTGTCGGCGCGGTTCGGTTCGAAGGAGCCCGACAAGTTCGCCGGGATCGATTGGCACCCTTCGGAACTCGGTTCGCCGATCATCGACGGTTCGCTGGCTTTCATCGACTGCACGGTGGCGTCCGTGCATGACGGTGGGGATCACTTCGTGGTATTCGGCGCGGTGCAGTCACTGTCAGAGGCGCCCAAGATCAAGCCGCGGCCGCTGCTTTTCTACCGCGGCGACTACACCGGCATCGAGCCGGACAAGACCACGCCGGCTCAGTGGCGCGACGACCTGGAAGCATTCCTCACCACCACCACTCAGGACACCTGGCTCTAATTTCTGCCGCGCTCGGCGAGCCGGCGCTGACGTTTGGCGGCCGCTTTAGCGGCAATGCTTCTAGATATGCGAGCCACACAGGCGCTCCTCGGATATTTGAACACCCAGATCGACCGAATCACCGCGGGTGACGTGGCGTTGCGCCACGGCGAGGATCCGATTCACGACACCCGGGTGGCGATCCGGCGGTTGCGCAGCACATTACGCGTGTTCGGAAAGTTGTTCGATGAGTCGGCGAGTGGCGACCTGGACAACGAACTCACGTGGTACGCGGCATTGCTCGGCGACGTGAGAGATTGCCAGGTCCAGCTGCGCAGATTCAGCGATGCGCTGGACGCGATGCCCGACCAGCTGATCCTGGGTCCCGTCAGAGCGCGGATCCGCAACGACCTCCAAGCCGTCGAGCTGCCGGCGCGCACTCAGCTGAGTGAGGCGATGGACTCAGAGCGTTACGCGGCCTTGATGGCGGTTTTGCGGCAGTGGCGCACCAGACCGCCCGTCGACCAGGACATCACGACCCAGGCACTCAAGAGGCGGGCCAGGCGCGCACAGCGTAAGGCCGATCGGCGGCTGAGCTCGGCGCTGCAAAGCGGCGACGACGCGCTGCTGCACCGGGCCCGCAAGGCCGCCAAGCGCGCCCGCTACGCCGGCGAACTCTGCCGGCCCGTGAGCAAGCGGGCGAAGCGAACGATCAAGTACTACAAGCACATCCAAACCCTGCTCGGGGATCACCAGGACACCGTGGTCGCCACCGAAGCGCTGCGGCGGATGGCGGTGTCGGCAGGAACAACCTTGGGAGAGAACGGCTTCACCTACGGCATGCTCTACGCGCGGGAGGAACAGATCGCGCGCGAGTGTCGTGCGGACGTCCTACAGTTCCAGTAGGCGTGCCACTGGTCAGGTGGTGCAGCACGGTTGGTCCGTGGTGGGGCCGAAGGTGTCCGCGTCGGCGAGGACGCTGTAAACCTCCCAGCGTTCGTCGCTTGGCCCGGTGACCCAAACCTTGTCCTGGGTGGCAAAGCAGCAGGTGGTGTTGAGTTCTTCCTCGGTGAACAGCCCTTCATCGCTGAGCCGGGCGATTTCCGTATGCACGGCGTCACTCGTAGCAACTTCGATGCCGAGGTGGTTGAGCGTGCCGCCACTGCCGGGGTTTTCCATCAGCACCAGTTTGAGCGGAGGTTGGTCGATCGCGAAGTTGGCGTAACCGGGTTTGACCTTGGCCGGTTCAGTTCCAAACAACTTGGAGTAGAACGCAATTGCCTCGTCGAGACGCTCGACATTGAGAGCCAGTTGCACGCGTGACATGGCGGTTCCTTTCAGGGCGCGGGGTGGGTGGTGGGCAGCAGTTCGTCGATCAGGTCCCGGACCCGACGCGCGATCGCGTCGCGGATGGCCCGCACCACATCCACTGGTTGGCCGGCCGGATCGGGCAGTTTCCAGTCGCGGTAGGACACGGCGGGGAAGTACGGGCAGGTGTCGCCACAGCCCATCGTGATCACGACATCGCTGGACAGCACCGACTCGGCGGTAAGGATTTTGGGTCTGGCGCCGGCGATGTCGATGCCGAGTTCGGCCATCGCCGCGACCACGGCTGGATTGAGCTGGTCCGCGGGTTCGGTTCCAGCGGAACGAATTTCGATGTCGTCGCCGGCAAGGTGCGTCAGCAGCGCGGCAGCCATCTGGGAGCGGCCCGCGTTATGCACGCAGACGAACAAGACGCTGGGTTTATCGGTCATGGCCGACTGCCACATGCTCGTGTGAGGCGAAGAGACGCGGTCGCAGCGCCAAAGACAGGTAGACCAGGGCCACGAGCACCGGGACCTCGATCAAGGGTCCCACCACACCGGCCAGGGCCTGCCCAGAGGCCGCGCCGTAGGTGGTGATCGCTACGGCGATCGCCAGTTCAAAGTTGTTGCCGGCAGCCGTAAACGCCAGCGTAGTGGTGCGGGCATACCCGAGCCGCAACACAAATCCGAGGCCGTATCCACCGGCCCACATGACCGCGAAATACGCCAGCAATGGGATCGCGATGCGAACGACATCCCAGGGTCGAGACGTGATTTGGTGTCCCTGCAAGGCGAACAAGATGACGATCGTAAACAACAACCCGTAGAGCGCCCACGGCCCGACTCGTGGCAAGAACCGGGTCTCGTACCAGTCAGCGCCCCTGGCCTTTTCGCCGATGCGGCGGGACAGGTATCCGGCAGCAAGAGGGATACCCAGGAAGACCAGCACGGATTTGGCGATCTGCCACGGTGAAACTTCGATGCCGGTTTGTGGCAAACCCAGCCAGCCGGGCAGTAACGACAGGTAGAACCAACCCAAACCGGCGAACGCCAGCACTTGGAAGATCGAGTTCAGCGCAACCAAGACGGCGGCGGCTTCGCGGTCCCCACCAGCCAAGTCATTCCAAATGATCACCATCGCGATGCAGCGAGCCAGTCCAACGATGATCAGCCCGGTTCGGTATTGCGGCAGATCGGCGAGCAGCAGCCAGGCCAGGGTGAACATCAACGCCGGGCCGAACAGCCAGTTCAGCACCAGCGAGGACACCATCAGTTTGCGGTCGCAGGTCACCTCGTCGAGTCGGTCGTAGCGGACCTTGGCCAACACCGGATACATCATCACCAGCAGGCCTAAAGCGATTGGTAACGAAATGCCGTCCACCTCGACGGCACCGAGCAACTGCCCCAAACGTGGAGCAAGCCGGCCAAGCAATAGGCCGGCTGTCATTGCCGCCCCGATCCACAGCGGAAGGATCCGGTCCAGCGTTGAAAGCCGTGCGGCCCCCGCCGCGACCGGATGGGTCTGTGTCACGAGCAGCACTCCGGTGTCGTCTGGCCGCCCGTAGCGTCGAATTGCAGCACCGACGAAAGCTGTTGCAACGCAGAGGGAATCACCCAATAGTAGACCCAGGTTCCGCGCCGCTCACAGGCCAGCAGTCCCGCAGAGCGCAACGTCTTGAGGTGATGGGAGATCGTCGGCTGCGAGACATCGAAACTAGGCGAGATCTCACACACGCAGGCCTGACCACCCGGATGGCTGGCGATCAAGCTCAACAACCTTAACCGGACTGGATCGCCTAGCGCCTTGAACATTGCGGCCAACTCGACAGCCTGCGGCTCACCCAGCGCGGTCGCTCCCAACGGAGGACAACACCCTGTCGCGGCTTGATTCGACATCCTTCTATATAAACAGATATCGAATCAGAACGCTACAAGCGTGACGCTGCTGCGAAATATCAAGGGGGAAAATTTCG
>NZ_DATJYB010000175.1:0-6128 GCF_035499775.1 Mycobacterium sp. | reverse complement strand
AGCCCGATCGCCGCACGTGGTAGTCAAGGTCGACGTCCTTATCGGACGACCAGGCCAAGTTGGTGAACGCACCGTGAAATCCCATCGGACGCTTGCGGAATAACGGTGCTACGTCATGGCACTGCAACATGGCCTGATGGGCCTCGCGGACGAAATTCCGTCCCGCACCGGGCGGTGGGGTGAACAGCTGCAGCGCGCCGACGTGCAGCGGATGCTCGCGAGACTCAGCCGTCAAGAACAGCGAGTCGATCGGTGCCATCAGGTCCATGTGTGCTCCTCGTTAGCCGACCAATGCCGGCTGGCGTGTGACCTCCTGTGCCGACTTGGAGGACGTGGTGAAACGAAGGTGGTCGTCGTCGACTGGCCCCTCGCGCAACATCTTTCGGTCCACGCGGTAATCCATGCTGGTCCGCCATGGACCCTCGGTGCCCTGGTGGGGCATCGTGCCGGCAGCCCGCCTGGCGTAGCCGGAGGTGATTTCCAGCAACGGCCGTGTCGGCATCGACTCGGGCAACTGCGGGTAACAGATATCGTAGCCGTGCGCGTCCATGTGAGCCAACAGACGGCAGAAGTGTTCACTTATCAGCCCGACCTTCAACGTCCACGACGAGTTGGTGTAGCCGAACACGTAGGCGAAGTTGGGGACGTCGCTGAGTAGAAAGCCTTTGAACGCAACCTTTTTCGGAATATCGACGGCAACACCGTCCACCGAGAGCTTGATTCCGCCGAAGGCCAGCAGGTTCAGGCCGGTGGCGGTCACGATGATGTCGGCTTTCAACTCACGCCCGGATTGCAGCCGGATTCCGTCCTCGGTGAAGGTGTCGATCTGGTCGGTGACCACCGAGGCACGTCCGTCGCGGATGGCCTTGAACATGTCGGCGTCCGGCACCGCGCACAGTCGTTGGTCCCACGGGTTGTAGGCGGGCCTGAAGTGCTCGTCGACGGGATATCCGGCCGGCAGCTGCTTGGCGTTGAGGTGACGGATCAGTCGCCGGGCGGCCCCGGGGAACTGCTGGCAGAACCGGAAGATGAGCCGTTGCTTGGCGACGTTCTTCTGCCGCGTGACGGCGTAGGCCCGGTCGCGGCCGATCAGCTTGGGGAGGGTGTTGGCGATGCGGTCCTCGGAGGGCACCGGCACGATGTAGGTCGGCGAACGCTGCAGCATGGTGACGTGCCCGGCGGTCTCGGCCATGGCCGGCACCAGCGTGACCGCAGTCGCGCCGCTACCGATGATCACAACCCGCTTGCCGCTGTAGTCCAAGTCCTCCGGCCAGTGCTGGGGGTGCACGATCTGTCCGGCAAACCGTTCCCGGCCCGGGAATTCCGGGGTGAACCCCTCGTCGTAGCGGTAGTAGCCGCTGGCGCTGAAGAACCAGCCGCAGCTCATGGTGATGCGTTCGCCGGTGTCGGTGCGCTCCATCTCCACCAGCCAGCGGGCGTCCGGCGTGGACCACGCCGCTTCGATCACCTTGTGGCCGAAGCGGATCGCACTCCGGATGTCGTTCTCGGCCACCGTCTCCCGCAGGTAGGACATGATCGCGCCGGCGCTGGCGATCGCCTTCGGGTCCTCCCACGCCTTGAACTCGTAGCTGAACGTGTGCAGATCGGAGTCCGAGCGAATCCCGGGGTACCGGAACAGATCCCACGTTCCACCGATCTCGTCGCGGGCCTCCACGATGGCAAATGTCTTGCCCGGCTGCATGGTCTGCAGGTAGCGGGCGGCGCCGATACCCGAGATGCCCGCGCCGATGATCAACACGTCGACGTGCTCGATGCTGGTGGAGTTCATTGGTGTGTCCTGTCCGGGTGTGAGGCCTGCCCCACGAACTTCCTCGTGCGCGGAGCGGTGGAGTAACCACTGAACACACTTTGCGGCAGGACAACGGCCCGCGTCTTGACACTGCAGGACAGTTTTTTGACATTAGAGGACATAGCTGCTGGTTCGCTGCGGGCTGCTGCCGAGCGAGTGATTGTTTGGCCTGCGCGGCTGCGGGGTAACTATGCGGAGCTGGGCATGGGGTGGCCGTGTCACCGCGGGGGGCCGGTGGGTCCGGAAAGGCACGAAAATTCATGGCTCAGGAGCTGGTGCCCCATTTCGACAATGTGCAGGCGCATTACGACCTATCCGACGACTTCTTCCGCCTGTTCCTCGATCCGACCCAGACCTACAGTTGCGCCTACTTCGAGCGCGACGACATGACGCTGGAAGAAGCCCAGATCGCCAAGATCGATCTGTCGCTGGGCAAACTGGGCCTGCGGCCCGGCATGACGCTGCTCGACATCGGCTGCGGCTGGGGGGCAACCATGCGCCGGGCCATCGAGAAGTACGACGTGAACGTCGTCGGATTGACGTTGTCGGAGAACCAGGCCGACCACGTGCAGAAGTCGTTCGACGAGATGGACAGCCCACGCAGCAGGCGGGTGCTGCTGGACGGGTGGGAAGCATTCAGTGAGCCGGTCGACCGGATCGTATCGATCGGCGCGTTCGAGCACTTCGGCTACGACCGCTACGACGACTTTTTCAAGATGGCCTACAGCGTGCTGCCCGACGACGGCGTGATGCTGTTGCACACGATCACGGTCCTCACCGGAGACGAGATCGCCGAACGCAAGCTACCCATTTCGTTCTCGCATGTCCGCTTCGCCAAATTCATCATGACCGAGATCTTCCCGGGCGGCCGGTTGCCGGCGGTCCAGAAGGTGGAGGACCACTCGTCGAAGGCGGGCTTCCGGCTGTCCCGGCGCCAGTCGCTGCAGCAGCATTACGCCAAGACCCTCGATCTGTGGGCGGCGGCGCTGCAGGCGCGCGAGGCCGAGGCCGTCGAGATCCAGTCCGACGAGGTCTACGAGCGCTACATGAAGTACCTGACCGGCTGCGCCGAGTCCTTCCGGGACGGCTACATCGACGTCAACCAGTTCACCCTGGAGAAGGCTTCCGTCAGCCGACGGGTTTGACTCCCGCGTTGGAGAGGGCGAAGCCACGACCCGAGGTGACGGTGCAGGTGACGCCCGTTTGCTCCGACCGGCAGTTGAAGGGTCCCAGTCCGGCGGTGAGGCCGTAGGCCAGGGTCGGCGTGCCTTGGCCCGCATTGCCCAGGCAGTTCATGCCGTTGCAGGTCTTGAACACGCCGTTGGCGGGCATGTGCACAGATTGCGCCGGCGATTCGCTCTGGCAGTACGTTTCGTCGGAGATGCCACTGCCGCGTTGGTAGCTGATTTCGCAGCCGATGTTGTGCGACGGCAAATAGAACGAACACCAGGTCGCCGTACAGACCGGATTTTCCGCGGCGGCCGGCGGAACGCCGACACCGCAGCCCACGACGATCATTCCCATTGCTGCGACGAGTGCGCGTTGCATAACCCCTCCCCAATTGTCCGTCGGAAGGTATCAGACCCGACGTCCGACGGAGTTGGTTTTGCTGAAGCCGGTTACAGCAAATCGGTGATCGTCTTCAGGCCCGCGTCGTAGAGGACGCCGGGCAACATCCCGCCGTCGCACTCGATGGTGGTGCCGTTGACGAAGTCCGCCTGTCCACTTGCGAGGAAGACGCAGACCCGGCCCACCTCCGCGGGCTCGCCGGCGCGGCGCAATGGGACGGCGGCGAAATACTTCTCGCCGGTCGGATCGTCCTTAGGCAGCACGAACGACCGGAAGTTCTCAGTCATCGTCGGGCCCAACGCGACACAGTTGACCCGGACCTTCGGTCCCCATTCCTCGGCCAGCGACCTGGTGAGGTGGTTGAGCCCGCTCTTGGCGGCGCCGTAGGAGACCAAAGTTGGTGACCCTGCGGGATGTCCGGCGCCACTCGAGATGTTGATGACGCAGCCGGTGCCGTCCTGGGTGCGCATCTGCCGGTAGGCGCGGATGGCGAACCAGAGCGGGCTGATCAGGTTCATCTGCACAGCGAACGCGTGGAACAGTGCCGTGCGCTCATATTCGTCGTCGCTGCGGGGCGCGCCCTGCATGCGTTGGACGAGTTTTGGAATGCTCTCCGCGTGGGGTGCGGGGACGGTTCCGCCAGCGTTGTTGACCAGAATGTCGATGCGGCCGTGGGTGGCCACGACGTCGCTGACGAACGAGTCGATCGAGTGGCAATCGCCTTGGTCGCAGACCTTTTGCGAGGCACGGGGTGCCCAGTCTGCGTCGATGCCGGGGATGGTGTCCAGCGGCGAGCGCGAGCAGCCGATGACGGTGGCGCCGGCACGTAGCAACTCGTGGGCGATGCCGACTCCCACGCCCCGGCTGGTACCCGTAACGATCGCGATCTTGCCGTCCAGGACGCTCATCGTCATCGCCCTTCCTATGCTCGGTTGACAGTGACTGCCATTCAGTCATAGCGTGCCAGTACCGCCGAGCAGACGCAAAAGCACCCGCCACGCCGCGCCTGCGGGTGCTTTTGCTAGAGCTTGTTGAAGCTCGCCACTATCCGGGAGGTCACTAATGAGTCAACCGCTTCGTGTCATCCAGTGGGCGACCGGCGGCGTCGGCAAGGCCGCGATCGAGTGCGTGCAGAACCACCCGCAGCTGCAGCTGGTCGGGTGCTGGGTGCACAGCGCGGATAAGAGCGGCCGCGACGTCGGCGAGATACTCGGCACCGCTCCGCTCGGGGTCACCGCCACCTCCAGCATCGACGAGGTGCTGGCGCTGGACGCCGACTGTGTCATGTACAGCCCGCTCATTCCCAAAGACGAAGAGGTCGTTGCGATTCTGCGGTCCGGCAAGAACGTGGTGACCTCGGTCGGCTGGGTATACCCCGACCTGAGCAACCCGGCTGTCCAGGCCGTTGCCGACGCCGCGCTTGAAGGCGGCGTGACGCTGCACGGGTCGGGCATCCACCCCGGCGGCATCACGGAGCGGTTCCCGCTGATGCTGTCGTCGCTGTCGTCGGCGGTCACCCACGTGCGCGCCGAGGAGTTCTCCGACATCCGCACCTACAACGCCCCGGACGTGGTGCGCCACATCATGGGCTTCGGTGGCACCCCCGAAGCGGCCATGCAGGGACCCATGGCCGGCCTGCTCGAAAACGGGTTCAAGATGTCGGTGCGAATGATCGCCGACCACGTGGGATTTCGCATCGATCCGAACATCAGGACCATTCAGGAGATCGCCGTGGCGACCTCCGACATCGACTACGACCCCTTCCCGATCACCGCGGGAACCGTGGCTGCGCGCCGGTTCCGCTGGCAGGCCCTGGTCGACGGCGAGCCGGTCATCACCGCGGCCGTCAACTGGCTCATGGGCGAAGACAACCTGGACCCGGCCTGGGATTTCGGCGGACTCGGCGAACGTTTCGAGGTCGAGATCACCGGCGACCCGGACGTGAGCCTCACCTTCAAGGGACTGCAACCAGTGACGATCGCCGAAGGGCTGCAACGCAATCCCGGCGTCGTCGCCACTGCCAACCACTGCATCAACGCCATCCCCGACGTGTGTGTCGCCGAACCCGGCATCAAGACCTATCTTGACCTGCCGTTGTTCGCGGGGCGTCCGGCGTCCAATCTCGCGGCGACGTTATGACGGTGCTCAATGACGTGTCGTTCTTTCACCTCGTCGTCGGGGTCACCGACATGGACCGGGCGCTGGCTTTCTACCGGGATGTGCTGGGCATGGAGGTCGTCTTCGAAACCCTCATCTCCGGAGAGCCTTTCGACGCGGCGCTGCACGCGAAGCGGAAGCAGGAGGGCCGGGTGGTCGGCGGACTGCTGGGCGGGCTCATGGTCGAACTGTTGTCGCTCGGCGCCGGCGCGCCCGATCAGAAGCCGCCGCGTCGCGGCATCACCGGGATCCACAACATGTCGCTGTCGGTCCCCGATCTCGACGACGCCCACCGCTGCATCACCGAGGCGGGGTATACACCCGACCAGGAACCGTTCGAAATCGGCGGGGTGCGAATGTTTTTCGTCAAGGACCCGGACGGAACCGCGGTGGAGTTCATCGAGCTGCCCGGCGGTGTGCGCAGCACCTACGAGATGCATCGCGGCGTGCGGCTGCAGATGGGTCCGACCGGATGAGCTACTCCCACCCAGACTCGATGAGGGGGCATGTCGCGATCGTCACCGGCGCGGCGCAGGGCGTGGGCAAGGGCATCGCCGCCGCGCTGCTGGAGCGTGGCGCGTCGGTGCTGCTG
>NZ_DATJYB010000174.1:0-3070 GCF_035499775.1 Mycobacterium sp. | reverse complement strand
CAGCATGCCGATACCGTCGGCGGCCAGCTGCTTACAGATCCGGGCCGCTGCCGGCGAATCCTTGCCGAGCGTGAAGCCATGTGCGAACACGCCCCAGCCGCGCACCGGCCCTGCCGGCACGTCGATGATCCCTGCCAGATTGGGGCCGGTGGAGCTTCGGAACGTGACGCGTTCGCCCATGGGTGGAGGTCTACCACGCCGCTAGCCGATCCGCTTGCGGGTCGCTCGAACCGACTCAGCACTTGTCGTAAAGGTTGTCCGAGAAGGGTCTAGGGGGGCAGTAACCGGGCGGAGGCGGGATCAGGTAGCCGTGTCCACCCAACGTCGAATAGTGATAGTTGTGGCAGCTGTTCATATCCCATGGGAGAGGCCCGTTGGTCTTGGGCAGCGGTTGGCCCGGGCACCAACAGCCGTACGGGACTTCGCAGCCGGCGGGCTGGGCTTGGGCGGCACCGGTGGCCAGAATCAGACCGGGCACCGCCGCCGCACCCGATAACAGCGCGACGGCAGCGATTCGTTTCAGGGCGCGGGGGGCGTTCATGGCGCTTCCTTTCGATTCTCCTGGGTAGGAGCACGTCGTCAGTTTGCGTCGGAACACTTGCGAAATCCTTGCGCCAACCCTGTGTCGGACGAAGGTCGGCGAACGGATCGAGACCAGCGGACATTTCAGTGGCCGCTGGTCCCGAATCCTTGATCGATGAACCGTCGTGATGTGGGGCGCTAGGCGTTCAGGCGGTGGCGCTGACGAGCTCCGTGCTCGCCGAGCGCGTCGCCGGAATCGTCGGCACGTTGTCGAGCGTGATCGCCGCGCTTTGGGGCGGCGTCAACCGCATGAACAACCGGGCGATGAAGGGCGCGGCGAACAGCATCACCACCACCCGAAGGACCTGGGTCGCCATGACGATCGTGACGTTGGAGCCGCTCCCCTCAGCGGTGCCGAGCACGGCGTAGATACCGCCGGGGCTGGTCGCGAGGTATCCGTCGAGCGTGCTCAGCCTGGCCACGTGCGCCAGCAGCACACCCAGACCGGCCGCCGCGACGTTCAGCACGAAGATCAGCGCGAGTGCGCCCGGCAGGATCCGTCGGATCGCCCGAAGTGACTCACGGTTGAGCCCGAGCACCGACTGCCAGACGATGATCATGAATCCGGCCTCGACCACCATCGTCGGCACATCGAGACGTTCCGCGAACCCGCTGAGTTCCAGAGCGATGGTGATCGCCAGCGGACCCAGCAGCCCGGCTCCCGGCAACCGTACGAGCCGGCCGGCCGCCACGCCGACCACGATGATGAGCGCGACCACCAGCATGCTGAAGTACCAGGTGAAGGCGGCTTTTCCGGTTGTGTGCGTGACATGCGTCCCGGCGCCGTGGTAGATGATCGCCACGATGACGGGCATGGCCGCGGTGATCAGGGCAACGCGAAGGTATTGGATGGCCGCAACGACGCGGTCGTCGCCGCCGAGTTCGCGGGCGATGGCGACCACTCCGGACGCGCCGCCTGCCACCAGCGAAAGCGCGCCGGTCAGCGGGGTGACCTCACGGTGCAGACCTAGCAGCGCGCCGCCGATGACGCTGATCAGCAAGGTTCCGAGGGCGACCGCGACGACGATCGGCCAGGACGAGCCCAGCGCGGAAAACGAGAAGGTCTCCAACATCATCCCGGTTGTCACGCCAAGGATGCCCTGTGCCGTCAGGCCTGCCATCGGTACCGCTTTGGGTGCGTACCGGGACAACCCCCAGGCGAGGATTCCAGTGCTCAGCGCGGCGATGACGAGATCGATCGTGTTCATGCACCAGAGCGTCCACCCCCGGCCTTGAAGGATTCTTAAAGACTTCCTGGAGGTGTTGTGTGTGTTGAGTGTGTTGTTGGTGTGCGTATGTGTGGTGCCGGGTTTGCGAGTCCGGAGTGCCGACTCCAACACTCAACGGCAACGGCGCCCGGTAGACGAATGTCGCAGGGCCCGCGATCGCGCCGGCGGACGGCGCAACACCGCTTTTACAGGGCTTTAAGAATCCTTCAAGGCCGGGCTGAGAACGTCCTGAGTCGAACCAGCCAGACGAATCGGCTGAACCCAGACGGTGAGAACTTCAGTGAGAGGACAAGACAGATGAGCAACGAGGCGACTCAACAAATGTCCGGCATCCGGCGCCCGATCATCGGATCGACGGTCTGGACTCAGGCCAGCATTCGTGCCGAGGAGTACATTGTCGCGGTCGAGCCGCACCAGGCCGAGGCCTGCCTGCGCACTCGCGACGAGTTGCGGCGCACCGGAAAGACCATCGACACCATCGAGCCGTCGGACTTCCAGGAGCCGGCGCTGGCAGAACTCGCCCGCGCCATCAACCGTTGCATCCGCTCCGGGCCTGGCTTCAGCGTCCTGCGCGGGCTGCCCTTCCAGGGTTGGACCGACGAGGAAGCCTCGATGCTGTACTGGGGCCTGGGGACCTACCTCGGTGGGCCGCAGCCGCAGAATCTGCAGGGTGACCGCGTCTACCTGGTCCAGGACACCGGCCAGTCGGTCGTGGAGGCACGCGGCTCCAAGACCAACTCCGAACTGATCTTCCACACCGACTCCGCCTGCGCCTACGCGGGCAGCCGGCCCGACATCCTCGCACTGCTCTGCCTGCGCAAGGCGGTCTCGGGCGGCGAGTCGGTCATGGTCAGCGGTCACACCGCCTACAACGCGGTGCTGGAGACCGCGCCCGAACTGGTCGACGAACTCTACGGGGAGTACTGCTTCGACCGCTCGCACGAGACCGCACCGGGCGCAGACCCGATCACGGTCGGCGCGATCTTGACCGACACCGAAGAGGGCGTCCGCATCCGCTACAACCGCCTGCACATCGAACTGGGCCACTACCGCTCCGGTCGTCCGATGACTGACCGGCAGCGCCAGGCGCTCGACGCGTTCGACCGCGCGCTGAACGACCCCGCCAACGCCGTGGAATTCACGATGGAGCCCGGTGACTTGTTCTTCGCCGACAACCACGTGACCCTGCACAACCGGCGCCGTTTCGACGACGCGACCGAGGTCGCCGACCGGCGCTGCCTGGTGCGCCTGTGGCTCGC
>NZ_DATJYB010000173.1:0-2397 GCF_035499775.1 Mycobacterium sp. | reverse complement strand
AGGGGATGGGCACGCTATGGGAATCGGTCGCCTTACAAGGCCGCGGCGCCCCACGGGGCCTACCGCACACAGGGGGACGATCGTTGGATCGCGATCGCCGCGTTCACCGAGGAGCAGTGGCAAGCAGCGGTGCAGGTCCTCGGCATCCAAGCGCCGGCAGCAGACGACCGCCTCACCTCGCTTGAGCTCCGGATCCAGAATCAGGAGTTCCTCGATTCGGTGATGAACGAAGCCACCAGCGGCCGCGAAGGCTACGCACTCATGGCGAAACTACAAGCCCGTGGAGTCCCCGCCGGCGTCTGTCAGAACGCCGAGGACCTCTGTGACACCGATCCGCAACTCAAGCACCTGGAATGGCGGGTGGAGCTCGATCAAACTGAGATTGGGCGCTGGCCCATCAGAGAGCATCCGGTGAAGATGTCCGAAACGCCGGCCTACATCGGTGGCCGGCTGAACCGCTCCGGTCCGAACTACGGTGAGGACAACGAGTACGTCTTTGGTGAGCTGCTCCACCGCAGCGAAGAGGAGATCGACCTGCTGGCAAATGCCTGATCGTCGAGCCGACCCACGTCGTCCTGGGCCGCAGGCCCAACCCGCATCCGGCCGGATCGCGCTGTTGCACAGTGGTACGACGACCGCCCACACGGTGCGACACGCCATTCGGCAGCGAGTTCCGCGCCGGCGCGGCACGGGACCATCGCGAGCAAGCAGCTTCGAATGACACCCGTTACGATCAAGGCGTCCGCGGCTGTCGCGATGAATGCCCGCGACCGGACATGACGCTGCATCCACCCGCACCCGTTGCTGATGAACTCTCCGCACCGTTCTGGGAAGGCGTCAAGGCCGGAAAGTTGCTTTTGCAGCGCTGCTCTCAGTGCCGGCGACTTCAGTTTCCGCCAACCGCCGCCTGCACTCAGTGCTCCGGAGGCGAGTTCTCCCTGGAACGGGTGAGTGGCCGCGGCACCGTGTTCAGCTTCACCGAGACCGTTTCTGGGGCGCGGCACCCGTACTTCCAGGCCGCCTCCCCTTACCTTGTTGGGGAAGTCGAGTTGGACGAGCAGGAAGGCCTGATTCTTGTGTCGAACTTTCCCGGCTCAACGTACGCGGATCTCCGAATCGGCGCGCCCGTCGAAGTTGAGTTCCAGACGATCACCGACGAGTCCGTCATTCCGCAGTTCAGGCTCGTTTGATGTCCCACCAATGTGGAGGCTGGTCAGAGCGCGATTGCGACAGCCACCCGCAAGCCGTCCCGCTGCATCGGGCGGGCGCTATGCAGGCTGCGCTGTCCCGGCTGACGAGCTCAGGCTTCGCCAGTATTCACAGATGAGCAAAGGGCGACACACTGCTGCGTTCGTCGGCTTCAGTCAGTCCCGCATTTTTCGGGGCCCCGAGGTACCGCTTGGCGAACTGGCGGAGGAGGCTAGCAGGGCAGCGATCACTGATGCCGGTTTGGCGCTCGACCAGATCGACGGTGTGGTCTGCACCCCGGACGCGCCGTTTTCGATGGCAAGTTCAGCGGACGGCATCGAGTTTGTGTCGACGGAGTTTCTAGTCAGATCTCTCGGCCTGGAGCCGCGCTGGACAGCCGACGTAGCCGGCACGATCGCGAATTCTGCGCTGGCGGCGATCCGAGCGGTCGAATCGGGCCGGTGCCGCTACGCGCTCTTGTTCCGGGCCCTGCACAACCCCGGCGCTGGCGTCTATGGACATACCGAGGAGACCGAGGCCGGGCAGATCGAGACGCCCGGGTTGGACTCGGTCCAGTACCTCGAACAGTTCCGGGCGCCTTACGGTCGCTATCCGCCCGCCGACGCCGCGGCGCTGCCGTGGAGCCGATATCAAGCGAAGTATAAAAGCGGAAGCCGCGAACAGATGGCAGCCTTGGTCTTGCAGGCACGTCAAAACGGCCTGGCATATGAGGGCAGCTACTGGGCGCAGTACAAGCCGATCGAGCTGTCGGTCGACGACTATCTGAACGCCCGGATGGTGTCGCGACCGGTGTCTATCTACGACTGCGACCTGCCGGTACAGGGCGCGGCGGCCTTCATCATTACCACGGCCGACCGGGCACGCGATCTGGCCCAGCCAGCGGCATACGTCCATGGCGTAGCCGATGGGACGCCCCCACGCGGCCGCGTGACGGTCGACGAATCGTGGGAAGAACAGTTCACCGACAACCGGGACATCGGCAGGCGATTGTGGGCCGACGGCGGGCACTCGCCGGATGAGGTAGATCTCGCGAATCTCTACGACGGTTTCAGCTTCATGACCATCACCTGGCTCGAGGGCCTCGGCTTATGCGGTGAAGGTGAGGCTTTCGACTTCATCCAGGACGGCCGCATATCGCCCACCGGGCAACTGCCGGTCAACCCCTCCGGGGGCAACCTCGGGACCGGC
>NZ_DATJYB010000172.1:0-6911 GCF_035499775.1 Mycobacterium sp. | reverse complement strand
CCGGCGAACGTCAGCGGGACGCCTTCGAGCTTTTCGTAGTGCTCGAGTTCGACGGCGTAGAGGCGGGCGAACTCGACGGCGATCGCGGCGGTTCCGGCGATGCCGGTGGCGGTGTAGTCGTCGGTGATGTACACCTTCTTCACGTCGCGCCCGGCGATCATGTTGCCCTGCGTCGATCGCCGGTCGCCCGCGATGACGACGCCACCGGGATATTTCAGCGCGACGATCGTGGTCCCATGCGGCAGCTGGGAACTGGCGCCGCCCGCTTGCGAGCCGCCGCCAAGACCCGCCGGCAGCAGCTCCGGCGCCTGGCGACGGAGAAAGTCAGCGAACGAGGACAGGTCTACAGCGGAAGAATTAAGGGACAGGCGATCAGAGAACGGCCAGGTCACTGTCCGCCCTTTTGGACATACGCGCGGACAAAGTCCTCAGCGTTCTCCTCAAGGACGTCGTCAATCTCGTCGAGCAGATCGTCGGTCTCCTCGGTCAGCTTCTCGCGACGCTCCTGGCCAGCGGCCGTGGAGCCGGCGAGATCGTCTTCGTCGCCGCCACCACCGCCACGCTTGGTCTGCTCCTGAGCCATCGCCGCCTCCTGCTAGTTATCGGCTTCATTTATCGGCGCTCACGCGCCAAGCCGGTATTTATCTACCCTACCGGTCGACCACGACGTTTCCCGGTTGTACGTCCTATTGTGCGGCTCGCTCAGCTGGTTAGCTGCTCAACCAACTCCACAGCGCTGTCCACCGAGTCCAAAAGCGCGCCGACGTGCGCTTTGCTGCCGCGCAGCGGCTCGAGCGTCGGGATGCGAACCAGCGAGTCGCCACCCAGGTCGAAGATCACCGAATCCCAGCTGGCCGCCGCGATGTCGGCGCCGAACCGGCGCAGGCATTCACCGCGGAAATACGCCCGGGTGTCGGTGGGCGGGTTGTCCACCGCCTCGAGCACCTGATGCTCGGTGACCAGACGCTTCATCGAGCCGCGCGCGACCAGCCGGTTGTACAGGCCTTTGTCCAGCCGGACGTCGGAATACTGCAGGTCGACGAGGTGCAGCCGGGGCGCCGACCAGCTCAGGTTCTCGCGCTGTCGGAAACCTTCCAGTAGCCGCAGCTTGGCCGGCCAGTCCAGCAGCTCGGCGCACTCCATCGGATCGCGCTCGAGCAGGTCGAGTACGTCTGCCCAGGTTTCCACGATGTGGGCGGCGCGCGGGTCCGGGTCGCGACTGTCGACCAGTTTGGCCACCCGGTCGAGGTAAATGCGTTGCAGCGCAAGGCCGGTGAGTTCGCGACCGTCGAGGAGCGCCACGGTGGCCCGCAGCGACGGATCGCGGCTGATGGCGTGGACCGCGTGCACTGGCCGGGCCAGTGCCAGGTCGGTCAGCTCGATACCTTCTTCGATCAGGTCGAGCACTAGCGCCGTGGTGCCCAACTTCAGATAGGTCGACGTTTCGGCGAGGTTCGCGTCGCCGATGATGACGTGCAGCCTGCGGTAGCGGTCGGCGTCGGCGTGTGGTTCGTCGCGGGTGTTGATGATGCCGCGCTTCAGCGTGGTCTCCAGCCCGACCTCAACCTCGATGTAGTCGGAGCGCTGGGAGAGCTGGAAGCCGGGCTCGTCACCGGAGGGTCCGATGCCGACGCGGCCGGAGCCCGTCACCACCTGCCGGGACACCAGGAACGGGGTCAGCCCGGCGATGATGGCCGAGAACGGCGTCTGGCGCGACATCAGGTAGTTCTCGTGCGACCCGTAGGAAGCGCCTTTGCCGTCGACATTGTTCTTATAGAGCTGCAGTTTGGCGGCTCCGGGCACGCTGGCGACGTGCCGCGCCGCGGCCTCCATCACGCGCTCGCCGGCTTTGTCCCAGATCACCGCGTCCAGCGGGTCGGTGCACTCGGGCGCGGAGTATTCCGGGTGCGCGTGGTCGACGTAGAGCCGCGCCCCGTTGGTCAGGATCATGTTGGCCGCGCCGACCTCGTCGGCGTCGACGACGGGCGGCGGGCCGGCCGAGCGACTCAGGTCGAAACCCCGGGCGTCCCGCAGCGGCGATTCCACCTCGTAGTCCCAGCGGGTGCGCTTGGCGCGCTGGATGCCCGCGGCGGCCGCATAGGCCAACACCGCCTGCGTTGAGGTGAGGATCGGGTTGGCGGTCGGGTCCGACGGCGACGAAATGCCGTATTCGACCTCCGTCCCGATAATCCGTTGCATGCCATAAAGCCTACGGGCCGTCTGCAGCTCGCTGAGGCCGGGCATCAACCGGCCGCACAAGGGCGTGCGCGCTATTAGGGTGAGCCGTCATGAGCCTCTCGCCGCGCCCCCCACAGGCACGCCAGACATCGCCAAGGGCCGAGGCTGAAAACTGGTTCCTGCAGCGGGGCCTGCCGGCGGTGCTGACGACCAGGGGCCGGTGGCGGCGGCTGTTTGCGCGGTCAGCCCCCGTCCTGGCGGCGTACGCGACGATTCAGGCCTGCGGTATCCCGATCCTGCTGATCGCCGGGAGCAACGAAGTCCATATCGAAGGGAAACCGTCAACCGTCGAATGGGTGGTGCTCGCGATAGTCGCGGCCGCCCTACCGCTGGGAATTCTCGTCGGTTGGCTCGTGCCCCGCTTGGCGCATCGGCGCAGGGCAGTGGCGGGGATCGCCGCGGCGATCGTCGCAGTGCTCGCAGGTGTGATCAATGCAGCTCCGTCCCAACGACTTTCGGATGCCATGCTGTCAGCCGCGGTGGTGGCGGTGGTACTGATCCTGACCGGCTCCGGCGTCGCGGCGGTGCTCATGTGGGCGGTGCGCATGATGCTCTCGCACGTGGCGACCGTCGGCGCGCTGCTGGTCCGGTCCCTGCCGGTGGTCCTGCTCACCGCACTGGTGTTCTTCAACACCTACGTCTGGCTGATGGCGGTGACGATCGACGGCAAGCGGCTGTGGCTGGCGTTGGCATTTCTGGTCTCCCTCGCCGGGATCTTCGTCATCTCGGCCACGGTCGAACGGGTGAGGCCGATGCTGAGGTCGTCCGCCACGCTGCCCGAAGACACCGAAAAGCTCGTCGATACCCCCTTCGCTGCGATGCCGGATCCCCCCGCGGATTCCACCCGCGTCCCGCTGAAGAAGACCGAACGCCTCAACGTGGTATTTGTGCTGGCCGCCTCGCAACTGGTGCAGATCTCGGTGGTGGCAGTGGTGACCTCGATGATCTACCTGATTCTCGGGCTGATCCTGCTCAATCCGGCACTGCTCAAGGAATGGACCCACGTCGGGTCTCAAACCACGAGGATGTTCGGCATGACGGTTCCGGTGCCGGATTCGCTGCTCAATATGTGCCTTTTCCTTGGGGCGTTGACATTCATGTACATCAGCGCCCGTGCGGCCGGCGACGCCGACTACCGCTCGAGCTTCCTCGACCCCCTTATCGACGAGCTGCATGCCGCGTTGATCGCGCGAAACCGCTACCGCGGAAATATCGCCCCGCGGGACGAAGTTGACGCCACCTGACTCTGTGATTAATTTCACCCTGGTGTCCAGCCCCCAAACCGGAGATGCCGTGGGCGAACAGCCGGCGAATTTATCCGGGCAACGTTACGGCGAAGTGCTCCTGGTAACCCCCGGCGAAGCGGGTCCGCAGGCCAATGTCTACAACAGCTTCCCGCTCAACGACTGCCCGGCCGAACTGTGGTCAGCCCTCGACCCGCATGCCATCGCCACCGAGCACGGCGCGGCCGCGGCGCTGCTCAACGGTCCACGCTATTGGCTGATGAACGCCATCGAAAAACAAGCTCGAGGTCCGCAGATCATCAAGAACTTCGGCGGGATCGACATGATCCTGCAGGCCACCGTGCTGCTGTCCTCGATGAACCCCGCGCCCTACAGCGTCAACAAGGTAAGCCGCCACACGGTGTTCGTCTTCAACGCCGGCGAAGAGGTCTACGAACTCCAGGACCCGCACGGACACCGCTGGGTCATGCAGACCTGGAGCCAGGTGGTCGACCCTGAGCTCTCGCGAGCCGATCTCCCGAAGCTGGGCGACCGGCTGAAGCTGCCCGACGCATGGTCCTACCTGACGCGGGTGCTCACCGAAGAGCTGCGGGTGGACACCATGTCGCGCGACGCCCAGGTCACCCAGGACGACCTGACCAACAGCTATTCGCTGGTGACCGCCTGAGCTACAGGTACTGACCCAGGTTGGACTCGGTGTCGATCGCCCGGCTGGCGCTCGAACTCTTGCCGGTGACCAGGGTGCGAATGTAGACGATCCGCTCACCCTTCTTGCCCGAGATCCGCGCCCAGTCATCGGGGTTGGTGGTGTTGGGCAGGTCCTCGTTCTCGGCGAACTCGTCGACGATCGAGTCGAGCAGATGCTGGATGCGCAGACCGGGCTGCCCGGTCTCCAGCACCGACTTGATCGCGTTCTTCTTCGCGCGGTCGACGACGTTCTGGATCATCGCGCCGGAGTTGAAGTCCTTGAAGTACATGACTTCCTTGTCACCGTTGGCGTAGGTGACCTCCAGGAACCGGTTGTCATCGATCTCGGCATACATCCGTTCGACGACCTTCTCGATCATCGCTCGGAGGCAGGCCGTGCGGTCGCCGTCGAACTCGGCCAGGTCGTCGGCATGCACCGGAAGGGCCTCGACCAGGTACTTCGAGTAGATGTCCTGCGCCGCTTCGGCATCGGGCCGCTCGATCTTGATTTTCACGTCCAGGCGCCCGGGCCGAAGGATGGCCGGGTCGATCATGTCCTCGCGGTTGGAAGCGCCGATCACGATGACGTTCTCGAGCCCCTCCACGCCGTCGATCTCGGACAGCAGCTGCGGGACCACGGTCGTCTCGACGTCCGAGGAGACGCCGGTGCCGCGAGTACGAAAAATCGAGTCCATCTCGTCGAAGAACACGATCACCGGTGTTCCTTCCGATGCCTTCTCGCGGGCGCGCTGGAAGATGAGCCGGATGTGGCGCTCGGTCTCGCCGACGAACTTGTTCAGCAGCTCGGGGCCCTTGATGTTGAGGAAGTAGGACTTCGCCTCACGCGAGTCGTCGCCGCGGACCTCGGCCATCTTCTTGGCCAGCGAGTTCGCCACCGCCTTGGCGATCAACGTCTTGCCGCAGCCGGGCGGGCCGTAGAGCAGCACACCTTTGGGCGGGCGCAGCGCGTACTCGCGGTAGAGCTCCTTGTGCAGGAAAGGCAGCTCCACAGCGTCGCGGATCTGCTCGATCTGACGGGTAAGACCGCCGATGTCCTCGTAGCTGACATCCGGCACCTCTTCCAGCACCAGGTCCTCGACCTCGGCCTTGGGAATGCGCTCGAAGGCATAGCCGGCTTTGGTGTCGACCAGCAGCGAGTCGCCGGGGCGCAGCTTGCGCGGCCGGGTGTCGTCGTTGAGGGCGTCGGGATGCCCCTCCGGCAAATCTTCGGCGACCAACGGCTCGGCGAGCCACACGATGCGCTCTTCGTCGGCGTGGCCCACGACGAGTGCCCGGTGACCGTCGCCCAGGATCTCGCGCAAAGTCGAAATCTCGCCGACCGACTCGAACGTCCCCGCCTCGACGACAGTCAGGGCTTCGTTCAGCCGGACCGTCTGGCCCTTCCGCAAGGAAGCCACCTCGATGTTCGGCGAGCATGTCAGGCGCATCTTGCGACCCGACGTGAACACGTCGACGGTGTCGTCTTCGTGGGTCCCCAGCAGAACTCCATAGCCACTGGGCGGCTGCCCCAGCCGGTCGACCTCCTCGCGCAGCGCCAGAAGTTGTTGACGGGCTTCTTTAAGAGTTTCCATTAATTTGGAATTGCGAGCCGCGAGCGAGTCGATACGGGCTTCGAGTTGATGCACATCACGCGCAGAGCGCACGCTGCCGTGCGGACCAACCGCGTTCTCGAGTTGCTCGCGCAGCACTGCGGCCTCACGTCGCAGTTGTTCTAGTTCGGCAGCATCGTCGCTGGACGAGGGGTTGTTTTGGTGGGCACCGAAGGCTTCAGAACGCTCTGATTCAGCCATGTTGCGCTCCTCTCCCGCACCGAAATGATCCGGCGGATACATCCAAGCTACCGGCCATCGGCCGTTCATGTGTGTAGTCAAATACCCCGAAATCCGCTCGAAATGTTACAAATAATGTCGCGCTGGTAATCTCGGCCACAAATCAGGCCGAGCGAAAGGTCAGCCGTGACGATAAAACCCCTCGCCACAGGCATTGTCGCCCTCGCCATCGTCGGCGCGACGGCTGCCGGTGTGACTTCTGTTTCACCCGCCGGTCCGACGGATCCGCAGGTTCAAATCGTCGTGTTCGGTGTGCCGCTTCCGCTGGACCCTGCCGAGGCCGTGCCCACCCCCGGCGAGGTGATGGCAGTCCTCAACGGGCTGCAGGCTCAGGGCGTGCCGTTCGCGAGCAAGGCCAACCTGATCGAGGGCGGCCTGGGACCGTTCGAAGCCGGGCTTGCCGATTCGAGGTTCCAAGAGGCCGTCGCCAACGGCGCCCTGCCGCTGGCGTTCAACGTGGCAAATATCCGGCCCGCCGGTCCCGGAGCGGCCACTGCCGACATCACCGCCTCCGGTCCCAAGCTGGCACCCGCGACGCGCAACGTCAGGTTCGTGAACCAGGGCACCTGGAAGATCGCCCGCGCCTCGGCGTTGGCGCTGGTACAGGAAGCGGGAGTGGGCGCATAGCCCGCCGGCCTGAATGCGCCGACATGTTGTTGTCCTGCTAGGCGCCGCCGCGATAGTGGCGGCGGCCGGGCTCTCGGGTTGTTCGGGCGGGCCCAAGGTCGACGCAGGAGCCGCCTCATCGGAGGCGATCGCCACGCCGAGTCCGGTTGGGTCTCCCCCGGCTGCGCCCCTGCCCCCGCCCGAAGCCCTCACCGATGTGCTGGGCCGACTGGCCGACCCGAACGTGCCGGGCAGCAACAAGGTGGGCCTGGTCGAAGGCGCAACG
>NZ_DATJYB010000171.1:0-33688 GCF_035499775.1 Mycobacterium sp. | reverse complement strand
CGACACCAGTTGGCTGCTGGTGTCGTCGAAGATCTTGCCCAGGCTACGAAGGTTCACCACCTCGGCCTGTACGCCGGGATCCGTTGGCGCTTCCAGCGCTCCCCGGATAGCCCAGACGTGCCGGCCACCCTCGATGCGGCCCAGGAATACCGCCTCCGGTGGTGGCTTGTCGCCCAGCGCCACGGTGTCCCCGAGCACCACCCTGCCGTCGGCCGCGAGCACCTGGCTGCGCGAATCCACCCGCAGCAGCGCCGCATCCGCCCATCCCGCGGTGGCCGCCTCGACATCGGTGCGCAATTGATCGGCCCGGTCCGCGCCGACGCGCGACAGCAACGGAACACTCCGCAGCTGAAAGTCCATGCGCCGCCCTACCTGTCCTGGTGCCGACACGCTGCGCCCGGCTCCGCCGCGCTTGCGATCGTCACTAGTGTCCGGCGTTTCGGATATAGAGCAGTCGGTCGCTGGCCTCGATCGCGTCCACCTCCGGTGCGCCGATGCGCAGCAGATGGCCGTCGCGGACCACGCCGAGCACGATGTCGCGCAGATGCCGCGGCGATCCGCCGACCTCGGCCTGTTCCACTTCGCGTTCGGCGATGGCCAGTCCGGCGTCCGGAGTCAGCAGATCCTCGATCATGTCCACGACACTGGGCGTGGTCGTGGCGATGCCCAGCAGTCGGCCGGCAGTCTCCGAGGAGACCACCACCGAGTTCGCTCCCGATTGCCGCAACAGGTGCTGGTTCTCGGCCTCCCGGATTGACGCCACGATCTTTGCCTTGGGCCCGATCTCGCGTGCCGTCAAGGTAACCAGCACGGCAGTGTCGTCCCGACTGGTGGCGACGATGATCGACGCCGCGTTCTGGGCCCCGGCCAAGCGCAGCACGTCGGACCTGGTCGCGTCACCGTGCACGGTGACCAGGCCTGCGGTCGCGGCGTGCTCGAGGGCCATCCGATCGGTGTCGACGACAACGATTTCACCCTGAGCGGACTCGTCGCCCAGCATCGCGGCCACCGCGGTTTTGCCCTTGGTGCCGTAGCCGATCACGATGGTGTGGTTGCGCACTTTGCTCCTCCAACGCTGGATCTTCCACGCCTGCCGGGACCGCTCGGAGAGCACCTCGAGCGTCGTGCCGACCAACACCGCCAGAAACGCGATCCGCAGCGGCGTCATCACCACGGTGTTGACAAATCGCGCAGTTTCCGAATACGCGGTGATGTCGCCGTAGCCGGTCGTCGACAGCGAGACCGCCGAGTAGTACAGGCAGTCCAGGAACGTGAGCTGCCCGCCTCGCACATCGCGGTACCCGTTGCGGTCCAGGTAGACGATGACGGCGGTGCCGAACAGCACCACCAACGCGATCAGCACCCGGCGCGTGATGACGCGGCCGGGGCTGGCGTGATCCTCGGGGATGCGCAGGACGCCGACCAGCAGGTGACCGGGCTGAGCGGTAAGGGCTTCATCCAGACCGCTCAGTTGCCGCGACCTACCCTTGGGCACGACAGTCCGTCCCAGGCTTGGTCCCAGCGCACGACACATGCACGCCTCAATGTAACCACGATCGCGGGTCCCGTACCCGTACAGCGCACGTCAGACGCCGACAAAGCGGGAGTCGGTCAGCAACCCGGCCAACTCGCCGGGATCGGGCAGCTCATCGGGGACGACGGTGACGCCGCTACGCACGTAGTGGAAGGCCGTGCGCACCGAGGATTCCGGGCATCCGGACAAAGCCGCCCACGCCAGACGGTAGACCGCGAGTTGGACGGCGGCCTGCCGCATCGCTTCCGGCCCACGCGGCGGCTCACCGGTCTTCCAGTCCACGACGGTGGCACCGCCGTCGGGTTCGGCGAACACCGCGTCGATGCGGCCGCGCACCAAGGTATAGGGGGTATCGCCGATCGGCATCTCGAACGGCACCTCGACCGCCACCGGTGTGCGGGCCGCCCATTGCGTTCCGGCGAATGCGGCCTGCAGCGCCGCCAACTCCTCGGTGTCGCCGACGTCGGAGTCGGCCGCACCCGGCAGGTCACCGAGATCGAACAGCAGCTCACCGCCGTAGAACTGCTGGACCCAGGAATGAAAGGCGTTGCCCAGCAACGCATGCGGATCTGGACGCGCTGGCAGCCGATGCACCAGCCGCTGCGCGGCACCGGTCGGGTCGCGGGCCAGGTCCACCAGTCCGCTGACCGACAACTGGCTGGGCAGTGGGCGAGCAGGCGGCCGCCCGGCGCACGCTCTCTCGGCCAGCAATGCGTCGACGTCGGCTGCCCAGCCTTCGATGTCGGCACCGGGTGAATCGGCCCGGCCCGCCGCGATCGCCTGAGTCACCAGCGCCGCCCCGCGCTCGATGTCACCGCGACGAGCGGCCACCGGATCGGCGGGCCAAACCGCCTCGACGACGTTGTCGCGCAGCGGGTTTCGTTCGCCATCTGCCGGTTCCGGTGCCCACTGCTCGACCACTCCGCAGGGAGCCGAGGGCGCCGAGCCCTCGATGATGTCCTTGAGTTCGCACAGGAAGTCCGACGGGCCGCGGGGTTTGATCCCGGCAGAACCCCAGTGGTGGCCCGACACCAGCAGGGTGTCCTCGGCCCGGGTGATACCCACGTACAGCAGTCGGCGCTCCTCGTCGACACGTCGCTGCTCGAGCTGTCGGCGATGTTCAGATATCTTGTCCGACAGCTGCTTTCGATTGGTGACGGCCGAGATGTCCAGCACCGGAACGCCGAGCGCGCCTTGCTGGGCACGGTCACCGCGCAGGAGCGGCGGCAACTCGGCGGCATCGGTCAGCCAGGTGCTTCTCGACGCGGTCGACGGGAACGTCCCACCCGACAGGTGTGCCACCGCCACCACCTGCCACTCCAAACCCTTTGCGGCGTGCACGGTGAGCACCTGGACCCGGTCCCTGGCGACCGTCAACTGGGCGGGCGCCAAGCCGTTCTCCACCACCTCGGCCACATCCAGGTAACCCAGCAGACCCGCCACCGACGCCGAGCCCGCCCGATCCGCGTAACCGGCGACCACGTCGGCGAATGCATCGAGATGCTCTGTGCCAGAACAGATCCCGGAATTCACCTCAGCAGCCAGCGCACGGACTTCGCAGTCGACGCCGAGCACACGGCGCACCTCGGCGACGAGATCTGGCAGGGAATGGCCGAGGTGGCTGCGCAGGGCGCTCAGCTCGCCGGCCAGTGCGTTGATGCGCTGATATCCCGCAGCCGAATAGTAGCCGGCCGCGCCGGGATCGCTGATGGCGTCGGCCAGACACGCGGCGTCGATGTCGGGACCGGCCGTCATCGCGATCGACACGGGCGTGGATGTCTCGCCCGAGTACTGTCCCCCGCCGAGTGCCTGAGCGCGTCGCCACAGCGCGGCGATGTCGCGCCCACCGATCCGCCAGCGCGGACCGGCCAGCACCCGCATCGCCGCCGCGCCCGCCGTCGGATCGGCGACCAGCCGCAACATCGCGACCACGTCGGCGACCTCGGGGACGGACAGCAGGCCGGCCAGCCCGACCACCTCCACCGGGATCCCGCGAGCACGCAGGGCGTCGGCGATGGGCGCGGCGTCGGCGTTGCGCCGCACCAACACCGCAGCGGTGGGTGGGCTGAGGCCGTCGGCCTGCGCGCTGCGGTAACAACGCTGCAGGTGTCCGGCGATCCAGTCGCGTTCGGCCTGCACATCGGGAAGCAGCGCGCAGCGGACCGTTCCGGGCGGGGCGTCCGGCCGCGCGCGCAACGCACGCACCGCCACCGACCGTCCCCGCGCCTCTGCCGATATGGCGTTGGCCACCTGCAGCGCCCGCGGCGGGTTGCGCCAGCTGGTCCGCAGTTCCAGGACCGGTGCGGGGGTGCCGTCGGATAGCGGGAAGTCGGTGCTGAACCGCGGCAGGTTGGTGGCCGAGGCGCCGCGCCAGCCGTAGATCGACTGGATCGGGTCGCCGACGGCCGTCAGCGCCAACCCGTCATCGGCACCACCGCCGAACAGTGCCGACAACGCCACGCGCTGGGCGTGCCCGGTGTCCTGGTACTCGTCGAGCAGCACCACCCGGTAGCGACTCCGTTGGTCGGCGCCGACCTGCGGGAAGGTCGCCGCCAGCCGTGCGGCGTACGCCATCTGCGCGCCGAAGTCCATCACCTTGGTGGCGCGCATGCGCTCTTGCAGCGCATCCAGCAGCGGCACCAACTCGGCGCGCTGGGTCTGGGTGGACAGCAACCGCAGCAGCCATTGGTTGGGACCACGGTCACGTTGGTAGGGGCCCGCGGGCAGCTCGTGCACCAGCCGTTCCAGCTCCAGGTGGGTGTCGCGCAACTGGCCCGTGTCCACCAGATGTTCGGCGAGCTGATTCCACAGCCGCAGCACCATCGAGGTGACCGCCGCCGGGGTCTTGTCGGTACGCAGCTCGCCGCCATGCCCGTTGACCACGTCGAACGCCAGCTGCCACAGCTCTGTCTCGCTGAGCAACCGGGTATCGGGCTCGATGGGCAACAGCAGGCCGTAGTCACGCAACAACGAGCCGGCGAACGCGTGGTAGGTGCTGACCACCGGGGAGCCGGCCGGTTCTGCGGCTGCCGCACCGGCCGCGCCCAGACCGACGCCGGCCAGGCGGTCCAGCCGGGACCGGACCCGGCGCAGCAGCTGTCCGGCGGCCTTGCGGGTGAACGTCAACCCCAGCACTTGGCCGGGTTCGGCGTAGCCGTTGGCGACCAGCCACACCACCCGCGCCGCCATGGTCTCGGTTTTGCCGGCCCCGGCCCCGGCGATGACGACTAGTGGGCCGGGCGGCGCGGCGATTACGGCGGCCTGCTCGTCGGTGGGCGGGAAAAGCCCTAGCGCAGTGGCTAATTCGTTGGGGCTGTAACGCGCGGTCATGACGCCGGCCGGTCGGCGTGGGCCGGGCAAGCCGGCCGAATCGGGCAGTGTGCACATCCGTCGTTGCGCCGGGCGATGAACTGCGGGCCGGCGGTCGCCGCGGCCGCCCGCTGGACGACGTCGCGCCATTCCTGGCGCGCTGCGGGTGTGAGTGGATCCTGCTCGCGCTCGGTGACGCCGTTGGCCCCGGTCTTGCCCAGGTAGACCAGACGGGCGCCGCCCGGCTCGTCACCGGACGGCAGCATGCCCTCGGCCACCGCGAGCTGGTACATCGCCAACTGCGCGTGTTGTTGGGCGTCGTCCTTGCTGACCGGCGTCTTGCCGGTCTTGATGTCCACCACCACCAGCCGCCCGGCCCCGTCCCGCTCCAGCCGGTCGACCCGGCCACGCAGCCTGACGTCCCCAAGCGCGCCGTCGACGCCGACCTCGACACCCACCTCGGTCAACTGGCCGCGGGTCTGGGAGCGCCACTCGACGAACGCCTGGATCATGGCCCGGTGCCGGGCGAGCTCGTTGGCCGAATACCACTGCGCATCGAAGGGCAGGTGTTCCCACGCCCGGTCCAGCTCGGCCAGCAGTTGAGATTCCGTCTTGCCGGGGTCAGCGATCAGGGCGTGCACCACCGAGCCGACGGTGGACCGCAGTTCGCGTGCGCTGGTGCCACCGTGCCGTTCGGCCAGCCAGCGCAGCGGGCAGTCGTTGAGCGTCTGCAGCGTCGACGGCGTCAGCGTGACCGGATCGTCGGCGTCGCGCAACGGCTCAACGGTGCTGAGCGGGATCAGGCCATGCCATGCGGCCGGATCTGCGCCCGGTACACCGGCTTTGGCCAACCGGGCCAATTGCGTTGCCGCACAATCGCGGGCCGCGTCGTCCACAGCTCCGTCCGGCGCACACACCACACCGCGCAACCGGCCCACCAGCGCCGCCGTCGACAACACGCGGAGCGCTGAGATCGGTTGCGCTACAACGGGATTGTCGTCGGCCAGCTGCGCGATCTCGTAGCAGAACGCGGACGGCAGTGCGGCCTCCTGTCCCGGCCCGTCGGTGTCGCTGTCCACGGCGGTGACCAGTAACCGGCGCCGGGCCCGGCCCATCGCCGCCACCAGCAGCCGACGCTCCTCGGCCAGCAGCGGCGCCCGCGCCGAAGCGTCCTGGCTGACACCGTCGAGCTCGTCGAGCAGACGCTGGGTGCCCAGTACACCACCTCGCGGAACCGTGTTGGGCCACAAGCCATCCTGCAAGCCGGCGATCACCACCAGATCCCATTCGTGCCCCAGCGCCGCGTGCGCGCTGAGCACCCGGACCTCTTCGGCCTGGGCCGCCGGCTCGGTTTTGGCGCCGGGCAGCTGCAGCGCTGCGACGTGTTCGACGAGCCCGCGCAGCGTGGCGCCGGACGTGCGAGACACGTAGTGGTCGGTGATGTCGAACAGCGCGGTCACGGCGTCAAGGTCCCGGACGGCCTGGGCGCCACCGGGACCGCCACGCTCGGCTGCTGTCAGCCAGCGCCGCTGCAGACCGGACCGGTGCCACGCCGCCCACAGCGTGTAGCGGGGATCTTGCCCCTCCCGGTGACAGCGACAGGCCGCAGCCAGGACCGCGCGCACCCGCGCCAGTGGCTTCGGCGCCGGCTCATCGCCGGTGAGCGCCTCGACCAGCAGATCGCCGAATTCGCCGGGCTTGGCGCGCTGAAGTTTCCGGCGCAGCTGGCGAAGTGCGACCGGGTCGACCCGGCCGATCGGCCCGGTCAACAGTGTCAGCGCTTGCCCTTCGTCGAGGCCGTCCGCGGTGGCGGCCAAGACGGTGAGCAATGCCTGCGCCGCGGGTTCTTCGGAGACCGGCCCGCCGGTCGCGGGGATGGCAACGGGGACCCCCGCGGCGGCCAACGCGCGCGGCAACCGCGCGGCTGCCCGCGGCACCGACCTGACGATCACCGCCATCTGCGACCAGGGCACACCGTCGATCAGGTGCGCCCGCCGCAGCGCATCGGCGATCGTCGCCGCCTCGGCGTGCGCAGAGGCCGCCAGGCGGACCGCGACCGATCCGTCCTCGTCGCCGGTGCCGTCGATGTGCCGGCCGGCGCTGCCTCCGGGCAACCGGCGCGCAACAGCGCTGACGGCGCACGCCACCGCGGGAGCGCAGCGACGCGACACCGTCAGCGTCACCGACGGGCCGTCGTCCAGTAACCCCGCGGGCTCGCCGCCCCGGAAGCCGAACACCGCCTGGTTGGGATCGCCTGCCACCAAGGTCAATTCGGCGCCCGCCGCCAGCACCCGAACCAGATGCGCCGCCTGCGGGTCGAGTTGCTGGGCGTCGTCGATCAACAGCACGCGGATCCGGGCGCGTTCGGCGGCCAGCAGCTCGGGATCGACCGCGAAAGCCTCCAGGGCGGCGCCGACAAGTTCGGCGGCGCCCAGTGCCGGCGTCGTCGCCTGCGGCGTCGCCGTTCCGACCGCCGCCCGCAGCAACATCACCTGCTCGTACTGGCGCGCGAACTGGCCGGCTGCCGTCCACTCCGGCCGACCGCAGCGACGGCCCAGCCGCTCCAGATCCAGCGGTTCCACCCCACGTTCGGCACAGCGCGCCAACAGGTTTCGCAGCTCGATGGCGAACCCGGCGGTGCTCATGGCGGGCCGCAGATGGCGCGGCCAGGCGGTGGCGGCGCCCGGCCCGTCCTCGAGGTCTCCGGCCAGCAGTTCGCGGATCATCGCGTCTTGTTCAGCGCTGGTGACCAGCCGCGGGGGCGCGCTGCCGGCACGCTCGGCGGCCCGCCGCAAGACCGCGTACGCGTAACTGTGCACGGTACGGACCAGCGGCTCGCGGGCCGCGGCGCAGCACGGACCCACCTCGCGCGCCCGCAGCAACGCCGTCGTCAGCTCGCTGCGTGCCCGCATCCCGATCCGGCCCGAACCGGTAAGCAGCAGCACCGATTCCGGATCGACACCGGCCTGGATGTGCGCAATTGCGGCGTCGATGAGCAGGCTGCTCTTGCCCGTCCCGGGACCACCGAGAACGCGGACCAAGCCGCGGGCGTCGGCGTCCAGAACTACGCGTGCCTCGGCACCCCACGTGTGCGACATAGCCGCATGCAACCACGAGGGTCCGACAAGTCGGCCCGGGAAGTAGCTAGAGCGACTTCCCGGTCGTTGGATCCTGCCAGCGGTTCACCGGGACATTGTGCCGCTCGAACGCGTCCTGAAGCAGCTCGCGGTCGAAGCCGCCCGGCACCGCGCCGTTGACAGCGAATTGGTACAGGGCGACGCGGAATATCTGGCTCAACGCACTCGAGACGAATGACACGGCGATGACGCAAGCGACCGTCAGAGCAATGACGCAACCGCCGAGCACCAACAGGTGGGCTGCGAACAGGAAGACGGCCCCCACACCACCGATGATCATGATGAGAAGGTTGGCCAGGAACGTCACCACCGCGATGGTGGCCGCTCCCGTGGCGCCCTCCCCCCAGCGCGCCTTGACGACGGACGCCGAGCGTTTGAGCGAATCGATCGGCCCGGTGCCTTCCAGAGCGAGGACCGGGATCACGAAGAACGTTGCGATCGACCATGCAGCGCCCGCGATATCGGCGACGATCCTGCCCACGAACTCGAAGCGCTCCCTGATGGCTTGCAGTATCAGCCCGACCGTCGCCGTCACGAAAGTCCAGCCGAGGATCGGGCCGATCCGGCTCCAGGCGGCACCGAGCCCTTCGCTGACCTTGGTGTCCTCACCGCGCATCGAGCGGACCGCACAGGCGGCCAGTGCCACATTGAAGAAGACCGCGATGAATGTTGTCACGTATGCCGATGCCGCGCCGACGATGTATACGACCGGGTCGTGCTTATCCACATGGTGGACCCGGAGGTACAGGACATACGTCGGCACCCAGATCGCGACGCAGGCCAGGAGCGCGAAAATAAACGACAGGATCGGAAAGATGACCAGAGAAAGGTCGTTCTTCAACACTTTCCAGCTCTGCCCCGTCAGCTGCCAACCGCGACTTATCCTGCCCATTTTGTTGCTCCCGGCTGCTTGGTCCGCCACCGACGCGGCGTTGTGAGCGCCCATTGTAGTCCGGCGCGACGGCGGCGGACAGTGTTCTGGAGCGGACCCTCCCGGTTGGGCGCTTCGGGCCAGACAGCGCGGCACGTAGTCGGTAAAACTGTTATAGTTCAACGTAATTCGGATTCTCGATGGCAGGGCAATAATGGCGCTGGAAGTCGCCGCGGCGGCGCGCATCACCGGCCGACGCGTAACCTGGCTACCGGCAACCCGAACCAGGTCGCGACGAAAGTGAGGAGGGGCTTCGAACATGAAGGACGTCGAGGGTTTCACGCAGTCTGATGACGTGCCTGAAGCCGACGCAGTCGAACAGCAGCAGCCCGCCGATTTCGACGACGATACGGACGCGGAGATCCCCTACTTGAACACCGAGGGTTTCACGGACCGCGAAGCCAACGAAGCCGATCTGATCGAACAGGCCTTCGTGGTCCCGACGTCCGACGACGAACGCGACCCCGGCTACTGATTCGGCGTACCGCCGCCGCACGCCCGAGCCCGAGCTGGCACCATCGACGGGTGACCGCCGACCTTCACGTGCACCGCTTCGGCCCGCCCGGCCCGGTGCGAATGCTGGCGCTGCACGGGCTGACCGGCCACGGGCAGCGTTGGCAACACCTGGCCGGTTACATTCCTGAAATCACCGTCGCCGCACCCGATCTGCTCGGGCATGGCAGGTCATCGTGGGCCGCGCCGTGGAGCATCGACGCCAATGTCGCGGCACTGGCAGCGTTGCTCGACGACGAGGCCGAAGGTCCTGCGCTGGTGGTCGGGCACTCGTTCGGCGGGGCGATGGCGTTGCAGCTGGCCGCGACTCGGCCCGACCGAGTGGCCGCGCTGCTGCTGCTCGACCCGGCGGCAGGCCTGGACGGCAAATGGATGAGCGAGATCGCCGAGGCGATGTTCTCCTATCCCGACTACACCGACCGCGCCGAAGCCCGTCAGGAGAAGGCTGCCGACTCGTGGGCGGACGTGGACCCCGCGGTGCTCGAAGCCGACCTCGACGAACATCTGGTCCAGCTGCCAAATGGACGCTACGGCTGGCGCATCAGCCTGCCGGCGATGATGTCCTACTGGAGTGAGCTGGCCCGCGACGTCGCATTGCCGCCGGCAGGGACGACGACGACATTGGTACGGGCCAAGTGGACCTCGCCGGCGTATGTCAGCAACGACCTGATCGCCGGGCTGCAGGAACGGCTAGGACCCGATTTCGAGCTGCTGGATTTCGAGTGCGGCCACATGGTGCCGCACGCCAAGCCCGCCGAGATCGCCGCGCTGATCCGCAAGCATCTGGAAGCGCGGTAGCCGTGGCGTCGATCACCGACGAGCAGGTCGAGCGGGTGCGCTTCCTGGTCGCGGCCATTCCCCCCGGCCGGGTCGTCACCTACGGCGATATCGCCGCTGTCGCAGAGCTTTCCAGTCCGCGCATCGTGGGCTGGATCATGCGGACCGACTCGTCGGACTTGCCCTGGCACCGGGTGATCACGGCCTCCGGTCGCCCGGCGAGACACCTCACCACCCGGCAGTTGGAGCTACTGCGCGCCGAAGGGGTGCTCAGCGTCGACGGGCGGATCGCGCTGAGCGAAGTCCGCTACGAATTCCCGCCCGGCATCTAGAGAACCAGCCGGACCAGGGCCGCGGTGCGGGCCAGACCGGGAAACGCCTCGGCCGTCGACCGCGGGTGCAGGGCATGGACCGCCAACCGAAACATCAACGCGCGCAACAGCATCTGTGGCCACTCCGGCAACGCGTTCCAGCGTTCGATGAGTCCGTCGTCCGCCTCGCCCCAGGACAGCGCGTCGATGACAACCACGCCCGCGGCCCAGGATGAGGGCCGCCAGTACGGGGTGATGTCGGTGATTCCCGGCGGTGCGGTGCCGACGAAAAGCACTGTGCCGTAAAGATCTCCGTGCACCAGCTGGTTCGGGCTCTTGGTCGGCTTACGCAGCGACGCGAGCTGGTGGATCATGTCGATCGACTGCTCCGCGTCGGCGGTCGGGGGGGCCACTCGCGCCCCCGGCGGCACCGACTGCAACGGCCGTTCCTCCCATGCGGCCCGGTCGGCGGCGATGAAGACATCGACGTCGCCCCACGGTGAGGAGGGTCCCTGGGTCAGGAATCGAGGCCGTTCCAGTTTGCCGGTGGCCTCGTGCAGGCGCACCGCCGCCGAGACCACCTCGTCGTGCCTGGCCTCCGGTTTGCCGGCCACGAATGTGTCTGCCCGCCAGCCCGAAACCACATACCGCCCGTCGCTCGAACGAACCGGCCGGGCCAGGCGCACGCCGTCGACGAACAACGTCTCCCGGACCCGGGCCGACCAGGCCGCCCGAGCGTGGTCGGCTACCAGCGACAACACGACTTCGCCGCATCGCCAGCCGTTTTCCCAACCGGCGCCCAGGGCAACGGGCTTAACACCGGTCAAACCGAATGCCACCAGCACGTGTTCCGGCGGTGGCTCGACACTCACACGGGTCAGACTAGTAGGGCGACGATGCGGGTCGTGACGACCCGCTGAGAAGCCCGAAAAAATCAGACACCGCGGGCGACGATGCGGGTCGTGACGACCCACTGAGAAGCCCGAAAAAATCGCGTCAGTACATCACCATGTCGGGCTGCATTTGCTCGGCCCAGGCCACGATGCCGCCCTGCAGATGGACCGCGTCAGAGAATCCGGCCTGCTTCACCGCGGCCAGCGCCTCGGCCGAGCGCACGCCCGTCTTGCAGTACAGCACCGCCTTGCGGTCGTGCGGCAGCTGGGCCAGACCCTCACCGGAACTGATCAACGACTTCGGGATCAGCTGGGCGCCGTCGATGTGGTTGATGTTCCACTCGACGGGCTCGCGGACGTCGATCAGGGCCAGCTTCTTGCCGGAATCCAGCATCGCGCGCAACTCCCGGGGGGTGATCGTGGAATCGGCGGCCGCGTCGGCGCCTTCCGAGGACACCACACCGCAGAAGTCCTCATAGTCGATCAGCTCGGTGATCCTCGGCGTGGACGGGTCCTTGCGGACCCTGATGGTGCGATAGCTCATCGCCAGCGCGTCGTAGATCATCAACCGACCGAGCAGTGGTTCGCCGATGCCGGTGATCAGCTTGATCGCCTCGGTGCCCATCACCGACGCGATCGAGGCGCAGATGATGCCCAGCACTCCGCCTTCCGCGCAGGACGGCACCATGCCGGGCGGCGGCGGCTCCGGGTAGAGGTCGCGGTAGTTGAGGCCGCGCCCGTCGGGAGCGTCCTCCCAGAACACCGCGACCTGGCCCTCGAAGCGGTAGATCGACCCCCACACGTAGGGCTTGCCGGCCAGCACTGCGGCGTCGTTGACCAGGTACCGGGTGGCGAAGTTGTCGGTGCCGTCCATGATCAGGTCGTACTGCTCGAACAGGTCGACGGCGTTGCCGGGCGCCAGCCTGAACTCGTGCAATCGCACGTCGACGAGGGGGTTGATCGCGGCGATCGAGTCGCGCGCGGACTGGGCCTTGGACCGTCCGACGTCGGCCACGCCGTGGATGATCTGACGCTGCAGGTTCGACTCGTCCACCACGTCGAAATCGACGATGCCGATCGTGCCGACGCCGGCCGCGGCCAGGTACAGCAAGGCCGGCGCGCCGAGTCCGCCCGCCCCGATCATCAGGACACGGGCGTTCTTGAGCCGCTTCTGCCCGTCCACACCCAGGTCCGGGATTATCAGATGACGGCTGTAGCGGGCTACCTCATCGCGGCTCAGTTCGGCGGCGGGCTCAACCAGTGGCGGCAGGGACGGCGACACAACTTCCATCACAGCACCAACACCCACGCCGCCGCCAATACGTGCCGGCCCGGTTTGCCCGCCGAGCAGACGCAGAATCGCATGCGCGAGCCCCGCGCAGTGCGATTCTGCGTCTGCTCGGCGGGGGCCCGAACCTAGGCGATCGGGTACGGCCAGGGGTTGAAGCGGCAGGTCTTGCCGTCCGGCTTGACGAATCCGGGGTCGAACTTGGCACCGTCGTCGTTGGACGTGGAGAACGTCTGCTGCATCATCACCGGGGCCAGACCGCCCTGCTTGTCGCACGGCTCATGGCGCACATACCCGATTGCGTGGCCGACCTCGTGGTTGACCACATACTGCCGGTAGGAACCGATGTCCCCTTCGAAGGGGACGGCTCCGCGCACCCAGCGCGCCTCGTTGATGAACACCCGTGCCTGCCTGTCCGGCCCGTACACCGGGTTGTAGCAGGACGTCTCCAGCCGGAATTCGTAACCGCACCCTTCACGCACCGTCACCGGAGAGACCAGCGAAATCCGGAAGTCAGGCTTGCCCGCGCTGGTTCCGTCGAGCCGGACGAACGCGAACTGCGGGTTGTGCGTCCAGCCCTTGGGGTTGGCCAGCGTCTGATCGACCATTTGGGCGAAAGCGTTGTCTCCGCCGTACATCGTGGGATCCAGGCCATTCTCGATCTCGACGGTGTACTTGAACACCTTGGCGGTGCCCTGACCGACCTGCGGCGTGTTACCCGGAACGATATGCCAGGCCTTCTCGCCCGCCTCGGTGAACGGACCGCCTTCCGGCAATGTCCCGGCCGGCAGATTGCCGTCGAACGCGGCCAGCCCGCGAGGTGGCGCGTCCATGATCGCGGTGCCCACCGCGCCGATGGCCGGCGGACCCTGGATGGACTCGCTGGCGGCAGGTTTCGGGGCGTTATGCCCGGTCGCCGTCTGGTACACCACCAGCGCGGTGAGCGCCACCAGAACCGGCAACGCGTACGCACGCCAGCCATAGGTGGACACGAACCGGCCCAGCCAAGTCTGTTTGCGCCATTGGCGCGGCCGGTCGCGTTCCGCGCGAGCTCGTCCGGCCTCGGCGAGCGGGTCGCGCTGCGCCCGCAGCGGTTCTCGCCACTCGTCGCGCAACACCGCTGCTCGACCGGTGCTGCGCACAGGCCGCGGTGAATCCATTTCCTCAGGATGGCACAGTCGACACAGACTGGGACGGCTGGCGCGCCCGGGCAAACGACAACACTCCCGTCTGGCCAGCGCCAACACCGCCGATGGCCGTCGATGGGTAGTAATGTCGTTCCGACAAGCCCAGGGGGCCGGGCCTGACAGCCCGGAACCCAAGTGGCCAACGAATCAGAGAAGGACTCGATGAGCGATCTCGCCAAGGCAGCGCAGCGACGTGCGGTCAAGGCGACCGAACGTGGTCGGTCCGCGGACAGCATGGCGGCGTCCAGTCGGCGCGGCAACCGGCTGCCCCGGGACGAGCGTCGGGGCCAATTACTGATCGTCGCCAGCGACGTTTTTGTCGACCACGGCTTCCACGCCGCTGGGATGGACGAGATCGCCGATCGGGCCGGGGTCAGCAAACCCGTTCTTTATCAGCACTTTTCGAGCAAACTCGAGCTGTATCTAGCGGTGCTCGAGCGGCACGTCGAGAACCTGGTCTCGGGCGTGCAGCAGGCGCTCGCCACCACCACCGACAACCGGCAGCGGTTGCATTCGGCGGTCCAGGCGTTCTTCGACTTCATCGAGCACGACAGCCAGGGTTACCGGCTGATCTTCGAAAACGACTACGTCACCGAACCCGAAGTGGCCGCGCAGGTGCGGGCGGCCACCGAATCGTGCATCGACGCGGTGTTCGCCCTGATCGCCGAGGATTCCGGCATGGAGCCGCACCGCGCCCGGATGATCGCGGTGAGCCTGGTCGGCATGAGCGTCGACGCGGCTCGGTACTGGCTGGACGCCGACCGCCCGATTTCCAAGTCGGACGCCGTGGAAGGCACTGTGCAGTTCGCCTGGGGCGGCCTGTCGCACGTGCCGCTTACCCGCTCTTAGCGCCTTTCCCGGCCGCGTCGAGCCCGATTCCGAAGCCGACCCGCCGGGTGTCGGCGACACCGATCTCAACGTAGGCGACCTTGGCGGTGTTGATCAGGAAGCGACGGCCCTTGTCGTCGGCCAGGCTCAGCAGACCCGAACCCTCGCGCAACGCGGCGTTGACGAGTTCTTCGACCTCATCGGGCGTCTGCGCACTGGAAAAGACCAGCTCGCGCGGGCTGTCCGTGATACCGACCTTGACCTCCACGATGGCCCCTTCCGTTGGTACTTCGTCTGGATTTCGTCGCAGACGTGTCAGCAGCAGGCTAGTGGACGCCCGTGCCCGGTATCGCGCAACGGGGTTCGCGGTAAGCGAAACGGGAGCGTCCCGCACCGGAACCGGGCCGGACGGGTCCGATAACGATTCGCTTCCAAGTGGACTTCAACTGCTCTCAAGTGCCCGCGGGACGGTCAATCCTTCTTTTCACATCTATAACATCGGCACCATCAGTACCACACTGCACGATCTCGGCGACGAGGTAGAGGACTACCCGGACGGCGAGTACGACGAGACCGGAGCCGAATACGACGGCTACGGCGAATCACTGTGGCCGGCCGACCGTCGCTGGCGCCCGACCGCGCTGGTCGTCGGCGCTGTGCTGGCCGTCGGGGCCATTGCCACCGCGGTCGTCATCAACAGCGGAGACAGCGCGTCGACGAAGGCGACCATCGGGCCGCCGGCATCCCGAACCCCAGTGATTTCCACCACACCACGTCTGACGGTTCCGCCCAGCGCCGCACCCAGCCCGTCTACCAGCCCGTCGACAAGGCCGTCCTTGCGGCCCCAGCTACCCCCCGAGACGGTCACCACGCTGCCGCCCAGCCTCACACCGCCCAGGACGGGTCCGTCGCCCACCGCCGCACCGCCGCCAACTGCCCTACCGCCATCGACCACGGTGAACCCGCGCACCGTGGTCTACACCGTGACCGGGACCAAGCAGCTCCTCGACTTGGTGAACATCGTCTACACCGATGCGCGCGGCTTCCCCCACACCGAGATCAACGTGGCGCTGCCGTGGACGAAGGTGGTCGTTCTGAACCCGGGCGTGCAAACCGAATCTGTCATCGCGAGCAGCATCTACAGCCAGCTCAACTGCGCGGTCGTGAACGCCGCTGGCCAAGCGGTGGCGGTGTCGACGAAGAACTCCAGCCTGGCGACCTGCACGCGTTAGCTGAGGACTAGTTGAGTCCGAGGTCGCGCAGCCGCTGATCGTGCGTCTCCTGCAAGCGGTCGAAGAACGTCGTGACCTGGCCCAGTCCGCCGGCGCCGGATACCACCAGCTCGACGAGCTGGTCATGGTCGGCCAGCAGGTACTGAGCCTGGGTGATCGTCTCGCCGAAAAGCCGGCGCGACCACAGCGCCAGCCGACTGCGTTGTTTGCTGCTTGCGGTTACCGCGGCCCGCACCTCGGCGACCACGAACTGCGAGTGGCCAGTCTCGGACAGGGCCGCGCGCACGATATCTGCAACCTCGTCGGGCAGCGCGCCGGCGATTTCCAGGTACAAGGCCGACGCCAGGGCGTCAGCGACATACGTCTTCACCAGAGCTTCCAGCCACGTACTCGGCGTGGTCAGCCGGTGGTAATTCTCCAGCGCGGAGACGAACTTCGACATGGCCGGCACCACGTCGACGCCACGGTGCTCCAGGGCGTCGCGCAGCAGCTCATAGTGGCCCATCTCGGCAGCCGCGATGCTCGCCATCGAGATCCGGCCCCGCAGGTTCGGCGCCATCCGCGCCTCGTCGGTCAGCCGGTAAAAGGCCGCCACCTCGGCGTATGCCAGCAAAGCCAACAATTCGTCGATCGCCGGATGATCCGCCGGGATCCGCGACGCGGGGGGATGTGCCACCTGGTGCGCGGACGAGGGCGAGGTCATGGCAACACTCTAGTCGGCGGGCTTAAGAGAAGATGGGTGCCCGCTGGGCGACCGGTTATCATGATTAGAGGTAATGGCTACCGCCGTTACCGGCGAAATGTGCGTGCACAGCTGCCGCGCCTGGCCTGAGAACCCTCGGACTGAGCATCGGCCGGCGACCCGGAGACGTCTTCGGAGTCGGAACTCGTGCGCGCGTGACCGCGACAGCGAAACCGACAAACCGAATAACGTCCACCGGAAGGCTTGTTCCCCACGTATGACCGCACTTAAAGGCACAACTGAAACCACCCTCAAACCGACATTCGCCGAACTCGGCGTCCGCGACGAAATCGTGCGCGCGCTGGCCGAGAAAGGTATCGACCACCCGTTTGCCATCCAAGAACTCACGCTGCCGCTTGCGCTCGCCGGCGAGGACGTAATCGGCCAGGCCCGCACCGGCATGGGCAAGACCTTCGCCTTCGGCGTACCGCTGCTACAGCGGATCACCGCAGGTGACGCGACGCGGCCGCTCACCGGCGCGCCCCGCGCCCTGATCGTGGTGCCCACCCGTGAGCTGTGCCTGCAGGTGACCGACGACTTGGCCACCGCCGCCAAATACCTGACCGCCGGCGGTGACGACGCGCAGCGTCCGTTCTCGGTGGTGTCCATCTACGGCGGACGGGCCTACGAACCGCAGATCGAGGCACTGCAGAACGGCGCCGACGTCGTGGTGGGCACGCCCGGACGGCTGCTCGACCTGTGCCAGCAGGGCCACCTGCAGCTGGGCGGGCTGTCGGTGCTGGTGCTCGACGAGGCCGACGAGATGCTGGACCTGGGCTTTCTGCCCGACATCGAGCGCATCCTTCGTCAGATCCCCGCCGACCGTCAGTCGATGCTGTTCTCGGCGACCATGCCGGACCCGATCATCACGCTGGCCCGCACGTTCATGGTCCAGCCCACGCACATCCGGGCCGAGGCGCCGCACTCTCTGGCCGTGCACGACACCACCGAGCAGTTCGTCTACCGGGCTCACGCGCTGGACAAGGTAGAGCTGGTCAGCCGGATATTGCAGGCTTCGGGACGCGACGCGACGATGGTCTTCACCCGCACCAAGCGCACCGCGCAGAAGGTGGCCGACGAGTTGGCCGAACGCGGCTTCAAGGTGGGCGCCGTGCATGGCGACCTCGGCCAGATAGCCCGCGAGAAGGCGCTCAAGGCGTTTCGCGCCGGTGACATCGACGTGCTGGTGGCCACCGACGTCGCGGCCCGCGGCATCGACATCGACGACGTCACCCACGTCATCAACTATCAGTGCCCCGAGGACGAAAAGATGTACGTCCACCGCATCGGGCGCACCGGCCGCGCCGGGCGCACCGGCGTCGCGGTCACCCTGGTGGACTGGGATGAGCTGCCCCGCTGGACGATGATCGACAGCGCGCTGGGCTTGGGCTCTCCCGACCCCGCCGAGACCTACTCCAGCTCGCCACACCTGTATGACGAGCTTTCCATCCCGGCCGAGGCCGGCCCGACCGTCGGCGCACCACGCAAGTCGCAGGCCAAGCGCCGCGCCGGCACCGCAGACAAGTCGGACAAGAAGGACGACTCGCAGAAGTCGCGCAACGGCACGAGGCGGCGGCGCACGCGTGCCGGCCAGCCCGTCAGCGGGCACCCTGCCGGCAGCCCGGCCGCCAGTGGCGAAGCGCCCGCGGAGACGCCGTCCGGCGCCCCCTCCGCCGGTGGCTCCCCCCGCCGGCGCCGTCGTCGCCGCAAGCCTGCGGACGCGACCGCGCACGCCAACTGAACCCGGCTGACTGGTGGTCAGACCCGAACGCCGGACCAAGGGCGATATTGTCGCTGCTGCGGCGATCGCGGTCACCGTTGCGCTGGTCGCAGCGCTGATCTGGTGGACCAGCGACGCCCGGGCGACCGTCAGTCGTCCGGCCGCCGGCCCGGCATCCAATCCCGTTCCGGCCAAACAGGTCCCGGCCGCGCTGAAGCAGCTATGGACGGCGGCCAGTCCCGCGACCACCACGCCGGTGGTAGTGGGCGGGTCGGTGACCACTGGCGACGGACGTCGGGTTGAAGGACATGACCCGGCCACCGGCGAGACGCGCTGGAGCTACGCGCGTGACACCGACCTGTGCGGGGTGTCCTGGGTCTACCACTACGTGGTCGCGGTCTATCGAGACGACCGTGGTTGCGGACAGGTCAGCACCATCGACGGGTCCACCGGCCATCGTGGCCCCGCCCGCAGTAGCTACGCCGATGCGCGGGTGCATCTGGCGGCCGACGGCACGACCGTGTTGTCGGCCGGCGACACCCGCCTGGAGCTGTGGCGCTCGGACATGGTCCGGATGCTGGCGTACGGCGAGACCGACGCTCGGGTGAAACCGTCGGCACGGGGACTGCACTCCGGCTGCAAACTCGAGTCGGCCGCGGCCAGCCCGTCTGCGGTCTCGGTGTTGGAATCCTGCACGGGCCAGGCCGATTTGCGCCTCGTTCTGTTGCGCCCGGGCAAAGACGACGACGAACCCCAACAACACGTCGTGGTCCAAGCCGGGATCCGGCCGGGCTCGGGTGCACGGGTGGTGGCCGTTTCGGATACCAGCACGGCCGTCTATGTGCCATCACCGCAGCCCAGGGTCGACGTGATCGACGAGACCGGCGCGACAGTGGCGAGCACGATGCTGGCCAAGCCGCCGTCGAATGCCGCCGTCGCGTCGCAAGCCGGCAACCTGGTGACCTGGTGGACCGGCGATTCGTTGATGGTCTTCGACAGCGGGAAGCTGACGGTGCGCTACACCATCACCGCCGGCGACACGGCGGTGCCGCTGGGACCCGGAACGATGATGGCGGGCCAACTGCTGGTGCCGATCACCGGCGGCATCGGGGTCTACGAGCCGCTCAGCGGCGAAAGCAGCAATGTCATCCCGGTCGATCGGCAGCCGAGCGGCCCGGCGGCTGCAAGTGCCGTGGTCCCGGCAGTTTCGGGTTCCAAAGTGTTCGAGCAGCGCGGCGACACCGTCGTGGCGCTCGGCTAGCTGTGGCTACACCTCAACGGTGAAGGTAGGCAGCGCCTTGCCGGACTTCCAGTGCTTGAGCAACGCCTCCGCGAGCTCGCGGTAGGCCACCGCCCCTTTGTTCTTGCGCCCGGCCATCACCGACGAGCCCGACGCGCTGGCCTCGGCGAAACGCACCGTGCGCGGGATCGGCGGAGCCAGCACCGGCAGGTCGTAGCGGTCGGCGACGTCGAGTAGCACGTCGCGGGTGTGGGTGGTTCGCGAGTCGTACAGCGTCGGCAATGCGCCGAGCAGCCGCAGGTCCGGGTTGGTGATCTGCTGGACATCGGCGATGGTGCGCAGAAACTGACCGACGCCGCGGTGTGCGAGCGTTTCGCACTGCAGCGGCACCATGACCTCGTCGGCGGCGGTCAGCCCGTTGAGCGTGAGCACCCCCAGCGACGGCGGACAGTCGATGATCACCACGTCGAAGTCCTCGATCTTGGCCAGCGCACGCTTGAGTGCGTACTCACGGCCGGCCCGCATCAGCAGCATCGCCTCGGCGCCGGCCAAGTCGATGTTGGCCGGCAGCAGCGTCATTCCCTCGTCGGTGGTGACCAGCGCGGCGTTGGGCTCGACATCTCCGAGCAGCACCTCGTGCACCGACACCGGCAGTTTGTCGGGATCTTGGCCGAGCGAGAACGTCAGACAGCCTTGCGGGTCCAGATCGACCAGCAGCACCTCTTTTCCGATATCCGCCATCGCCGCGCCCAGCGAAGCGACCGTCGTCGTCTTGGCCACACCGCCCTTCTGGTTGGCCACTGCCAGTACCCGGGTCTTAGTCACAGTGCCCATCCTGGCATGTTCGGCCGCCACACGCTGCGGCCTGTGGGCACGGCATGTCGTCCGGCAGAATCGGTCGGCATGGGCTTGCACAATCACCGTCTTGTACTGCTCCGGCACGGCGAGACCGAATGGTCGAAATCCGGCCAGCACACCGGCCGCACAGACCTCGAACTGACCGACACGGGCCGGGTCCAGGCCGAGCTTGCCGGGCGCGTTCTACGTGAACTGGAACTCGCTGACCCGCTGGTAATCAGTAGCCCGCGTATACGCGCCCTGACCACAGCCAGGTTGGCCGGGCTCGTTGTCGACGAGGTGTCTTCCCTGCTGGCCGAATGGGATTACGGCTCCTACGAGGGGTTGACGACCCCGCAGATCCAGGAATCGGTTCCAGATTGGCTGGTCTGGACGCACGGATGCCCCGGCGGCGAGAGTGTGGCGCAAGTCAGCGACCGCGCCGATCGGGCCGTGGCAATGGCGTTAGAGCACATGAGCTCGCGCGACGTGGTGTTCGTGGGCCATAGCCACTTTTCGCGTTCGGTCATCACACGCTGGGTGGAGCTGCCGCTGGTCGAGGGCAGCCGCTTCTGGATGCTCGCCGGCTCCATCGCGGTGTGCGGTTTCGAGCACGGCGTGCGACAGCTCGCTGCGCTCGGATTGACCGCCCAGCCGCAGGCGATCGCACCCGGGTGAGCACCGCCGAACCGCCGTTCGCGCTATGCGGGCCGAGGGGGACTCTGGTTGCCGACGGGGTGCGGGCGCGCTACGGCGACCTGCGTGCCGCGCAAGCCGCGCTGCGCTCCGGCACGGTGCCAATACTGTTGGGTGCGTTGCCTTTCGACGTGAGCAGACCCGCCGCGTTGGTATCGCCGGGCGCGGTGGCGCGGCCCGACGCACTGCCCGACTGGCCGACGGGCCCGGTCCCGCCGGTGCGCATCACGGCCAATCTCCCAGGGCTTGACGAGTACCGGGCCAGGATCAGCCGGGCACGCGATCAGCTCGCCGCGCCTGACAGTTCGCTGTGCAAGGTGGTGCTGGCCCGCGCGCTGCGACTGGCTGCCGACGCGCCACTGGATGCCCGGATGATCTTGAGCCGGTTGGCCGCCGCCGACCCGGCCGCATACGGCTTTCTCGTCGACCTGACTCCGGCGGGCGACGACTACGCGGGCGCGGCCCTGGTGGGCGCCAGCCCAGAGCTATTGGTCGCGCGCTCCGGCAATCGCGTTGTGTGCCAACCGTTCGCCGGCTCGGCTCGCCGTGCCACCGATCCCGAAGCCGACGCCGCCAACGGCGCCGCACTCGCCGCTTCGGCCAAGGACCGCCATGAGCATCAACTCGTCATCGACGTGATGCGCGTCGCCTTGGAGCCGCTGTGCGATGAGCTGAGCATCGCTCCCGAACCCCAGCTGAGCCGCACTGCGGCGGTCTGGCACCTATGCACCCCGATCACCGGCCGGCTGCGTGACACCTCAACCACGGCAATCGATCTGGCGTTGGCGCTGCATCCCACCCCGGCGGTCGGCGGGGTGCCTACCCAGGCGGCAGCCGAGCTGATCGGCGAGCTGGAAGGCGACCGCGGTTTCTACGCCGGCGCGGTGGGATGGTGCGACGCGGCGGGCGACGGCCACTGGGTGGTGTCCATCCGGTGCGCGCAATTGTCGGCCGACCGTCGCACCGCCGTCGCCCGCGCCGGCGGCGGCATTGTCGCCGAATCGGATCCTGACGACGAAGTTGACGAGACGACAACGAAATTCGCGACGATTCTGAATGCCCTGGGAGTTGCGCATGACTGAGATCATCCGCCGCGCGATACCGCAAGACGCCGTCGATATTGCGGACATGATCCACGGTTTGGCCGAATTCGAGCGCGCCCCCGATCAATGCACCGTCACCGAAACACAAATTTCCACAGCGCTATTCAGTAATTCGCCGACGGTGCACGGACACGTCGCGGTGGTTGACGGCGAGGTCGCCGCGATGGCGCTGTGGTTTCTCAGCTTCTCCACCTGGGACGGCGTCGCCGGCATCTATTTGGAGGATCTGTTCGTGCGAGCCAGGTTTCGCCGCCGCGGCCTGGCCCGCGCGCTGCTCTCGGAGCTGGCGCGCGAATGCCACGACAACGGCTACACGCGACTGTCCTGGGCGGTGCTGAACTGGAACTCCGATGCGATTGCGTTGTACGACGGGATCGGCGCCGCGCCGCAAAGCGAGTGGACCACCTACCGGCTGTCCGGCTCACGCTTGGCTGAGCTGGCGGAATCCTGCTGATAGGCGCTCGCTGCCCAGCGCACGGCCGCAGGGCTGAACAGCAATATCAATACGTTCAACGCCACGAGGGCCAGTGGGATCCCGAAGGCCAGCTGATGCGAGCCCACCGCCAGGTACCACGCCACCGGCAGCAGGAGCACCTGGGTGAACACTCCCAGCCCACGGCCCCAGCGCCGGCCGGTCCACAGGGCCCAACCCGCGGCCAGCACCGCGCCGCCGACCAGCGCGAACCAGATCGCGGTCCCCAGGCCGTTGACCCCGTGCTGCTGGGCCCCGGTGAGACCGCGGACCACCAGGACTGCGGCCACCACCAGTGCGGCCCCGCCCTGCAGCCCGACGATTAAACCCGCGCCACGCACGGGACCCGGGGCTGGGCCACGGACTGGAATCGTCACAGCGTCAGCGTAGTCACGCCCGGCGGTCCGTCGGCGGGCCGCTGAGCGGCCCGCCTAAGCTCGGGCATCATGCGCGCCGTGCTGATCGTCAACCCCGCCGCCACATCCACCACCGCAGCAGCACGCGATCTTCTGGCGAACGCGCTTAAAAGCCGCCTCGAGCTCACCGTCGAGCACACCACCCACAAAGGGCACGGGACCGAACTCGGGCACGCCGCCGTCGAGCACGGCGTGGACCTGGTCGTCGTGCACGGCGGCGACGGGACGATCAGCGGAGTGGTCAACGGTCTGCTGGGTCGTCCTGATTCCGTCCCGAACGGGCCCTCGAGATCCCTGCCGGCGATAGCCGTGGTGCCCGGCGGCTCGGCGAATGTGCTGGCCAGGTCCCTGGGCATCTCGCGAGACCCGGTGGCTGCCACCAACCAGGTGATCCAACTGCTCGACGACTACCGTCGCCACCAGACCTGGCGCCGGATCAGCCTCATCGACTGCGGTGAGACCTGGGCCGTGATCAACGCGGGAATGGGCGTCGACGCGGAAGTGGTCGCCGGGGTGGAAGCCCAGCGCGCCAAGGGCGTCAAGGTCACTCCGTTGCGTTACTGGCGGGTGGCGGTGCCGATCACGATCGCCTTCAGACGCCGCGAACCGACCCTCACGCTGGAACTACCCGACCGCGACCCCGTCGCGGGCGTGCACTTCGCGTGGGTGTCCAACACCACGCCGTGGACCTACAGCAACGACCGGCCCATGGTGACCAATCCGGCCTGCAGCTTCGAGACGGGCCTGGGAGTGTTCGCGGTCGACGGCATGAAGGTGATTCCGACGCTGCGATTACTGAGCCAGCTCCTCGCGAAGCGGCCGAACCCGCGAGCCAAACAACTCATCCGTGACGATGACGCGCCTTGGCTGCGAATCACGTCCATCGGAGAGCCGGCGGCGACTCAGTTCGACGGCGAGTATCTGGGCGTGCGCGAAAGTATGACGTTCCGGGCGGTTCGGGACGCACTTGCGGTGGTTGCCCCGCCCACCAAAAAATCATTCTGACCTGCGTAAATGCTGTGCCGACGGACTCTGAGACGAAAATCTCTGGGGAAGTAGCGCAGGAGTGTAGTACAACTGTGTAAGGGCTTTGGTAAGAGTTCGTCAAAGTGAGATAGCCCACGGGCTAACTAACGCTATTGACATCTGTAGAGCCTGTGAAACGATCGAAAGGTTGCACGCAGAAAATTTGTAGGGGTACGGGAACCTTTCTTGTGCAAGCGCTAACCGCAGAAGAAATAAGCCCGTGCACCTTGCTGCGCACTCAGTGAGGAGTAAGTACTAATGGATTGGCGCCACAAGGCGGTCTGCCGTGACGAAGATCCCGAGCTGTTTTTCCCGGTAGGGAACAGTGGCCCGGCGCTCGCGCAGATCGCTGACGCGAAACTGGTCTGCAATCGATGCCAGGTGACCACCGAATGTCTCGCCTGGGCTTTGAACACAGGTCAGGATTCGGGCGTCTGGGGCGGCATGAGCGAAGATGAGCGACGCGCGCTCAAGCGTCGTAGCACCCGGACGAAGGCCCGTAGCGGAGTCTGAACCAGTTTCACCTAGTTCCACACAGTGCGGCCCCGACAACCGTCGGGGCCGCACTGTTGCGTGCCCGCGTTACAGCAGCAACCGGGCCCGGCGGCCGATCGGTACCCGTAGCACCACGTCGGTGCCGTGCCCGGAGCCTTCCCGCATGCCTAACGTGCCGTCCAGCTCAGCCGACACCAGAGTCCGTACGATCTGCAGGCCCAGGCTGTCCGACTTCTCCAGGCTGAATCCCTCCGGCAGGCCGCGCCCATCGTCGTGAACCACGACATCCAGCCACCGCGCCGAACGCTCGGCGCGGATCGTCACCGATCCTTCCGCGACCATCGGGTCAAACGCATGCTCGATGGCGTTTTGCACTAATTCGGTGATCACCATGATCAGTGCCGTGGCGCGGTCGGAGTCCAGCACGCCGAGGTCGCCAACTCGGTTGATCCGGATCGGCCGGTCCACCGACGCCACGTCGTTCATGATCGGCAAAATCCGGTCGATGACTTCGTCGAGGTTGACCTGCTCGTCCACCGACATCGACAGCGCGTCATGGACCAGGGCGATCGACGACACCCGGCGCACCGATTCGATCAGCGCCTCCCGCCCTTCGGCGTTGACCGTCCGCCGCGCCTGCAGGCGCAGCAGCGCCGCGACGGTCTGCAGGTTGTTTTTCACCCGGTGGTGAATTTCACGGATGGTGGCGTCCTTGGATATCAGGGCCCGGTCCCGGCGCTTGACCTCGGTGACGTCGCGGATCAGGATCGCCGCCCCCGCGTTGGCGCCGCGAACCACCAGCGGCAGCGTCCGCAGCAGCACTGTGGCGCCTCCTGCGTCGACCTCCATCCGCATACTCGACCCGCCCGCCAACAGGTGCAGCACGTGCTCGGCCACTTCCTGGGCCTCGAAGGGGTCCGAGATGAGCGGCCGCGTCACCTTGATGAAATTGTGGCCCTCCAACTCGGTGGTCAGGCCCATCCGGTGATAGGCCGATAGCGCGTTGGGGCTGGCGTAGGCGACGACGCCATCGACATCAAGGCGGATGAAGCCGTCGCCGGCCCGCGGGGTGGAACGCGACATGGCCACGTCTCCCACGTCGGGAAACGTGCCGTCGGCCAGCATGTGCAGAAGATCTGTGGCGCACTCGCGGTAAGCGGTCTCCAGCTGGCCATAATTGCGCTCGGCTACCACCTCGGTTTGGTGCTGCGTCAACACCGCCACCACCTGCTTGCCATACCGTACCGGGGAGGCCTCGACGTTCGGGCCCGGCAGTTGCCACGAATGCGGTTGGCTCACATCGCTTTCCCGCTCGGCAGTGCCGGAAGCGAACGTCGCGGCGACGAGCGGCAGTCGGTCGTCACTGACGACGCTGCCCACCGCGTCAGTCTGCAGAACCGTGGGCGCGGTATTCGGCCGGCATTGCGCCACACACACCAGTACGCCGTCGTCGCGGTGAACCCACATCAGGTAATCGGCGAAGGACAGATCGGCCAGCAGCTGCCACTCCCCTACCACCGCATGCAGGTGGTCGACCGCATTGCCCGGCAGCATCGTGTGTTCGGCAAGCAGATCACCGAGAGTGGACATGACGTACCCCCGAGTCGCTCCCGGATTGCTCTTGTGTCGGGTCCAACGGCTAGCTGATCACCGCGATGAGGTCGCCGGCCTGGATGACGTCGCCCACCGACACGCTGACCTTGCTGACGGTGCCGGCGACTTCGGCCAGCACGGGGATCTCCATCTTCATCGACTCGAGCAGCACCACGGTGTCGCCCTTGCCGATCTGGTCGCCCTCGCTCACAACAACTTCGAGCACGCTGGCCACGATCTCGGCACGAACATCCTCGGCCATCTTCACCCCACTCGTATCGGCCATCCCGCATGCTGACTGCCAGTCCCTCAGGCTCATGTATATCGAACCATAAGACCCGCCGGAACGACGGCGCGTGGGCTTCCGACGCGCTGCCACAGGCCTCATGGGAGAATGGCGGATAACCGGCGGAGCTTAACGTACCCAGCCTGCCCAGCATCTGACGAACGACGGAGGTTAACGATGGCCAAGCGTGGCCGGAAGAAGCGCGACCGCAAGTACAGCAAAGCCAACCACGGCAAGCGGCCCAACTCCTAAGCGGCCGTTTTCACGCAGGCTAGGGCCCGCCACGGATGATCGTGGTCTGGCGGATCTCCAGTCGCAGACGCTCCCGTAAGCCCTCAGGGGCCTTCTCGCCGCTGCACTTGGTCGCGATCAATGCCTTGATCCGCTCCTCGAGCCCGTAATGCTGGAAGCATCCGGGGCACGCCTCGAGGTGGCGGCGCAGCTTCTCTCTCGACTCCGGGGTGCATTCACCGTCGAGCAGAGTCCACACCTCGGCGATCACTTGCGCACAACCGAGGGCACCATGCGAATCGTGGTCGGGTTGTACGCCGTCGGCGCAGGCGTCGGCCGGGCCGGGAAACTCGCTCATGACGACACCTCCTCGGGCGCCTGCTGACCGCGGGTAAAGCCCCGCTCTTTGGCCACGTCGGACAGGAGACCACGCAGCTGACGTCTACCGCGATGCAGCCGCGACATCACGGTTCCAATCGGCGTATCCATGATCTCGGCGATCTCTTTGTACGGGAAACCCTCGACATCGGCGTAGTAAACCGCCATCCGGAACTCTTCCGGCAGTGCCTGCAGCGCTTCTTTGATCTCGGTGTCCGGCAGCGACTCGAGCGCTTCGACCTCGGCCGAACGCAACCCGGTGGAGGAATGCTCGGCATTCGCGGCCAGCTGCCAGTCGGTGATTGCCTCGGTCGGATACTCCGCTGGTTGGCGCTGCTTCTTGCGGTAGCTGTTGATATAGGTGTTGGTCAGGATCCGGTACAGCCAGGCCTTGAGGTTGGTTCCCCTGCGGAACGACCGGAACCCCGCGTAGGCCTTCACCATCGTCTCCTGGAGCAGGTCCTCGGCATCGGCAGGATTGCGCGTCATTCGCAGTGCACCGCCGTACAGCTGGTCCAGCAGCGGAATCGCGTCGCGCTCGAAGCGCGCCGTCAGCTCCGCGTCCGTCTCCTCAGGTGGTTCGGGCTCGGGGATGTCCAACTCGGTGACGCCGTCTATATCGGGCATGTCGATTAGCACAGTCCCTTCTGCAAACAAGCGAGCCAACTGCTCCTCACCCAACAGGCTCGTCGCCGTTGACACCAGAATCCTCCTCTTAATCTAAAGGCTGTGACCGACAGTGTCTGTAAGGGCCTTGCGTCAGTCAATTAGCTGCAGAAACCTCATCAATCAACAGCGTCAACCTGCGCGCTATTTCCGATGCCCGATTCGCGCTGCCGGTCCCGCGGCCAGAACGTGTCACGCAGGACGTTACTGTGACGCCATGTCCCTCCAAGGCAAGACCATGTTCATTTCGGGCGCGAGCCGCGGTATCGGTCTCGCGATCGCCAAACGAGCCGCCGAAGACGGCGCCAACATCGCCCTGATCGCCAAGACCGCCGACCCGCACCCCAAGCTGCCGGGAACGGTGTACACGGCGGCCAAGGAGCTCGAGGAAGCGGGCGGTCAGGCCCTGCCGATCGTCGGGGACGTCCGCGACCCGGATTCCGTCGATTCCGCGGTGGCCAAGACCGTCGAGCAGTTCGGCGGCATCGACATCTGCGTGAACAACGCCTCGGCGATCAACCTGGGGTCCATCTCCGAGGTGCCGATGAAGCGCTTCGACCTGATGAACGGCATCCAGGTGCGTGGCACCTATGCGGTGTCGCAAGCATGCCTGGCCCACATGAAGGGCCGGGAGAATCCGCACGTCCTGACGCTGTCGCCGCCGGTGCTGCTCGGTAAGGAGTGGCTCAAGCCGACGGCCTACATGATGGCCAAGTTCGGCATGACGTTGTGCGCGCTGGGCATCGCCGAGGAGATGCGCGACGAGGGCATCGCGTCCAACACCCTCTGGCCCCGCACGCTGGTGGCCACCGCCGCCGTACAGAACCTGCTCGGCGGCGATGAGGCGATGGCCCGGGCGCGAAAGCCCGAGGTGTACGCCGACGCGGCCTACGTCATCCTCAACAAGCCGTCCAAGGAGTACACCGGCAACATGCTGCTGTGCGAGGACGTGCTGGTGGAATCCGGCGTCAAGGACCTGTCCGTCTATGACTGCATACCGGGTGGACAGCTCGGAGTCGACTTCTGGGTGGACGGGATCAACCCGCCGGGGTACGTCCAGTCTTGAGCCCGCGTGGCCGGCGCAGCAACACCGGCGATCGCCGCGCTGGTCAAAGCCGGTGTGCCGCACGAGATCTTGCATTTCGAAGTCGTCACCGACCTGTCCGACTCCGGCGATTTCGCGCCCGAACAGGTCTTCAAGACGCTGATCATCGCGCTGCCCCGTGAATTGGCTGTCGCCGTTGTTCCGGTCCCGTCGAAGTTGTCGCTGAAGGCGACTGCGGCGGCGCTTGGTGTGGCCAAAGCCAGCATGGCCGAACCCGCGGCCGCCGAACGGGTCACCGGCTATGTGGTCGGCGGCATCTCTCCTTTCGGTCAGCGCAGGCGGTTGCGGACCGTGGTGGATAATTCGGCCTTGGCGTGGGACCGGGTGCTGTGCAGTGCCGGCAAGCGGCACTGGGACGTCGCGGTGGCTCCGCAGGAACTGATCCGGTTGACCGACGCGGTCACCGCCGACATTCGGGTCTAGAGCAGCCTCTCCTGGAAATCGGCGATGGCTTCGCCGACGCCGTAGCACGCGCGCTGGCGCCGGCGATGGGTTGGCGTCCTGTGAGTACGAAACGCGAACAGCGCGATCGACAAGCCTTGCCACGCCCACGGGCCCAGCTGTCGTCGTACGTGAACAGCGCGCCGAACTGAGCACGGGCGGCACCGACGGTCACGCAGGCCCCAAATGTCCTATAGGAGGTTAGCTTTGGTGCGCTGGCTGGTCGGGGCCGCGGCCAAGGGAGTGATAGGCGGTATTCAAGGAACCGCCGAGGGATCCGCGACGGCTGGAGTAAAGGCAGTCGGTCAGTGGCTGGCCGGTCGGGTGAGGCCGGGGTCAAGGGTGTCAACCGCGGTATTCAGCGAGCCGCCAAGGGGTCTGGGACGGCGGGAGTACGGGCAGTCACTCCTGCCAGCCACCTGTGTTGAGATTCTGGGCGACGCCGAGGAGCACCATCAGGGCCTCCGCTTCATTCGGGTCAGATTGAAGTCGTCGAGGTATAGATTGATTTGATGAAGACGACGCCGCACACATCGCCCGGGCTGCGGCAGATCAGCAAGGGCCTCGGTGCCCTCGACGCTGAGGTGTTTGAGGCGATCGCGGACTCGCGCAGCCCGTTGCTTGACACCGCGATGCCAACGCTCAGCCGTGCCGCCGATAACGCCAAGCTGTGGTTTGCGATAGCGGCTGCTATGGCGCTCTCGGGGAGTCGCTCGGCGCGGCGCGGCGCGGGCCGCGGTGTCGTCAGCCTGGCGGTGACAAGTGCGATTACCAATCAGCTGGCTAAGCGGGTGTGGCGACGCCAGCGGCCCCGATTCGGGTCGGTTCCGTTGGCGCGGCGCCTGCCCCTTCCGAGGTCTTACTCGATGCCCTCCGGTCATTCCGCCAGCGCGGCAGCGTTCGCGGTCGGTGTCGGGCTGGAAAACCCAACGCTGGGGCTGGTGCTCGCCGTGCTGGCCGGTCTGGTCGGGCTTTCGCGCGTCGCGACGGGGGCGCACTATCCCAGTGATGTGTTGGCAGGCTTCGGTATTGGCGCGTCCATCGCCGTGTTGGGTGGGCGTCTGGTCCCCCCGATCGTCGAAAACCATCTGCCGAACGCCGACCCGCTGCGCGTCGATACGCCGCCGCGGCCGGACGGTGCCGGCCTGGTCGTGGTCGTCAACCCCGCCGCGGGCGGCGGGACCGGGGAACGGGTGATCGCCCAGGTTCGCCGGGAATTGCCCAACGCCGAGATCATCCAACTGGCCTCCAACGACGACATCGAAAAGGTGATGCGTGCGGCGGCCGAGCGGGCCGAAGTGTTGTGCGTCGGTGGTGGCGACGGAACCATCGCATGCGCGGCGGCTGCCGCGGTGGATAGCGGCCGTCCGCTGGCTGTTTTCCCGGCCGGCACATTCAACCACTTCGCCAAGGACATTGGCTGTGAGGACGTGGGCAAGACCATTCGGGCGATACGGGAGGGCAGCGTTTTCTGCGTCGATCTCATGTGCTTCAACGACACTCGAATGATCATCAACACCTCGAGCATCGGCGCCTACCCCAGTTTCGTGCGGGCCCGCGAACGGCTTGAACACAAGATCGGTAAGCCGCCTGCGGCGGCGTACGCAATGCTGCGTACCTTGCGGAATGAGGAGCCGGTGCGTATCCGCTACGACAACAAGACCCTCCAGACCTCGCTGTTCTTCCTGGGCAACTCCACGTACCTGCCGTCCGGATTCGCGCCGGCGCAACGCAACCGGATCGATGATGGGCTGATCGATGTGCGAATTCTGGAAGCCGGGAGACCGTTCAGCAAGATCCGCGTCATGACGGCGATGATGGCCGGGCGGCTGGTACGCAGCCGGCTGTATCACGAGCAGCATGTTCCGGAGTTCAGCTTCAGCTGCGTCGACGGGCCGACCACTATTGCATTTGATGGCGAGGTGGATGGACAGCATGAAAATGCAAGCTTCAGCGTCCGTTACCGAGCCCTTCCGGTGTTTTGCCCCCAGCCGCGACGCTAACGATGACTTCGGACCCTACGCCGATCCGCGTGCGAGAGAGACGATGACGCAAGCCGTAGGAAAGCTATTCAGCAGAGAAGCGACATGCCCGATCCCGCTGAGCGTATACGCCACAGACTTACTGAACGAATCCGTCAGATAATCGACGAACATTGCGCGAGCGGTGACGGTGACGATACCGAGGTTGCCTGTAGTTGTGGAACGCAAGGGTCGTGCGATTATCCTCGTCATCTCGCCGAGCAGATCATCGACGGCTTGGACCTCAAGGCGGAAGCTACTGACCAGGTCAAAAATCACATCCGCTATGCAACCGCATGGTTCGACGGGGAGCTAACCCAGCTAGAGGGCGCTCAGTGCTAGGTCAGTGTCGTCGGCACGTGAAAACTGACCGCGGGACGGGTGTAGTTAATTCGATGCTCATCAAGGGCCCGGCTTTTCCTTGCCGACTCCTCTGCCCAGCCTGCCGGTGGTCATCCCGAGTTCATCCGCAACTGGGCGATCGGCTTAGCGTCTACGGGAAATCCGTACTTCCCGGAGCTTTCATCTGGGCGTGCGGCCCACAGCGCCACAGGCTCGGCCTCGTGGGCCTACTGCCGCCCGCTGTGAAGACCCTCGCTGAACAAGCCGACCATTGCTGGCATGAGTTCTCCACTCGCCGTGACGATCTCGACAAGCACATCTATCTGCGCGCGTTGCAGGACCGCAACGAAACCCTGTTCTACCGGGTGCTGCGCGACCACATCCCCGAAGCCCTGCCGATCGTCTACACCCCAACCGTCGGTGAGGCCTGCCAGCGTTTCAGCGAAATCTACCGGCGGCCGCGGGGATTGTTCGTCTCCTATGCCGACCGCGACCGCCTTGACGAGGTGCTGTGCAACCGACCCCAACGCGACGTCGACGTGATAGTGATGACCGACGGGCAGCGGATCCTCGGTCTAGGCGACCAGGGCATCGGCGGCACGGGCATCCCCGTCGGAAAGCTTTCGCTTTATACCCTGATCGGCGCCATCCACCCTGCTCGCACTCTCCCGATTGTGCTTGACGTGGGCACCGACAACGTCGAACTCCTCGACGACCCGCAGTACCTCGGCTGGCGCCACAGACGGATCGGCGACGACGACTATTACGCCTTCATCGACGAGTTAGTCGCCACCGTGCACGAGCGACTGCCCGATGTGCTGCTGCAGTGGGAAGACTTCGCCACCGCGCACGCACTGCCGATCCTGGCCCGCTACCGCGACAAGCTGCTGACCTTCAATGACGACATCCAGGGCACCGCCGCGGTCACCCTCGGCGCACTGCATGGCGCCGCCAAAGTCGCCGGCCGCCCGCTGTCCCAGCAACAGGTCGTCATGCTCGGCGCAGACTCAGCCGGCATCGGGGTCGTCGACATGATCCGCCGGGAGATGATGAGCGAGGGACTGTCCGAACACGAGGCCCGGCAGCGAATTTGGGTGGTCGACGTGGTCGGCTTGCTCACTGACGACCGCACCGACCTTTCGCATGGGCAGCGTGAATTCGCACAACCCGCCCACCGAGTGGCGGAGTGGAACCTGTCGGGGCCGCCCCAGCTCGCCGACGTCGTCCACCAAATTGACGTCGGTGTCCTGCTAGGCCTGTCCACCGCCGCCGGTGCCTTCACCGAGGACATCGTGCGCGAGCTCGCCAGTAAAACTGAGCGGCCGATCATCTTTCCGCTGTCCAACCCGACAAGCCGCGCCGAGGCACATCCGTTGGAACTGGACCAGTGGACCGACGGGCGCGCGCTGATAGCCACCGGCTCGCCGTTTGCACCGCTGCGGCGCAACGGCGTCGAAAGGCCCGTCGCGCAATGCAACAACGTCTACATCTTCCCCGCGATGGGGCTTGCCGTGACCGCTGCGCAGGCGACCCGGGTCACGGACGAGATGCTGCGAGTTGCCGCAGCGGCCCTCGGCGAGGCGTCACCTGCTCTTAGTGACCCCTGCCAGCCCCTACTGCCGGCGTGGCCAGATGTGCCCGACGTGGCAGTGCGCATCGCCCATGCCGTCGCCGCAGAAGCCGTCGCCGACGGTGTCGCCCCCAAACGCAGCGATGAAGAAATAAACCAACGCATCACGCAAGTGCGGTGGACGCCCGACTACCCGGCAGTGCCGGCCTGAGATTGCTGCGTGCGGGGTCACATGTCCATGCCGCCGTTGACACTCCACACTTGTCCGGTGATGTAGGACGAGGCGTCGGCGGCCAGGAAGTGGACAACGCGGGCGACTTCTTCGGGCCGGCCGGGGCGGCCGGCGGGGATCTGGCTGGTGAGTTTGG
>NZ_DATJYB010000170.1:0-2915 GCF_035499775.1 Mycobacterium sp. | reverse complement strand
GCGGGCGTGGGCATCTGGGCGGGCGTGAGCGCTTCGGGCTCGCATGGCGGCACCGCCGTGCCGTCGACGTCCGCCAAGCCCGTTGCGAAGCCTGGCTGGCAGCTGGGGGGTGCTTCGCTGTACGCAACCCAGCAGGTGGGTGCGGCGGTGGATAAGAGTGGCCGGATCTGGGTGGCTGGCGGTTTGACTGACGCGCAACATGCCACGGCGCAGACGGAGTCTTACAACCCCACGACCCGCACCTGGCGCCCGGGCCCGGATCTGCCGTTCCCGCTGCATCACGCGATGATGGTGTCGTACCAGGGCACGGTGTGGGTGATCGGTGGCTTCGAGCCACGGGGCAGCGAGATATACGGGGTCGCCTCCGCCCGGGTGCTGCACCTGAACCCGGCCCAGACCGGCTGGGTTGAGGCACCGTCACTGCACCATGCGCGGGGCGCCGGCGCAGCGGCGGTGGTGGGGAACGAGATCGTCGTGGTCGGCGGGCGGACCGCCGGAACTACCCCCGCGGAGGTCATCCCCACCGAGATTTTCGACGGTGTCAGCTGGCACGACGCCGCCGGCATCCCGGTTCCGGGAGATCACCTAGCGGCCGCGTCGAACGGCAAGTACCTGTACGCCGTCGGCGGGCGCCGGATCGAGGTCACCTCCAACACCGCGGCGGTGCAGCGCTTCGACCCGGCCGCTGACCGGTGGGTCCAGCTGCCGGCCGCGCCGGGCAAGGTCAGCGACTGCGGCGCGGCGATCGTCGGCGGTCGGCTGATCGTCGCCGGAGGCGAAAGCATCGGCACCGTGTTCAGGACCGTCTGGGCGTATGATCTGGCCAGCTCGACCTGGGCCGTCCTGCCGAGCCTGGCCGCACCCCGGCACGGGCTGGGCGTCGCGGCGATCGGCAGCACCCTGTACGCCATCGACGGCGCATCCCAGCCCGGGCACAACGCATCCACCCGCACCCTGCAAACCCTCACCGTGCCCCGGGGGCCCGCTCAGCCGGCCGGGGGCTGGCAGCTGGGGAGTGATTCGCTGTACGCAACCCAGCAGGTGGGTGCGGCGGTGGATCAGAGTGGCCGGATCTGGGTGGCCGGCGGATTGACCGACGCGCAACATGCCACGGCGAAGACCGAGTTCTACGACCCCACGATCGGCGCGTGGAGCCAGGGTCCGAACCTGCCGGTCCCGTTGCATCACGCGATGATGGTGTCGTACCACAACACGGTGTGGGTGATCGGCGGGTTCGAGCCACGGGGCAGCGAGATCATCGGGGTCGCCTCGGCCCGAGTGCTGCACCTGAACCAGAACCTGACCGCCTGGGTTGACGGGCCTCCACTGCACCATGCGCGGGCCGCCGGCGCGGCGGCGGTGGTGGGGAACGAGATCGTCGTGGCCGGCGGGCGGACCGCTGGCACTACCCCCTCAGAGGTCATCCCCACGGAGATTTTCGACGGCACCAACTGGCACGACGCGGCCGGGATCCCGGTTCCGGGAGATCACCTGGCGGCCGCGTCGGATGGCAGGTACCTGTACACCGTCGGCGGGCGCCGGCTCGAGGTCACCTCCAACACCGCGGCGGTGCAGCGCTTCGACCCGGTCGCTGACCGGTGGGTCGAGCTGCCCCCCGCTCCGGGCAAGATCAGCGACGCCGGCGCGGCGATCGTCGGCGGCCAGCTGATCATCGCCGGCGGGGAAAGCATCGGCACCGTGTACAGGACCGTCTGGGCCTATGACCTGGCTAGCTCGACCTGGGCCGTCCTGCCGAGCCTGGCCGCACCCCGGCACGGGCTGGGCGTCGCGGTGATCGGCAGCACCGTGTACGCCATCGACGGCGCGTCCCAGCCTGGGCACAACGCATCCACCCGCACCGTGCAAACCCTCACCTTTCACAGTTAGGGAGATATCCCGTCCGTCGTAGCTGAGCTAATCCGAGATCTCCAGGAGCCGGGTCGCAGTGCTGACCACTTCCTCGCAGACGACACCGCCGGCGCAGGCAAGGGACGTTCCTTTCGCCACCGCCGAGCTTGAGCTCGGCGGCATGCACTGCGGTGCCTGCGCTGCGCGGATCGAGCACGCGCTCGGCCGTGTGCCGGCCGTGGCCAGTGCTTCGGTCAACCTGGCCACGGCCCGGGCGTTCGTCTCCTACAGCGGTTCAGCGGTTAGCGTCGGCGAGCTCTGCCAGATCATCGCCGACGCCGGCTACAGCGCCAAGGCCGTCGATGCCGCCGCTGGATCCGCTCGCCATCAGCACAGCGACCGCTGGGTGCTGCGGGCGATCATCTCCTGGCCCCTGGCGATCGCCGCGTTGCTGGTGTCGCTCCTGCTGCCCCAGACCGCGGGTACGGGATGGATCGTCCTCGTCCTGGCCGTGGTCGTCGAGTTCGCCGGCGGCTGGCCGTTCCTCCGCAACGCCGCTCGCCTGCTGCGTCATGGCGCAGTGAGCATGGACACCCTGATCGCTTTGGGCACGCTCGCCGCGCTCGCCGTGCAGGCCGCGGAAGTCATCGCCGTCGGGGGCCGCCATATCCACGTCGGCAGCGGCGGCGGCGCGTTCGCGGGACGACTGCACTACGCCATGGCGCCGCTCATTGTCGCCGTCTTGGTCAGCGGACGCGCCGCCGAGGCCGGCGCACGCCGCCGCGCCGCAGGCGCCATGCACTCGCTGCTTTCGCTGCGCCCGCCCTTGGCCCGGGTGGTCACCGATCCCGGCAGCGAGCGCGGCGATCTCGTCGCGCCCGAAAGCGTGCCGGTGGGGGCGCTGGTGCGGGTGCGGCCAAATGAGACGATTCCGCTCGACGGGACCGTCGTGAGCGGGTGGTCAGCAGTCGACGAATCTATGCTTACCGGCGAGCCTTTGCCCGTTGACCGCGGCCCCGGTAGCCAGGTCACGGGCGGCACGCGCAACGGGCGGGAGGCGCTCGTCG
>NZ_DATJYB010000169.1:0-85639 GCF_035499775.1 Mycobacterium sp. | reverse complement strand
ACGTCACCAAACCGTGCTTAAGGTGGACCAGTCAACCTTTTCGATCGTCCATCCAAAAACGGGATACATCATGAGCAGCATCAGCATCGTCGGAACCGGGAACATGGCCCGCACCATCGGCGCGCTGTCGGTAGCGGGCGGCAACACCGTCGAGGTCATCGGCCGCGATCAGTCCAAGGCCGCCGACCTGGCCAAGGCTCTGGGCGGCGGCGCAACGACGGGAAAGTTCGGCGCCGTCCCGGCCGGGGACATCGTCATCGTGGCCCTGTTGTACGACAACGTCGTTCCGGTCGTCGCCCAGTACGGAGACGCCCTCGCGGGCAAGGTCATCGTCGACATCAGCAACCCCTTCAATGCCGCGGCCGACGGGCTGGCCATCCCCGATGGCACCTCGATCGCGCAGCATGTTGCCAAGGCGGCCCCGGCCAGCGCCAGCGTGGTGAAGGCATTCAACACCATCTTCGGTGTGGTCCTGGCCCAGGGCCGGCCGCTCGACGTCTTCATCGCCGGCGACGACGCGCAGGCCAAGGCGGGCGTGGCGGCGTTCATCGCGAGCCTCGCGCTGCGCCCGCTAGACGTCGGCGACTTGAAAATGGCGCACTGGCTGGAAGGAACGGGCCTGGTCATGATGGGTCTCGCCCGCCACGGGGTGGGGAACTTCGACTTCGCCCTCGGCGCCACCGTTCCCGGCTGAGCCGCACCGACCCCGGTCCACGCCGTGAACGAACAGGGGCGCCGTGCGCCCAGACAATGGTTGATGGATCACCGAAACGATATCAAGGGCGGACGATGGTCTGCCCGGAGAGGATTCCCGCGATGAAGCTTGGTTTCGCACTTCCCATCGTCGGGCCCGCTATCAGCAGCGCCGCTGGTCTGAGCGCGTTCTGCCGCGGACTCGAGGACCTGGGCTACGACACGCTGTGGGTCGGCGATCGCCTGGTCACGCCGGTCGATATGCACAGCACCTATCCGGGCAAGGAGCAGCCGTACCCGCCGCAGATGACCCGTTACCTCGATCCGGTGCTGCTGTGGACGGTCGCCGCGACGGCGACCAGCCGGGTGCGGCTGAACGCCAGCACGCTCAGCACGTTCTACTACGAGCCGGTGCATCTGGCGCGGCTGCTGACCACGCTCGACGTGCTCAGCGACGGCCGCCTTGACGTGGGCGTGGGAATCGGGTGGATGAAGGACGAGCACGACATCGCCCGTGGCGCGGACTGGCACCGGCGCGGGAAGATGCTCGATGACCTGCTGGCGTTCCTGCACGAGTGGTGGACGACCACCCCGGTGTCCTGGGACAGCGAGTTCTTCTCGCTGCCGCCGGTCCATGCCGACCTGCGCCCGGTCCAGGCAGGCGGTCCGCCCATCTGGATCGGCGGTGCCAGCGAGGCCGCGATGCGCCGGGTCGGCCGCAGCGGCACCGGCTGGCTCGGGGTCGAGGGGCTACAGGACGAGGTCACCGACCACTTGTGGTCGATTGCGCGCCGTGCGGCGCAGGACGCGGGCCGCGATCCTGACGCGCTGAAGACGGCCGTGCGGATCAACCTCGAACCGGGCACGTCCGTTGACTCGGTTGCCGGCAGGCTCGAGCGCCTCGCCAGGTCCGGTGCGGATGAGGCGATCGTGGACGCCTTCGCAATGTTCCCCAGCCTTGACCAGATGCTCGACTTCGCCGGCGAGGTAGTCGCCCGATGGAGTGACCGTGGGGCAGCTTGACGGCAAGGTTGTCCATAGGTCACACGCTCGGCGCGCCTGGCTTTAGGCTTGGTCCCAGGAGTCCCATGAACCCACCAAGCTTTCTCAGGCGGACACCGGCGCGCACCTTCCGTGATCGCCGCGAGGCAGGCCGCGTACTGGCCGAGGAACTGGGGCGGTACCGCGGCCAGGGAGACTTGCTCGTCCTGGGGCTGGCCCGGGGTGGTGTTCCGGTCGGCTGGGAGGTCGCCTCGGCGCTGCACGCCCCGCTGGACGTGTTCCTGGTTCGCAAGCTCGGGGTGCCGGGCTGGACCGAACTCGCCATGGGTGCGCTGGCCAGCGGCGGCGGCGTCGTGATGAACAAAAGCGTGGTGTCCAGCTTGCATATCACCGACGAGCAGGTGCGCGTGGTGATCGACAGTGAAACGGTCGAACTGCAGCGTCGCGAGCGGGCATATCGGGGCGGGCGCCCCCTCGCGGATCCGCAGGGAAAGATCGTGATCCTCGTCGACGACGGCATCGCTACCGGCGCCAGCATGCTGGCCGCGGTCCGCGCGTTGCGGGCCGTGGAGGCCGACTCCGCCCCCAAATCGATAATCGTGGCGGTCCCGGTGGGTCCGCAGTCCGCCTGTCACGAGCTCGCGCGGGAAGCCGATGACGTGGTGTGCGCGACCATGCCGGCCGCGTTCGATGCCGTCGGCCAGGTCTACCGCGATTTTCACCAGGTCAGCGACGACGAGGTGCGCGAGCTGCTGGCCACGGCTACCGAGTGAGGCCGCCTACTTGGCCCGGTCCTCGCCGTGTACTGCCGATTCGGTCGCGTCGCTGTCGGCTTCTTCGGATTCTTCCGGTTCTTCTAGTTCTTCCGATTCTTCCGTCTCAGCGTCGTCCTCGTCCGCGGCTTCCTCCGGGTAGTCGACGTAGTCTTCTTCGTCTTCAGCACCTTGGTCTGCTTCGTCTTCGTCGTTGCCACCCTCGGCGCGCATCCGGCGCTCACGCAGCGCATCGATGATCAGCAGCACCACGCCGACGGCACAGACACCAATGCATACCCAGGCTACCAATTCGTAGCCGGTGACAACCGCGAATACCAGCGCCGCGAGCCCAATCAGAGCTAGAACCAGCGCAATGATCAACATCGGTTACCTCCGGCCGACGAGCGGGACTGCCAGGTCTGGCAGCTCTGGTGTGCCGACCTCGAGAACTGGCGAGTGACCGGCACGCTACCCGGCTAGTTATTCCCCCGACTGAACTGGTCGAATCCCCCGCCATCGGCGCTGGAATCCACCGGAGCCGCAGATCCGCGCTGGCCCAGCTCCTCAAGCTGCGATTCCAGGTAGGTCTTGAGCCGGGTGCGGTACTCGCGTTCGAAGGTACGCAGCTGCTCGAGACGGCCTTCCAGCACCGTGCGCTGCTGGTTGATGGTTCCCATGATCTCGGAATGCTTGCGCTCGGCGTCCGCCTGCAGGGCGTCGGCCTTTTCCTGCGCTTGACGCAGCTGACTCTCGGAGCGGGTCTGGGCGTCGGTCAGCATTGCCTCCGCGCGCTGCCGGGCCTCGGCGATCGTGGTCTCGGCGGTGTGGCGGGCTTCGCCCAGGATCTGGTCGGCGTTGGCCCGGGCATCGGCCAGCATCTTGTCGGAGTCGGCTTTGGCAGTGCTGGTGAGCCGGTCGGCAGTGTCTTGGGCCAACGTCAAAACCCGGGCGGCCTTCATGCCCTGTTCCTCGTTCGTCCCGGCCGATGCGGCCACCGGGGCGACCACCGTCGGAGGCGGGGCGGGCTCGGATTCGGGCTCGGGGATGGGAAGCGCCTGAGTGGGCGCCGCGGCAACAGAGGCAGCACCGGCGCCGGCCCCTCCGGCCAGCTCCTGGTCCAACTCGCTGATTCGCTGGCGTAGATCGGAATTCTCTTCGATAAGCCGCGTCAGCTCGTTCTCCACCAAGTCGAGGAAGGCATCTACCTCGTCTTCGTTGTAACCGCGCTTGCCGATAGGAGGCTTGCTAAACGCCACATTGTGGACGTCAGCTGGTGTAAGCGGCATTGTTCGTTCCCCTCAAGTTCCTGTCTAACGCTCTGGAAAGTGTAGAACGGAGTGGTAGCCATCGTGCAACTGCCGTCCATCCTGTCACACCAGACTCGCCGGTTGCCGATTGGATCAATAAATAAGGCCGAATTTCAAACTCTAAATTCCGTCTTCTTAAGATTTGAAATCGCGCGCCAAACTGACGCCGAACCGTGGCCGAAACGTCGCAACCGAAGCGGCGGTGGGAAGCTCACGCCGCCGCTTGCATAGCCATGTTCATGGCGATGAACGACACCAACAACAACACCATGATGGACAGGTCGAAACGGACCGCACCGATGGTGAGTTGCGGGATCAGCCGGCGCAGCAGCTTCACCGGCGGGTCGGTGATCGACATGATGATCTCCAGGATCACCACGGTGATGCCGGTGGGACGCCAGTCGCGGCTGAACGAGCGGATGAACTCGATCACCACGCGCGCGATCAGCAGCAGCCAGAAGGCGAACAGCACCAACGCAAGGATCCCAAAGAATGCCTTCAAGGAGAGCCCCGACCTTACCGATGAGGATGACGAGAGTGTCGTCGCCGCGTCCGTTCGCACGGCAATTGCCAGCGTACCGACTCAGCGGGCCGACCCAGATGTCAACCCTCGGTCAGGACGGGTGCACAACCCAACTGCCGGTCCCGCAGGGGAGCCGGCAGCTGTTGGTCTTGGTGAGGCTATTGGTAAGCGTAGAAACCGGTTTCGGCGATCCGGCGCCGCTCCTCGGGGGATACGTCGACGTCGGCGGGTGAGAGCAAGAACACCTTGGTCGCCACTTTGTCGAACGAGCCACGCAACGCGAAGGCCAGGCCCGCCGCGAAGTCGACCAGCCGTTTGGCGTCGGCATTGTCCATGGAGACCAGGTCCATGATGACCGGAGTGCCGTCGCGGAACCGCTCGCCGATGGTGCGGGCCTCGCTGTAGTCCTTGGGCCGCAGCGTGGTGATCTTCGACAGTGGATGGCCTTCCTCGAACATCATCGCCATCCGGCGTGGATCCATGGCCAGCGCGCCGCGGGTGGAGGTGTTGCGCAACCAGGAGCCGAGGCGCGGCCGCCCCATCTCGGCACGGTCGAACTCGCGGGGGCGGAAGGGGGGCTCCTCCGGGTAGCCGCCCCGGTAGCTGCTGGGCGGCGGGTAGTCGGCCGGCTCGCCGCGCATCTCGCCGCGGGGGTCGCGGCGCGCTTCGTCGTACTCGCGCCCCTCGTAGCGTCCGTAATCGTCCTCGAATCGCGGCCGTGAATAGCCGCGAGAGGGGGCGCGGTCGTCGTAATACTCGTCGTCGTAGTCCTCCATCGGCGCCATACCGAAGTAGGCCTTGACCTTGTGCAGTGTGCTCATTGCTGACCCCTTCTAGCCCTGGGATTTCTGTTGTCTGTGATGAAGGTGTGACTACTGTGATTAATTACGGTGACCGTAGCCGCCTCGGGCCCAATAGCGCGGTACCGACACGCACACATGTCGAACCGTGTTTTACGGCGATTTCCAGATCGTTGGACATCCCGGCGGACAATCCGAGCGCATTCGGGTGTGATTCGAGCACCCGGCTGTGCTCCGATTGCAGCCGGTCAAAGGCCTCGTCGGGGTCCCAGTCCAGCGGCGGGATGCCCATCAACCCGACCAGTTCCAGGCTTCGCGATCCCTCGACCTGATCGCACACCTGGTCGAGCGCGCCGGGCGCGGTGATGTCGACGCCGCCGCGGGAGACGTCGCCGTCGAGACTGACTTGGACGTAGACCCGCAGCGGGTGTTCGCGGCGGCCGTCGGCCAGTGCGGCCGCCACCGCGCGGTCGAGCGCGGTCACCACCTGCCGGCTGTCGATCGAGTGCGCGGTGTGCGCCCAGCCCGCCAGCGACCGCGATTTGTTCCGCTGAATCCGGCCCACCATGTGCCAGTGCATATTTCGGGATTCGATCCGCTGGGACGTGGCTGAGAGCTTGGCGAGTTCGGCCACCTTCGCGCGGGCTTCCTGTTCCCGCGATTCGCCAACGGCTCGACAACCCAATCGCGACAAAATCGCAACATCGGTTGCTGGGAAGAATTTGGTAATCGGTAGAAGTTCAATTTCACCGACATTGCGGCCGGCCGCTTCCGCGGCCGCTGCGAGCCTTGATCGCACCCCCGCCAACGCATGCGTTAATTCCGATTCGCGGACTCCTTGAGCGTCAAGTTCCGCCACCATTGCGGTCATTCCATCCAGACGAGCGACGCCAGTCGCCCGGTTGGCGCACCGCGGCGATGGCTGAACAAAGTCGGGTCGGCCACTGTGCAGCGGGGATCGATATCGATCGACGTGACACCCAAATCACGCAGCTGGCAAGCGATTCCGGCGCGTAGGTCAAGTCCGGGAGTGCCGGCCGAGGTAGTGGTGCGGCTGCCCGGCAGCGCGGCCTCGACCTCGTCGGCCATGGCCGCGGGCACTTCGTAGTTGGGACCGCTGACCGCCGGACCGAGCAGTGCCGAGATGTCGCCGGCTTGCGCGCCCAGACCCCGCATCGCCTCCACCGCGCGGAGCACGACGCCCCGCTGGGCGCCGACGCGACCGGCATGGACCGCCGCGGCCACCCCGGCGCGCGCGTCGGCCATCAACACCGGCACGCAGTCGGCCGTCACCACCGCCAGCGCCAGCCGTGCGGTGGTGGTCACCAACGCGTCGGTGTTATCGACGGTGGCGCTCTGTGGCCCGTCGACCACCTCGACCCGATCTCCGTGCACCTGGTTCATCCACACCACCCGGTGGGCCGCCAAACCGATCGCCGCGGCCAGCCGGGCACGGTTGGCGGCCACCGCCGCCGGGTCGTCACCAACGTGATCACCGAGATTGAAGGTGTCGAAGGGCGGCTTCGAGACGCCGCCCGCCCGGGTGGTAGTGACCCGCCGGATGCGAACGCTCACATGCCCAGTATCCGGATTCCGCCCACATCCTGGAGCCCGGTGAGCCTCAGCGCCGCATGAACGGCGGCACGTCGACGTCGTCGTCGTCGCCGCCGATGCTCAACGTCGCACCGTTGGTGTGCACCGGCACGCTGACCGCGTCGACCGGCTCGAACAACGTTGAGGTGAGCTTGCCGGCCTTCGCCGTCTCGATCCGGTGTGCCCCACCGCCGGCCCTTTCGGTGGTTCCGCCCACGCCCACCACGGGCTTGCGGCCGGGACCGGCGTCGAAGCCCGCCGCGATAACGGTGACCCGCACCTCGTCGCCGAGCGAGTCGTCGATCACGGTGCCGAAGATGATGTTCGCGTCCTGGTGGGCGGCGTCCTGCACCAGCGAGGCCGCCTCGTTGATCTCGAACAGGCCCAGGTCGCTACCGCCGGCGATCGACATCAGCACGCCCTGCGCGCCCTCCATCGACGCTTCCAGCAGCGGCGAGTTGATCGCGATCTCGGCCGCCTTGAGCGACCGGCCTTCGCCCCGGGCCGAGCCGATGCCCATCAGCGCGGTGCCCGCGCCCGACATGATGCCTTTGACGTCGGCGAAGTCGACGTTGATCAGGCCCGGCGTGGTGATCAGGTCGGTGATGCCCTGCACGCCGTTGAGCAGCACCTCGTCGGCGCTGCGGAAGGCGTCCATCAGGGATACCGCGGCATCGCCCATCTGCAGCAGCCGGTCGTTGGGGATCACGATCAGGGTGTCGCAGCTCTCGCGTAGCGCTGAAATGCCGTTTTCGGCCTGGTTGCTGCGGCGTTTGCCCTCGAAAGAGAACGGCCGGGTGACCACGCCGACGGTCAACGCCCCCAGCTTGCGGGCGATGCTGGCGACGACGGGTGCCCCGCCGGTGCCGGTTCCGCCCCCTTCGCCGGCGGTGACGAACACCATGTCGGCCCCGCGTAGCAACTCTTCGATCTCGTCCTTGGCGTCCTCGGCGGCCTTGCGCCCGACTTCCGGGTCGGCGCCGGCCCCCAGACCGCGGGTGGAGTCGCGGCCGACGTCGAGCTTGACGTCGGCATCGCTCATCAACAGCGCCTGCGCGTCGGTGTTGATCGCGATGAACTCCACGCCCTTGAGGCCCTGCTCGATCATCCGGTTGACGGCGTTGACGCCGCCTCCACCGATGCCCACGACCTTGATGACGGCCAAGTAGTTATGCGGGGGGGTCATCATTCGTCTTCCTCCCTGACGGTTCTCGGCGGTGTGTCTGCTTGCAAAACCCTCAACCTCAACCATAGAGTTAGAGTTATGTCAAGTAGTTCCGCGTAACCAGAACGCTATGGGTACCACGCGGGTTAACCGCGCAGGCGCGCCGACGCGCAGCGCGGTTTTTTCTCTGCTTCCACGCGTTTCCGGGCGCTGAACGTCACGTCAACGTGGCATTCGACGCCCACCGCCACGCTGACGTGACGCTCGGCGGGTCGCTACTTGACGGTCGGCAGATCCGGGCTGGACACGTCGTAGATCCGCCCTGGTTGCGTCAACAGCGCCGCCAACTTCTCGGCCTTCTCCTCGGCACGGTCGGTGCTCCCCCAGATCACTACCCGCCCGTCGGCCAGCGTCAGGGTGATCGACGACACCGACGGCGCCGCGATCTTGCCCACCTGACCCGCCACCTCGGGCCGCAGCGTGGTCAGCACCTGCAGCGCGGCCTTGGTCGCCGGGTCGGTCGGCCCCGGGTTCTCGACGTCTATATAGGGCAGCGCCGGCGGCGGCGGACCGGTGGCGAAGTCGACGCCGTCGCGGTCGAACAAGTGCGGGCCGTCCGGAAAGTCCTTCACCACCACCGCAACCCGCTCGACGATGCTGATCCGCAGCGCCGAGGGGTACTGACGCTGGACGCGCGCGCTGGCCACCCGCCGGATCGCGGCGACCCGGTCGGCGACCTGGTTGGTGTTGATCTGCAGCAGCGGCGTCCCGACCCGCACCTGGGCCGCGTCGAGAACCTCCTCGCGGCTCACCGCTCCGGTGCCGGTGACGATGATGGAGCGCGCCGACATCGCCGGCGTGAAATACAGGATCAGCGCGAGTCCGACCCCGACGACGACCAGCAGCATCGTCCAGAGCAGCATTTTCAGGCCCCGAACGACCCCTTTCCCAGGGCTTTTGGGCTCGTTGACGAGGTGTACGCGGGACTTGCGCTTGGCTTCCCGGCGGGCATCTTCGATCGCGGTGGCGCGAGCCTGCACGGCGCGGCGCTCGGCCCGTTCCCGTCGGGCCCGGCGGCGCGGGCCTTCGGCTTCGCCTTCCTCTTCCGCGGGCTTTTCGCCGTCTGGGGCCTCCGCTTCGTCGGCCGAATCCTGCGGTTCTTCGGCCGGGACCGGCTCGGTCTCGCCGGTGTCGTCGGTGTCGTCGGTTGAGTCGTCGCCCACCGGGTGGATCTGGTCGGCGGGCTCGCTCATCGCAAGATCCCCGGCCGGCCCGGCGCGCTGCGGTTTGCCCGCACCCGCAGTGCGTTCACGATCTCGGGCCCCAGCATGGTCACGTCGCCGGCGCCCATCGTGACGACGACGTCGCCGGGGCCGGCCGCCGCGGCCACCTCGTCGGCGACGGCCGAGAAGTCGGGCAGGTAGCGGACCGGGGCGCTGACGTGCTCGGCGACGCTGGCTCCACTGACGCCGGCGAGCGGTTGTTCGCGCGCGCCGAAGACGTCCAGCACGAACACTTGGTCTGCGGCGTCCAGCGCGTGACCGAACTCCGCGGCGAAAGCCTTTGTCCGCGAATATAAATGGGGCTGGAACACCACGATGCAGCGGCCTTCGCCGCTCTGCTCGAGCACGGTGCGGACCGCCGCCAGCGTCGCGCTGACCTCCGTCGGGTGGTGAGCGTAGTCGTCGAACACCCGCACCGAGGCCGAGCTGCCGACCAATTCGAATCGGCGCCGCACCCCCTCGAAACTGGCCAGCCCGTCGAGCACCTCATCGGCCGGTGCGCCGACCTCAAGCGCGGCCAGCAGCGCACCCAGGGCGTTGAGCGCCATATGCCGCCCGGGCACCGACAGCCGCATCACCCGCACCGGCTCGCCGACCAGCTCGATGTGGGCCACCGCTCCGGTGCCCTGTTGTTCCCACGACACCAGCGTGCCGGCCAGGTGTTCAGCCGACGAGCCGCCGGACGAGCCATAGCGCAGCACCCGCACGCCGAGCTCGGCCGAGCGCTCGGCCAGCGCCGCCGCGCCCGGGTCGTCGGTGCACACCACCAGCGCTCCGCCCGGGGCGAGCCGCTCCACGAACGCGTCGAACACCCCGACATACGCTTCGGTGCTCCCGTAGAAGTCCAGGTGATCGGACTCGATGTTGGTGACCACCGCGACGTTGGGCGTGTATTCCAACAGCGAGCCGTCGCTCTCGTCCGCCTCGGCGACGAAGCAGTCGCCGCTGCCGTGGTGCGCGTTGGTACCGGCCTCCCCCAGCTCACCGCCGACCGCGAAGGACGGGTCGCGCCCGCAGTGCTGCAGGGCGACGATCAGCATGGATGTGGTCGTCGTCTTGCCATGTGTGCCGGTGACCATCAGGGTGGTGCGCCCGTTCATCAGCTTGGCCAGCACGGCGGGCCGCAGGATCACCGGAATGCCGCGCCGCCGGGCTTCGACGAGCTCGGGATTGGTCTTGGGGATCGCGGCGTGCGTGGTGATGACGGCGGTGGGGCCGCCGTCCAGCAGGTCCAGCGATGACGCGTCGTGTCCGATCCGGATGCGCGCGCCCCGGGCCCGCAGCGCGTGCACGCCGCGCGATTCCTTGGCGTCCGACCCGGATACCTGGCCGCCGCGGTCGAGCAGGATGCGCGCGATGCCTGACATGCCGGCGCCCCCGATGCCCACCATGTGCACCCGCCGCAGCTCGGGCGGCAACTGCTCGGCGTTCACGGCTTTCTCCTGGTCAGCGGGCTCCGGGCCACCCGGCCCTGTTGAGCGATGTCCAGGGCCGCCTGGGCCACCTGACGCGCCGCGTCGCGATGCCCCATCTGGGCGGCGGCCGCCGTCATCGCCGCCAGCCGGGGCGGGTCGTTGAGCAGCCCGCCCACCTCGCGGGCCACCAATTCCGGCGTCAGGTCGGGGTCGGCAACCACCATGCCGCCGCCGGCGTTGACCACCGGCAAGGCATTGAGCCGCTGTTCGCCGTTACCGATCGGCAGCGGGACGTAGATGGCCGGCAGGCCGACTGCCGACACCTCGGCCACCGTCATCGCCCCGGACCGGCAGACCACCATATCTGCGGCGGCGTAGGCGAGATCCATCCGATCCAGGTAGGGCACCGCGACGTAGGGCGGTTCATCGGCCTCGGGAGTGCGCAGCTCCAGGGTGTTCTTGGGTCCGTGGGCGTGCAGCACCGCAACCCCTGCGGCGGCCAGGTCGGCGGCGGCCGCCGACACGGCCCGGTTCAGTGCAACCGCGCCCTGCGAGCCGCCGAACACCAGCAACACCCGCGCGTCCGGGCCGAAGCCGAAATGCGCCCGCGCCTCAGCGCGCAACGCGGCGCGGTCCAGCGCGGTGATGGCCGCCCGCACCGGCACACCGACCACCTCGGCGCCGCGCAGCCCGGAACCGGGCACCGCGGACAGGATCCGCTCGGCCGTGCGGGCGCCGACCCGATTGGCGATCCCGGCCCTGGCGTTGGCCTCGTGAATGACCACCGGGACGCGGCGGCGCATCCGCGCGGCCAGGTATGCCGGCAGCGCCACGTACCCGCCGAACCCGACGACTACGTCGGCGTCGACGCCGTCGAGCACCGACCGGGTCTCGCGGACGGCACGCCATACCCGCGACGGAAGCCGGGCCAGGTCACCGGTCGGCTTACGCGGCAACGGCACCGGTGTGATCAGTTCCAGGTGGTAGCCCCGCTCGGGCACCAGCCTGGTCTCCAGACCGCGCGCGGTGCCCAGCGCGGTGATGCGGACCTGCGGGTCCAGGGCGCTCAGGGCGTCGGCGACGGCCATCGCCGGCTCCACATGCCCGGCGGTACCGCCACCGGCGAGCACCACCGACAGAGCTGCCGGCCCAGAGCCGCCTTGGTTGGGTGTCCCCAGCCCGCTGGCCGGCTCCCTGACCGTGTCGTTCACCCGTAACGCTGACCTTCCAGTGCGCGAACGCGCCGTGTATGACGCTGGCCGGCGTACCGCTGGCCAGATACATGATGCCCTGATCGACGGGCGGGCCGAGCAGCCGTAGGGGGTAACGCCGGCCGGGGCGGCCGTTCGGGCTCCCGCAGCGCCCTCCGGACGGGCTGTCGGGACGACTTTCCGGCGGCCACCGCCTTGGCCGTTTTCGAGGCCGGCTGCGAGCGGCCCCCCTTACGGTCGCGGAACGCCTCGAGACGGGACGGCACATACGGCTCGGGCGGCGGCAGCCGCAGCAGCCGGTTCATCTTGTCGTCGCGCCCGGCCCGCAGCGCGGCCACCGCTTCGGGTTCGTGACGAGCCGCGTTGGCCATGATGCCGATCATGAAAAGTGTTGTGGCCGTGGATGTTCCGCCAGCCGAAATGAGTGGCAGCTGCAGACCGGTGACCGGCAGCACCCCGATCACGTAGCCGATGTTGATAAACGCCTGGCCCAGCACCCACAACGTCGTGGTGGCGGTCAGCAGGCGCAGGAACGGGTCGGCCGAGCGACGCGCGATGCGCATGCCGGTGTAGGCGAACAAACCGAACAGCCCGAGCAGCCCGAGGGCGCCGATCAGCCCCAACTCCTCGCCGATGATGGCGAAGATGAAGTCGTTGTGCGCGTTGGGCAGATAGTTCCACTTGGCGACGCCCTGGCCGAGGCCGTCGCCGAAGATGCCGCCGTGGGCCAGCGCGAACTTCGCCTGACGGGCCTGGTAGCCGGTGTCCATCGGGTCCATCTCGGGGTCCAGCCAGGATCGCACCCGGTCGGAGCGGTAACCCGCGGACATCGCCAGGATCGCCCCGGCGATGACGACGGCGACCAGCGAGCTGCCGAACACCCGCAGCGGCAGGCCGCCGTACCACAACAGCCCCAGCAGGATGATGCCCAGCGACACCGTCTGCCCGAGGTCGGGCTGTGCCACGATCAGCGCCAGCGCCACCACCGCCGCCGGGACCAGCGGAATCAGCATCTCGCGCAGCGAGGCCCGTTCCATCCGCCGGGCCGCCAGCAGGTGCGCACCCCAGATGGCGAACGCGATTTTGGCCAGCTCGGAGGGCTGCATGGAAAGGCCGGCGACCACGAACCACTTGCGAGAACCGTTGGCCAGGTTGCCGATTCCGGGGACCAGCACCAGCACCAGCAATATGACGGTGATGACATAACCGGTGAATGCGATCCGCCGCAGGAATCGCACCGATATCCGCAGGGCGACGTAGCAGCCGAGCAGCCCGATGATCGTCCACAAGACCTGCTTGCCGAAGATCACCCAGGCTGAGCCGTCGTCGCCGTAGGAGCGCACGCCGGACGCCGAGAGCACCATGATCAGACCGAGTGTGGTCAGCAACGAGGCGACGGCGATGATCAGGTGAAACGACGTCATCGGCCGACCCAGCCAGGCGCCGAACCGGCTACCCGGACCGCTTTTTTCGGCTTGTTCGGGCGCGGTTTTGGTGTCCTCCGAGGTCACAGAGGAGGTCGCGGAGTCTGTTTCGGCGGTCTCCTCCGGCTCGCCGTTTGACGCGTCGCTGTCTGGCTTGCCCCGGCGCAGCAACCGGGTCAGCGCGATGCCCACGCCCGCCTACCGGAGCGCCGCACGCACGGCGGCCCCGAATTCGTCGCCACGGGCGGCGTAGCTGGTGAACTGGTCGAACGACGCGCCGGCCGGCGCCAGCAGCACCGTGTCTCCGGGTTTGGCCAGGTCGCGGGCCGCGGCCACGACCGCCGCCATCACGCGAGAGCCGACGGTTCCCCCCAAATCATCAACTTTTGTCACATCAAGAACATCAGTAGCAGAAACCTCAGCAGCCGCATGCATCTCAACATCCTCGCCTGTCACAACCTGGACGACGGGGACATCCGGCGCGTGTCGTGATAACGCCTCGGCAACCACGGCGCGATCCCGGCCGATCAGCACCGCGCCGACCAGCCGCGGCGCCATTTGAGCCACCTCGGCATCCACGGATGCGCCCTTCATCAGGCCGCCGGCTACCCAGACCACCCGCGGATAGGCCAGCACCGAAGCCAGCGCGGCGTGCGGGTTGGTGGCCTTGGAGTCGTCGACGTACTTGATGTCGTCGGCGACGGCCACCACCTCAGAGCGATGCCTCCCCACCTGGAACGACGAGATGGCCTGGGCGATCGCCTCGGCCGGCGCACCGACGCTGCGGGCCAGCGCGGCCGCGGCCAGCGTGTCGAGCACTCCGACGGGGCCCGGCACCGGTATCGACGCCGCCGGCAGCAACTCCAGACCGTCGGCTGCGTCGGCAAAGGCGCGGTCGACCAGCTGGCCGTCGCGCACCCCGAGCTCGCCGGCGGCCGGCTCGCCGAGCCGGAAGCCGGCCCGTACCGGCGCCGGGGCCGTGTCCAGCAACGCCGCGGCCCGGCTGTCGTCCAGACCGACCACCGCCACCCGGCCGGTCAGCACCCGGGCCTTGGCCGCGGTGTACGCGGCCATCGTGTGATGCCAGTCCAAGTGGTCTTCGGCGATGTTGAGCACCACGCCGGCCTCCGGCCGCAGCGACGGCGCCCAGAACAGCTGGAAACTGGACAACTCCACGGCCAGCACGTCGGCGGGCCGATCCAGCACATCCAGCACCGGATCGCCGATATTGCCGCACAGCACGCTGCGCAGGCCCGCGGCCGTCAGCATGGCGTGCAGCATCGACGTGGTCGTGGTCTTGCCGTTGGTGCCGGTCACGACCAGCCAGCGACGCGGCGCTCCGTAACAGCCCCCGGCGTCCAGCCGCCAGGCCAACTCCACGTCGCCCCAGATGGGCACGCCCGCCGCCGCGGCGGCGGCCAGCACCGGCGTCGTCGGCTGGAAGCCGGGGCTGGTGACCACCAGGGTGTAGTCGGCGACGTGCTGCTGCGCCGTCGACGGATCCACGGTCGCGACTCCGCTGTCGGCGTGGGGACGCAGCATGGCCGGGTCGTCGTCGAACACCGTCGGCACCGCGCCGAACCGGGTCAGCGCGGCCACCACCGCCTTACCGGTCACCCGGGCACCGGCGACCAGGACCGGCGCGCCCGGCACTACGACATCCCTGCCGGGGGAAAGCACGTCAGGCTCCGACCGCGGCTAGCCACTCGCCGTAGAACAGCGCCACACCCAGACCGCAGGTGATCGCGGTCAGCAGCCAGAAGCGGATGATCACCGTGGTTTCGGCCCAGCCGACCAACTCGAAATGGTGATGGAAGGGTGCCATCCGGAACACCCGGCGCCCGGTGGTACGAAAAGCCAGGATTTGCAACACCACCGAAGTGATCTCGGCGACGAACAGCGCGCCCAGCACCACCGCGAGGATCTCGGTGCGGCTGGTGACCGACAACCCCGCGATGATGCCGCCCAGTGCCAGCGACCCGGTGTCACCCATGAAGATCTTGGCGGGCGCGGCATTCCACCACAGAAAGCCGATGCAGGCGCCCGCGGTCGCGGCCGCGATCAGTGCCAGATCCAGCGGGTCGCGCACGTTGTAGCAGCCCGGCAGCGGCAGGGCGACGCACCTGTTGCGGTATTGCCAGAAGGTGATCAGCACGTAGGCGCCGGTGACCATCGCCATGCAACCCGCGGCCAACCCGTCCAGCCCGTCGGTGAAATTGACCGCATTGGACCAGGCGCTGACGATCACCACGCAGAACAGCACGAACACGGCGGGAGCCAGTGTGACGGTGGCGATCTCGCGCACGTAGGACAGATCCGCGCTGCCCGGGGTCAGGCCGGCGCCATTGCGGAATTGCAGCACCAGCAAACCGAACAGCACCGCGGCGGTGATCTGGCCGACCGTCTTGGCGGTCTTGTTCAGGCCCAGGTTGCGCGACCTGCGGATCTTGATGAGGTCATCGATGAATCCGACGCCGCCCAGCACAGTGGCCAGCCCCAGCACCAACAGGCCCGACGCGGTGATGCCCTCGCCGTCGAACGCCAACCCGACCAAGTGGGTGCCGAAGTAGCCCGCCCAGATGCCGGCCAGAATCGCCACCCCGCCCATCGACGGGGTGCCGCGTTTGGTGTGGTGGCTGGGTGGGCCGTCTTCGCGGATCTGATGGCCGAATCCCTGCCGGGTGAACAGCCGAATCAGGACCGGGGTCAACAGGATCGAGACGGTCAGCGCGATCGCGACCGCGATGAGGATCTGTCTCATCGGCGCGCGCCCTCCCCCTCGCTGGCAAGCTTGTCCGCCAGCACGCCCAGCCCGGCCGCGTTCGAGGCCTTGACCAGCACCACGTCTCCGGGGCGCAGTTCGGCGCGCAACAGCGCCAGAGCGGCGTCGGCGTCGGCCACGCTGACTGCCCCTCTATCGCCCTGGGCACCCCACGAACCTTCCATGACCGCCCCGTGGTGCATGGCGCTCATCGACCTCCCGCTTCCCACGACAACGAGTCGAGACACATCTAATCGCACCGCGAGGCGGCCGATGCGATCGTGCTCTGATATCGCGTCGTCACCGAGCTCGGCCATCTCGCCCAGCACGGCCCAGCTGCGCCTCGGTTCAGACTCCTGGCTGTGCGCGATCCAGGCCAGCGCCTGCAGCCCGGCGCGCATCGAGTCGGGGTTGGCGTTGTACGAGTCGTCGATCAGTGTCACGCCGTCGGCGCGGGTGGTCACCTGCATCCGGTGCCGCGACACCGGTCCGGCGGCGGCAAGCGCCGCCGCGACCTGCTCGAGGCTGCCGCCGCACTCCAGCGCGACGGCGGCCGCGCACATCGCGTTGGTGACGTGATGGTCGCCGTAGACGCCGAGGTGCACGTCGACGTCGGCACCGTTGGCATGCAGGGTGAAGCGCGGCCTGGCCAGTTCGTCCAGCGACACCGGCCCCGCCCACACGTCGCCGGTGTCGGCGCGGCTGACCCGCACCACCCGGGCCGCGGTCACGTCGGCCATCGCGGCCACCGCGGGGTCGTCCGCGTTGAGGATCACCACCCCTGACGGTGGAACAGCTTGCGGCAGTTCGGCTTTGGTTCGTGCGATGGCCTCGCGGGAGCCGAACTCACCCAGATGCGCGGTGCCGACGTTGAGGACCACTCCGATGGCCGGCGGGGCGATTTCGGCCAGTGCGGCGATATTGCCGGGATGCCGCGCCGACATCTCCAGAACCAGGTAGTCGGTGTCGCGGGTCGCGCGCAGCACCGTCCAGGGATGACCCAGCTCGTTGTTGAACGACCCGGGCGGGGCCACCACCTCACCCAGCGGCTCGAGCACCGCCGCGACCAGGTCCTTGGTCGAGGTCTTTCCCGACGAGCCGGTGATCCCGATGATCGTCAGCCCACCCGCCACCAGTTCGGCGGCCACCGCCTTGGCCAGCTTGGCCAGCGCGGCCAGCACCGCCGCGCCCGATCCGTCGGCGTCGTGTTCGAGCACCCCGGCCCGGTCGTCCGGCGCCGATTGCGGCTCGACCACGACGGCGGGGACACCGACCGGGCGGGCGGCCAGCACGGCCACGGCACCCGCCGCCACCGCCGACGCCGCGTGGTCGTGCCCGTCGGAGCGCGCGCCGGGCAGCGCCAGGAACAGCCCGCCCGCGCCGACGGCCCGCGAGTCGAACTCGACGGTCCCGGTGACCCGGGTGGTCGCGGCTTCTTCCGGCGAGATGTCGGTCAGCGTGCCGCCGACGATCTCGGCGATCCGGGCGACGGTCAACTCGATCATCGGCTGGCCCCGAGCGCCTCTAAGGCCTGCGCGAGCTCGATCCGGTCGTCGAACGGGCGGGTCTGATCGCCGCTGCGCTGACCCGTTTCGTGGCCCTTACCCGCGACCACTACCACGTCACCGGGGCCCGCCCAGGCGACCGCGTGCCGGATGGCGTCGCGGCGGTCGCCGATCTCGACCAGCTGTGCCTTGCCTCCGGCAGCCCCGGCCAGGATCGCTTGGCGGATCGCCGCGGGATCCTCGCCGCGCGGATTGTCGTCGGTGACGACGACCAGGTCGGCCAGCTGGGCGGCGACCTCGCCCATCGGCGCCCGCTTGCCCGGATCACGATCCCCGCCGGCACCGAAGACCACCGCGAGCCGCCGGCCCGGCTCCACCAGGGTGGCCAGCACCGCGCCTAACGCACCCGGTTTGTGGGCATAGTCGACCAGGGCGAGAAAGTCCTGGCCGCGGTCGATTTGTTCGAGCCGCCCGGGAACCCGCGTTTCCCGCAGTCCCGGCGCCGCCTGTTCCGGCGAAACTCCGACAGCATCCAGAATCGCCAGTGCGACAAGGCAATTGGCGACGTTGTAGCGCCCCGGTAGCCGGATACCGATCCGGTGCCGCACACCGGCGGGGTCCACGACGGTGAATTCCTGTCCCCCGGCGCCCATCGGCGCCACGTCCGTGACACGCCAGTGCGCGGGTTGGCCGTCGGCGCTGACCGTGATCGCGTCACCGGCCCGGGCGGCCATCGCGCGCCCGGCGTCGTCGTCGATGCACACCACGGCCGTGCGGGCGCGCAACGCCGAGCCCGGGTCGAAGAGCAGGGCCTTGGCCTCGAAGTAGTCGGCCATGGTGGGGTGAAAGTCCAGGTGGTCGCGCGACAGGTTGGTGAATGCGCCGACGGCGAACCGGGTGCCGTCGACTCGGCCCAGCGCGAGCGCGTGACTGGACACCTCCATCACGACGGTGTCCACGCCGCGTTCAGCCATCTCGGCGAGCATCGCCTGCAGTGCCGGCGCCTCGGGGGTGGTCAGCGCACTGGGGATGTCGGCGCCGTCGATGCGGATGCCGATGGTGCCGATCAGCCCCGCCATGCGCCCGCCGGCGCGCAGACCGGCTTCGACCATATAAGTGGTCGTGGTCTTGCCGGAGGTTCCGGTGATCCCGACGACGGTCACCCGCTCGGACGGGTTTCCGTACACCGTGGCGGCCAGGTCGCCGAGTACGGTGCGGGGGGCGGGGTGGATCAGGGTCGGCGCAGTCGTGGCTCCCATTTCGGCAAACCCGTCGGCGTCGGTGAGCACCGCGACGGCGCCGCGTTCGATCGCGTCGCGCGCGTAGCGGGCGCCGTGTGTCGTCGCCCCGGGCAGGGCGGCGAACAGGTCACCGGGCCGCACCTCCTGTCCACGCAACGTCACCCCGGTGACCTGCACGTCCGGAACGGCGATTCCCCCGTCGGCGAGCACCGCGCCCACTTGAGCAGCCAATGCCGGCAACCGCGCGCCCGGGACGGCGCTCGGCCGCAGCACACCGGGTAGCGACACCTCAGCCACACCTCCGTCAGCCATGATCAGCCATGACACCCTACCTAGGCACACCCGATTGTGCGGTTTTCCCGCGCTGCACAGGCGCGTTACATCCGTCGTCGTCGCAGAAGATCTCATCACGGTAAAAATTGGCGGAGTCGACGTCATGGGACCTGATGGCAACCACCAGGCTTGCCAGCACGCGCTGGGCACGCGGGCCAATGTGATCGTCAATACCAAAGTCTGTAAGCGAATCGTTTGGGTTGACCTCATGTGGACCGATCCCTCGGCCGCCCCGGACTATGCGGAGGACTTCGCCAAGGTGATGCTCAAACGTGTTGCTATGTAGGGCTTTCGCAACGTCATTTGATGCCGCGCCGGCAGGTTCCACATGAGAAAACCTGCTTATCGCAAGTTGACATGACCCAGACTCGCCGCACCAGGAACTTCGCGAAACTTCTTCTCGCTCAGACCGGTTGGGCTAACACAATGGAGCCGTACGCAGGTACCCCGTGGGCCCCACGTGCCAGATGGTCCAGCGCGCGCGAATGCCTCCGAGAGCTGCTATCGCCGCTCGCCTCCCTCTCAGAAGAGAGGAGACGTACGACGCCACGACGTTCGTGGCTCGGGTGACTGGCAGTCATCTGGTAGTGGCCGCTTCTGAACTGTTGCTGCTAATGCATCTGGTTTCTGTCCCTCGACCATGACTGCGGCTTATGGTGACGCTGGACTGCACTACCCGGGGAGGCGCACATGGAGGGGACGCCATTCGGGCGGTACCGGCTGATCGAGTTGCTGGGCCGGGGTGGCATGGGTGAGGTATGGCGAGCGCACGACACGGTCACCGACCGCGTCGTCGCCATCAAGGTCTTGTCTGCGAATCTGTCCGAGGACGAGGACTTTCAGCGGCGATTCCGCCGGGAAGCCCACGCGGCGGCACGGTTGGACACCCCCATGTCGTGCCGATCTATGACTACGGGGAGATTGACGGTCGACTTTCTGTGAGTATGCGGCTTATTGAGGGCCGCGACCTGGACAGCGCGTTGGCCGAGGGCCCGCTGGATCCCGCTCGGGCGGTGCGCATCATCGACCAGGTCGCCAAGGCCTTGCAGGCCGGTCATTAAGTTGGTCTGATTCACCGCGACATTAAGCCTTCCAACATCTTGCTCGATCGCCATGACTTCGCCTATTTGATTGATTTCGGGATCGCCCTCGTCGCCGACGAAACGCGAATAACCAAGACCGGCAACACAATTGGCAGCTTTTCCTACATCGCACCCGAACGTCTCAACGGCCGGGCAGAGGATGCCCGCGCCGACATCTATTCACTGGCCTGCGTGCTCTGTCAAGCCCTGACTGGCCACCCACCGTTCGCCGGGGACAACATGGGCCGACTGGTCGCCGCACATCTCAACGACCGGCCGCCTCGACCCTCAGCCACGCACCGAGCACGCTCCCACTCCCCCGACCCTGCCACCCACAGAGCAGGCACCCAATCTTGCCACCGCCCAGCCGAGCACCGTGAAGGCCGAATCGGGGCCTCCCGTCAACCACTACAGCAGCACAGTGTTCAAACTGACGGTGGGCTGAGCGCGCCCGAACCGCCGGGACAGTCCGAAGTTATGCGCCCCAGCACATCAAACGCCGATTGCATGAGTCCGGGCGAAGATGACAGTCAGAAGTCGCCAACATGGTGAGGACGCGCCGCCATTCTTCCCCTTGACCGGCGGAAGCCTCCGTCTCGATAGAGACCTCGAGACGTCAATGCCGGGCCCCCAAAACGCGAGTGTTCTCGCAGGTCACAGTGTTTCATATATCGGTCTCAGAAATATAGATGTTGCAAAAGCGACCTGATGAGTGGCGAGACGAAACTTCTGAACGGGCAAGTGATCCCGATCGGTGATCCGATCCCTTCCTGCTGCAAGGCGTTGACGATCCGCTGAGTCGCCGCGGCCAAGGCCCTGCCGATTGTGAGGCCTCTCGAAATGACGGCCCAACACCTACATCTGCTGCAAGGTCAGCGGCGGCCCCGGATCGGGTGACAGCGGGACATTCTCGCGCTGCATCAGCCAGCCGGCGATGTTGTGGAACAGCGGGGCGGCCGAGTGTCCGGGCGTGCCGTCCGCGTTGCGCTGCGGGTTGTCCATCATGAGGCCGATGACGTAGCGCGGATTGTCGGCGGTGGCCATGCCGGCGAAGGTGATCCAGTAGACGTCGTCGAAGTAGCAGCCGCAGCCCGGGTTGATCTGCTGGGCGGTCCCGGTCTTGCCGGCCATTTGATAGCCCGGTACCGCGGCCGCGGGGCCGGTGCCCTGCTGATAGCCCATCGGGTCGTGCTGCACGACGGCGCGCAGCATCTGCCGTACGGTCTGCGCGGTCTGCGGGGACACCACCCGGACGCCGTCCGGGCGGGCTTCTTCGGTGCGGGTGCCGTCGGCTGCGATGGTGGCCTTGATGATCCGCGGCGGGATCCGCACCCCGTCGTTCGCGATCGCCTGATACATGCCGGTCATCTGCAGCAGGGTCATCGAAAGACCTTGGCCGATAGGCAGGTTCGAGAAGGTGCTGCCCGACCACTGGTCGATCGGCGGTACCAGGCCGGCACTTTCACCGGGCAGCCCGACCCCGCTGCGCTGACCCAATCCGAACTTGCGGACCATGTCGTAATAGCGTTCCGGCCCGATGCGCTGGGCCAGCATCAGCGTGCCGACGTTCGACGACTTCCCGAATATGCCCGTGGTGGTGTAGGGCATCACACCGTGCTCCCAGGCGTCGTGCACGGTGACGCCGCCCATCTGGATCAAACCGGGTACCTGCAGCACCTCGTCGGGGTTGGACAGCCCGTACTCGATGACCGACGACGCGGTGATGATCTTGTTCACCGAGCCCGGCTCGAAGGGTGAGGTAACCGGCAAGTTGCCCAGTTGCCGGTCGGCCTGGCGCCCGATGTCTTGGGACGGGTCGAAGGTGTTGTCGTTTGCCATGGCCAGCACTTCACCGGTGTGGGAGTCGAGTACGACCGCGGATACGGTGTGCGCGCCGGACAGGTTCTTGGCCTGCTGCACCTGCTGCTGCACGTAGAACTGGATGTCGTCGTCGAGGGTGAGCTGCACGGTCGAACCGTTGGCCGCCCGGTGCTGGTTGCGGTAGCTGCCGGGAATGACCACGCCGTCGGAGCCGCGGTCGTAGGTGACCGACCCGTCGGTCCCGGCCAGCACCGAGTCCAGGGACTCTTCCAGACCCAGCAACCCGTGCCCGTCCCAGTCGATGCCGCCGACGATATTGGCCGCCAGCGATCCGCCCGGGTACTGCCGCAGATCCTGCCGCTCGGAACCCACCTCGGGGTATTTCTCGGAGATCGCGCTGGCGACGGCGGGGTCGACGGCGCGGGCGAGGTAGACGAAGTTCTCGTCGCTCTGCAGCTTCTTCAACAGCGTCGGGGCGTCCGGCTTGTTGTTCAGCCGGCCCGCGACCTCCTTGGCGATCTCCTGCAGCCGTTCCTGCGGGTCGGGGCTGGCCGGGTTCTTCTTCCTGGCGTCCTCCAGCTGCTGGCGGATCCGCTTGGGCTGGAAGGTCAGTGCGCGCGATTCGATGGTGAACGCAAGCTGGTCCTTGTTGCGGTCGATGATGCTGCCGCGCATTGCCTTCTTGACATCCGTGACTTTGAGTTGTCCGGCCGCCTGAGCGCGCAGCTCCGCGGCATTGGAGACCTGCAGCAGGAACAGCTGGATTGCCGCAACCAGCATCAACGCCAATATGACGACGTTGCCGGCGCGATGCCGGAAGACAAACGACGCACCGCGCGTTCCCGCTTCCAGCACCTGACGGGTGCGCCGTTCCCGTGCCGAGCGACCCACTGAAGCCACTGCCTCGGCCCGCACGCTCACCCGGGATTTCTTGGCTTCCTTGGGCTTTCGGGCCTTCTCCGGCTTGCGGAGCCGCTTGGGCTGCCCGGCTTCCTTGGTCTTTCGGGGCTTGTCAGGCTTACCGCGACCGCGCGTCGACTGCGACGGACGTGACCGCCTGGAGTCGCCGCGCCTCACCGTGGCGCCCCTGGCATGACAGGCGCTGGTTGCGGCCCCGGAGCGAGCACCGGGACCTGAGCGGGCGCTGCTGGCGCCGGCCCGGGCCGCAACGGAACGGGCACCTCGGCGGGCGCCGGGCCAGGCAATACCGCCACCGGAGCCGGGGGCAGGCCCGGCAACGGACCCGGCGCGGGCAGCGCTCCAGGGATCGCTCCGCCCGGCAGGCCCGGCAGCGGACCCGGCGCCGGCAGCGCCCCGGGGATCGCTCCGCCCGGCAGGCCCGGCAGCGGACCCGGCGCCGGCAGCGCCCCGGGCAGCGTGCTGCCCGGCAAGCCCGGCAGCGGTGCGGTCCCGGGCAGTTGCGGGCTGGTCTGCGGAGACAGGTGCTGACCGCCCAGGGTCGCCGCGCCGTCTGGCGAACGCAGCAGCGCTTCGGGTCCCGACCTCGGTGGCGCAGCGGGATCGCCGGGAGCCGGCAACACCCGGACCGGGACCTCCGGGGGAATCACCGGCGCCGGCGGAGGCGGCGGCGGGCCCGCTTCGGGAATCCTGGCGTTCAGCGGCGGCGGCGGGACACCGTCGGCTGGCTTCGGCGTGCCGACGACCACCCAATTGCCGTCAGGAGCCTGGACCAGGTGGGCGGTGTCCCGGGTCGGGATCATGCCTTGGTTGCGCGCCGCCTCGGCCAGCGCCGGAGCGGACTCCGCCTCGCGCACATCGCGTTCCAGCGCCTCCTTCTGCTGCTGCAGCATCCGGGTCTTCTCGCGCGCGTGGCTGAGTTGGTAGGACCGCTCGGCGGAGTCGGTGGACAGCCACAGGGTGAGGCCCAGCCCCAGCCCCAGCGACCCGATGACCAGCACCACAAACGGGACCTTGTTCATCAGTGTGCGGGGCCGCAGGTCGATCGAGGCCAGCCGGGTGGCCAAGCGCTCACTCAGCTTGGGCCGGACAACCTTGGGCGCCTTGGCCTTCCGCGCCTTGGCCCGCGCCTTGGCCTGGGTGGTGTTCTTGGCCCGGGCCGGTAGCTCGGCGGGCCGGGGAATTGGGCTGGTTTGGGGTCCGGATCTCGATGTCCGCCCGTCACGGCCGGGCGCGGTACGACGTGAGGCGGCCGAGTCCGGCGTCGGGCGCCTGCGGGTGCGGGCGGAACCCTCGCGCGCGCGCCGGCGATCGCCGCCGCCGTGTTTCCCAGCCACCCGGGCTTCACGCTCCGCCTTCATGAATCGCCCTTCCCAACTCGTTGCAGGGCCCGCAGTCGTACCGGGGCGCTGCGGGGGTTGCGTTCGATCTCAGCGGCGTCCGCACGTTCGGCACCGCGGGTCAGCGATCGGAATCGCGGTCCATGGCCAGGAAGTTCGACCGGCAGATCCGCCGGTGTGCGGGAGGCGACCGCGTCGGCGAACACGCGCTTGACGATCCGGTCTTCCAGCGACTGGTAGGCCATCACCACGACGCGGCCCGCGACGGCGAGCGCGTCCAACGCCGCGGGAAGTGCGCCGCGCAGCGTTTCCAGCTCGTCGTTGACGGCGATGCGCAGCGCCTGAAAGGTCCGCTTGGCGGGGTGCCCGCCGGTGCGCCGGGCGGGAGCCGGGATCGCCTGGTAGAGCAGTGCAACCAGCTCGGCCGTCGAGGTGAACGGCGCGCGGGCACGCTGACGGACGATGTGCGCGGCGATCCGGCGGGCGAACCGCTCCTCGCCGTATCGGTGCAGGATGCCGGCCAGCGCGGCCTCGTCGTAGGTGTTGAGAATGTCGGCCGCAGTCAGCGGCGACTCCGGGTCCATCCGCATGTCCAACGGCGCGTCCTGAGCGTAGGCAAAGCCCCGCTCGGCCTGGTCGAGCTGCATGGACGAGACGCCGAGATCGAAAAGTGCCCCGTCGATCGATTCCACGGCGGCATAACCGGATTCGGACAGCGCATCGGCCAGACCGTCATAGCGGGTGTGCACCAGCGTCAGGCGGTCGGCGAATCGCTCCAGCCGGGTTCGGGCGATCTGCAGGGCACTGGGGTCGCGGTCGAGTCCGATCAGTCGCAGACCCGGCAACTCGGCCAGGAACCGCTCCGCGTGCCCGCCCGCGCCGATGGTGGCGTCGACGAGCACCGCGTTCGACCCGTCGGGGTGGTGGCGGGTCAGTGCCGGGGTGAGCAGCTCGAGGCAACGATCGGCCAGGACGGGCACGTGACCGAAATCTGCGTCAGCCACCGCAACACCTCCGCGGATTTGGCGAGCTTCGAGGACCGCCGCTGTTGCACCGACAGCGGCCCGGAGGGCCGACGCCCCTGCACCCAGGTCTCTGTCCGAACGTGCGGACCTGGCGTTGGGGAAGTACGCCAGGGTCGGTTCGGGCAGAGGCCATGGTGCATGGGCATGCGGCTCAGATGATGTCGCCGAGTGCTTCATCGCTTGCCGCGGAGAAGTTCTCTTCGTGGGTCTGTTGGTAGTCCTGCCAGGCCTGCGCGTCCCAGATCTCGAGGTATTCGATCGCTCCGGTCACGACGCAGTCCTTGGAGAGGTTGGCGTAACGGCGGTGGTCGGCCGACAACGTGATCCGTCCCTGCGCGTCGGGGTGCTGCTCGTCGGTGCCGGCGGCCAGGTTGCGCAGGAAGGCCCTGGCTTCCGGATTGTTGCGCGGTGCTTTGCTGGCCCGTTGTGCCAGCTGCTCGAACGCCTCGCGCGGGTAGACGGCCAGGCTGTGATCCTGGCTCTTGGTGACCATCAACCCCCCTGCCAGCGCGTCGCGAAACTTGGCGGGCAGCGTGAGCCGCCCCTTATCGTCGAGTTTGGGCGTGTAGGTGCCGAGAAACACCAGCTCACCTCCCGTTCCGGACCCGATCTCCGGACTCACCCACTTGCTCTCAAACTCTTCAGCCACCATACCCCACAATCCCCCACTTCTCCCCATTTATGAGGTGTCGTGGCGGCATTTCCGAGGCAATCAGCCACGCCAGGACGCCGCAGCGCCCCAGCCGGACGTCACGCGGTCGCCAGTGACTGCGAAAAAGGGCATTTCAGAGGCCCAAAACAGCATTGTGGGGGGCGGGTGGGGGGTAGTGGGGCGTCCACACAGCACAAGTCGGACACAAGTGTGCCTCGATACGGCCTACGGGGCCAGCGAGTTGGCGCGCGATGCAAAACGAGGAAGCCGGTGGCTTCCCCGTTATCTGAATCCGGGAGGACCCAGGATGACCCGTCGCCGCTAGTTGTCGAAGCGGCGGCGGAAGCGATCCTCCATGCGACTGGTGAAGGAGCCCGAGCCCTTGTTGCGACGCTGGCGCGAGGATCCAGGCGTCGACCCGGAATGATCCGACCTGCCGGCCAACCGCGGGGCGGTGATGGCAAACACCACACCACCGAACATCACGACGAAACCGACGACGCTGAGGATCGGGAAGTTCCCGATCATCGTGGCTTTGAAAGCGACCCCGGCAACCAGCATCCCCAGACCGATGACGAACAGCGCGGCCCCCTGCAGACGCCGCCGCGCGCTCGGAGCGCGGAACCCACCGCCACGGACACTCGACGCGAACTTGGGGTCCTCGGCATAGAGAGCGCTCTCGATCTGATCGAGCATCCGTTGCTCATGATCGGAGAGTGGCATTCGTCCCTCCTTGCCGACAGGCTGACACGTAACTATCGATACCACGCGGATGCCCGTTGTGAGGGCAACTAACTCAGATGATACGAGGTCATTCTGTGGCGTACCACTGGTTCGCGGCCGATTCTATCCCGGTTGCACCGCAACTCAGTCGCCGACGGGTGTAACCGATCGTCGCGACCGCCCGTCGGCGGCTGTTCATGCCGTCAGATAATGGCCGGAATGCTCGGCGCGATACTGGGATGCGAGCACCCCACCCACGCATGAGGAGGACAGCGCGAGTTGGCGATATTCCTCATCGATCTGTCGCCGAACGATATGGAGCGCCGTCTCAATGACGCTCTGGGTGTGTATGTCGACGCGATGCGCTATCCGGCGGGGACTGAGAATCACCGCGCCGCAATGTGGCTGGAGCACATGCGCCGACCCGGCTGGCAGGCGGTGGCTGCCGTCGAGATGGTCGGAATAGGCGAGGCGGCAGGAGCGGCCGCCGAGCCGCCGTCGGCCGCCGAATTGGGCGACGCGCCGCTGCTCGGCGTGGCCTACGGCTACCCGGGGGCACCCGGTCAGTGGTGGCAGCAGCAGGTCGTATTGGGCCTGGAGCGCGGCGGTTCGCCGCCTCAGGAGATCGCGCAGCTGATGACCAGCTATTTCGAGTTGACCGAATTGCATATTCAGCCGCGGGCCCAGGGTCGCGGCCTCGGCGAGGCATTGACTCGGCGACTTTTGGCCAATCGCAGCGAACGCAACGTCCTGCTCTCCACGCCGGAAACCAACGGTGAGTCCAACCGCGCCTGGCGGTTGTACCGACGGCTGGGCTTCGTGGACGTCATTCGGCGGTACTACTTCGCGGGCGATCCCCGCGCGTTCGCGATCCTGGGCCGCGCTCTGCCGCTTTAGCGCTGGGGGCTTTTCGCGCGGGGGGCTGCGTGGACTCTGCGCTGCCGGCGCGTCTCACTCGCAGTTTGTCGCCATAACCGCAGAGTCAACGGGCTTGTCGAAACGGCGCGGGCAGGCGGTGCGGCGACGCAGCACGACGGGTCTGGCACGATGACCTGGTGCGCGTCCGCTCCTACCCGCCGCCCACCCGTCGGCGCCGCCTGCTGGCCCTCGCGATGCTGCTGATGTTGGTGCCGCTGGCCACCGGATGCCTGCGGGTCAGGGCCTCGATCACGATCTCGCAGGATGACCTGGTCTCCGGCGAGATCATCGCCGCGGCCAAACCGAAGAACCCGAAAGACACCGGTCCCCAGCTGGACAGCAATCTGCCGTTCAGCCAGAAGGTAGCGGTCTCCAATTACGACAGCGACGGCTACGTGGGGTCGCAGGCGGTGTTCTCCGATCTGACCTTCGCCGAGGTGCCGCAGCTGGCCCACATGAACCACGACGCATCCGGAGTGAATCTCTCACTGCGTCGCAACGGCAACCTGGTGATCCTGGAAGGCCGGGCCGATCTCACGTCGGTGACCGATCCCGAGGCCGATGTCGAATTGACCGTCGCCTTCCCCGGAGTGGTGACCTCCACCAACGGTGATCGCATCGAAGCCGATGCCGTGCAGTGGAAGCTCAAACCGGGCGTGGTCAGCACCATGACCGCCCAGGCCCGCTACACGGATCCCAACACGCGGTCGTTCACCGGAGCGGGCGTCTGGCTGGGCATCGCGTCGTTCGCGGTCGCCGGCGTGATCGCACTGCTGGCCTGGATCAGCCGGGACCGCTCGGAGCGGCTCGCCGCGCCGCGCGAGCAACCGCCGGTCTAGCGCTACCACGCCGGAGACCAGTAGTCGAGCATCTCCGCGAAGGTCTCGAACGCCGGCGCGGAAACGCCGTAGGTCGCCTCCAGATGGATGCTCAGCGGAAAGCCGAGGTCGGCGACGCCGTCGACGACGCGCTTGTACAGATCGACGATCAGCCGGCGCTTCTCCGCGGGTTCGCTGGCGGCCAACCTCTTGACGAATGCCTGCTCGCCGGCGACGGCGGCGTTTCCCGGGTCCTGGATCAGCCAGTTGATCAGGCCGACGCGGTCCTCGACTTTCGGCACGAAGCCGAACGACAGCAGCACTTCGGGCCGGTGGTCGGTGGTCTTGGCGAACTCGGTCAGGAAATCCACGATCGCATCGGAATACAGCAGCTGGGTCATGCCGTAGGTCGCGCCCTGGTTGCACTTGAAGTTGAACCGGCCGTGTTCGCCGTCCCGGGTGGGTATCAGGATCACGCCGCGGTTCGCCACCAGGTCGCGATAGATCGACAAGGCGTCGGTGGGCGCCACACCGGAGCCCTCGCCGTCGTTCATCGTGCGCGGCACCCCGACGAAGACCACGCCCTCCATCCCGGCCGCGCCCAGCTCGGTGAGTCGCCCGCGCAGCGACTCCTCGTCCATGAACGCGGTGACCTGCGTGCACAGGCCGTTCATCCCGGGCAACTGCGGTTTGATCATCGACCAGAAGTCCAGCACGTCCAGCTTCGGCTTCATCGGGACCGGCCGGTCGTCCTCCTCGGCGATCATCCCGGGGATCATGACGTGCCGAATCCGGCCGCCGAGCCCGGAATCAGCCGAGTACTGGACCACTTTGCGCGCGTCTTCGATGGCCCGCTCGCGACCGCCTTCCACGTTTGGTGGCACCAGCTCGAGGGCGATGGTGTTGAGGGTCACGCGGCTCCTGTTCGTCGGCGGGCCAACCGGCCCAGGTCCACCCGACAGCATAGGGGCGAGTTAGTGAGCCCCTCGAAGCAACTCGGACCGCCGCGCAGGGCCCTGCGGCGAATACACTTGTCGGGCCTCCCAAAAGGAGAGGTCACGCCGAGCAGAAAGGGGCGCCGCGCTGAGCGTCCAAGCAGCGGCAACCGTCGAGTTGGCCGGCGCCGCCACCGACCAGCTGCGCCAATACCTGCACGACCGTCGGGACGAGGCCGCCTACCTGGGTCGCGACTTCGGCGTTCTGGTTGCTGCACTCGAGGATTTCGTGCTCAACGGGGGCAAGCGCCTGCGGCCGGTCTTCGCTTACTGGGGCTGGCGCGCAGTGGCGGCCCAGGATCCGGATCCCGATGTGCTGCTGTTGTTTTCGGCGTTGGAACTGCTACACGCCTCGGCGCTGGTACACGACGACGTGATCGACGCGTCCGCTACCCGCCGCGGCAGGCCGACAACCCACATGCACTTCGCGGCCCTGCACCGCGAGGACAACTGGCGAGGCTCGCCGCAACAATTCGGGATCTCGGCGGCCATCCTGGTCGGCGACCTGGCGCACGCCTGGGCCGACGATATCGTCTTGCGCGCGCAGCTATCACCCGACGCCCACCGGCGCGTCCAGCGGGTCTGGGCCGATATCCGCACCGAAGTGCTCGGCGGGCAGTACCTCGACATCGTCGCGGAGGCCTCGGCCGCCGAATCGATCGAGTCGGCGATGACCGTCGCCACCTTCAAGACCGCCTGTTACACGGTGACGCGACCGCTGCAACTGGGCGTCGCCGCCGCCGCCGAGAGACCCGACGTCGCGGCCGCGTTCGGGCAATTCGGGACCGACCTGGGTGTGGCGTTCCAGCTGCGCGACGATGTGCTGGGCGTGTTCGGGGACCCGGCGGTGACCGGCAAGCCGTCCGGTGACGACCTGAGGTCGGGCAAACGCACCGTACTGGTGGCTGAGGCAATGGCGCTGGCGGACAAGTCGGATCCCTTGGCGGCCAAGCTGATACGGAACTCGATCGGCACCCGCCTGACCGATGCGCAGGTGAGCGAACTGCGCGGCGTCATCGAGGCGGTGGGTGCGCTGGCCGCGGCGGAACACCGCATCGCCACGCTGACCCAACGGGCGCTCGCCACCTTGGCGTCGGCACCCATCAATGAGACGGCCAGGGCGGGGCTGTCGGAGCTGGCCAACCTGGCGACGAACCGGTCCGCCTGAGCCGATGAGCACCGAAACCGACACCTCGACCGTCGACTCGTCAGCGTCGAAATGGTCTCTCGGTCAATATTTTTCACGGTTGCGCAAGTTCGCCGGCACACCGGACGCGGGACCGGCGAAGCTGGGGTTTCTGGGCTCGGTGCTGATCACGGCGGGCGGGCTGGGAGCGGGCAGCACCCGCCAGCACGACCCGCTGCTGGAGTCGATTCACATGTCCTGGCTGCGCTTCGGGCATGGTTTGGTGCTGTCGTCGATCCTGTTGTGGACCGGTGTCGGCCTGATGCTGATCGCGTGGTTGCGGCTGGGCCGGCGCGTCCTCGCCCGCGAAGCCAGCGAGTTCGTGATGCGGGCCACCACCGCCTTCTGGCTGGCGCCGTTGCTGGTCTCGGTCCCCGTCTTCAGCCGGGACACCTACTCGTATCTGGCTCAGGGCGCGCTGCTGCGCGACGGCCTGGATCCTTATGCGGTTGGTCCGGTCGCCAACCCGAATTCGTTGCTGGACGACGTCAGTCCCATCTGGTCGATCACCACCGCGCCCTACGGTCCGGTGTTCATTCTGGTTGCCAAGTTCGTCACGATCCTCGTCGGGAACAACGTGGTGGCCGGAACCATGCTGCTACGGCTGTGCATGTTGCCCGGACTGGCGCTCTTGATCTGGGCCACCCCCCGACTGGCCCATCACCTGGGTAGCGACGGCCCCACCGCGCTGTGGATCTGCGTGCTCAATCCGCTGGTGCTCATCCATCTGATGGGCGGGGTGCACAACGAGATGCTGATGGTGGGCCTGATGACGACGGGCATCGCGCTGACCTTCGCCGGCCGCAATGTCGTGGGCATCGCCGTCCTCACGGTCGCGATCGCGGTGAAGGCGACGGCCGGAATCGCACTGCCGTTCATGGTCTGGGTGTGGGCGCGTCATCTGCGTGAACGCCGGGGATATCGACCGGTCCAGGCGTTTCTGGCGGCCGCCGCGCTGGCGGTGCTGATCTTCGCAGCGGTGTTCGCGGTGTTGTCCGCCGTGGCCGGTGTCGGGCTGGGTTGGCTGACCGCGCTGGCCGGCTCGGTGAAGATCATCAACTGGCTGTCGGTGCCGACCGCGGTGGCCAACGTGATCCACTTTCTCGCCAGCGGTTTCTTCTCGATCGACTTCTACAGCCTGCTGCGCATCACCCGGCTGATCGGCATCGCGATCATCGCGGTGTCGTTGCCGGTGCTGTGGTGGCGGTTCCGGCGCGACGACCGAGCCGCGCTGACCGGTACCGCGTGGTCGATGCTGATCGTGGTGTTGTTCGTCCCCGCCGCTCTGCCGTGGTACTACTCCTGGCCGCTGGCGGTGGCCGCCCCGCTGGCTCAGTCGCGGCGGGCGATGGCGGTGATCGCCGGGTTCTCCACGTGGGTGATGCTGATCTTCAAACCGGACGGATCGCACGGAATGTATTCCTGGGTGCAGTTCTCGCTGGCCACCGCGTCCGCACTGACCGCCTGGTATGTGCTGAACCGGACGCCGGAGCGGGGCGCCGAAACAGGCGAAGCCGCGGCGGAGCCGGTCGTCAGTAAGCCATAGCCTGGGCGCGGCGCACGACTTCCCGGGCCTGGTGGGCATGCAGCGCGTCGACGGGACGCGCGTTGCACATGGCATCGCGGCTGCCGTCGCGGGTGACCGTCAGCGACGGGTCAGGGGTGAACAGCCAGCGCACGATCTCGGTATCGCGGTAGCCGCCGTCGTGCAGGATCGTCAACAGCCCGGGCAGGCTCTTGACCACCTCGCCGGCAGTCGTGAAGAAGACCTGCGGCACCACCACGCCGCCGTCGCGTCGCACCGCGACCAGGTGGCCTTCCCGCAGCTGCTGTTGGACCTTGCTGACCGGCACGCCGAGCAGCTGAGCCACTCGGGTCAGGTCGTACGTTGGCTCGTCGGGGTCCAGAACATCGTCGCCGGCCGGAATGCTGCCCACTTCGCCAGTGTAGGCCCGGTAACCAGCCCGGGACGCGGGTTTTTGCGGCTCCGTTCTGCACGATTCGGCTCGGCCCCACCTACGATGGCCCCGTGGCCCGAGCAGGCACGGTGGACCCGTTGGAAAGCACATACCTGGACGGTCGCTACCTGGTGGAAGCCAAGATCGCCAGCGGTGGCACGTCGACGGTCTACCGCGGTGTCGATGTCCGGCTCGACCGCCCCGTGGCGCTGAAGGTGATGGACGCTCGCTATGCCGGTGACCAGCAATTCCTCACCCGCTTCCAGCTCGAGGCCCGCACGGTCGCCCGGCTCAAGCACCCGGGGTTGATCGCGGTCTACGACCAGGGCCTGGACGGCCGGCACCCCTTTCTGGTGATGGAACTCGTCGAGGGCGGCACCCTGCGTGAGCTGCTGACTGAACGCGGTCCGATGCCGCCACACGCGGTGGCGGCGGTGCTGCGCCCGGTGCTGGGCGGACTGGCCGCCGCGCATCGGGCCGGATTGGTGCACCGCGACGTCAAGCCGGAAAACGTGCTGATCTCCGACGACGGCGAGGTCAAGATCGCCGATTTCGGGTTGGTCCGCGCTGTCGCGGCCGCGGGCAGCACCTCGGCCAGCGTCATCCTGGGTACCGCGGCCTACCTTTCTCCCGAGCAGGTCCGCGACGGCAGCGCCGGTCTGCGCAGCGATGTCTACTCCGTAGGGATCCTCACCTATGAGCTGCTGACCGGCCGTACCCCGTTCACCGGCGACACCCCGTTGTCGCTCGCCTACCAGCGACTGGACCACGACGTGCCGCGGGCCAGCGCGTTGATCGACGGCGTGCCGCTGGAATTCGACGAGATGGTGGCCCGCGCGACCGCCCGCGACCCCGCAGACCGCTACGCCGATGCGATCGAGATGGGCGCCGACCTGGAGGAAATCAGCGAAGAACTGGCGCTGCCGGACTTCCGGGTGCCCGCACCGCGCAACTCCGCTCAGCACCGGTCGGCCCAGCTGCACCACAGCCGAATGGCCGCGCGACGGGATAGCCCACCGCCGCCACCGCCGCCCGACCAGGCGCCGGTTGACTCCACCCGGCACCTGACCCGCGGACCCGAGGACTGGTCGGAGCCGGTACGTCCCGCTGAGCCCGAATTGGGACCGGGCGACTACGAATTCGACCCGCTGTCCGGGAAATTCGGCGGCATTGCGCTCAGTGAATTCATCTGGGTGCGACAACATTCCCGACGCATGGTGCTGATCTGGGTGGCGATCGTGGTGGCGCTCACCGGGCTGGTCGCGACCGCGGCCTGGACGATCGGAAGCAACCTCAACGGGTTGTTATAGCGGGCCCCACTTAGTCGCGCAGCATCTCGGCGACCAGGAACGCCAACTCGAGCGACTGCTGGGTGTTGAGCCGCGGATCGCACGCGGTCTCGTAGCGGCCGGCCAGGTCGGTGTCCGAAATGTCTTGCGCGCCACCGAGACATTCGGTGACGTTCTCGCCGGTGATCTCGACGTGGATGCCGCCCGGGTGGGTGCCCAGCGCGCGGTGCACCTCGAAGAAGCCCTGCACCTCGTCGACAATGCGGTCGAAATGCCGGGTCTTGTAACCGGTGGACGACTCGTGGGTGTTGCCGTGCATCGGGTCGCACTGCCAGATCACCTGGTGGCCGGTGGCCTGAACCTTCTCGATGATCGGGGGCAGCACGTCGCGCACCTTGTTGTTACCCAGCCGGCTCACCATGGTCAGCCGACCCGGCTTGTTGTGCGGGTCGAGCCGCTCGACGTACTCGACGGCGAGCTCCGGGGTCATCGTCGGGCCGATCTTGACGCCGATCGGGTTGGCGATCACCTCGGCGAACGCGATGTGTGCGCCGTCGAGCTGACGGGTCCGCTCGCCGATCCACACGGTGTGTGCCGACAAGTCGTAGAGCTGCGGCTCTCCGTCCTCCACCTGCGACAACCGCAACATGGAGCGTTCGTAGTCGAGCACCAAAGCCTCGTGGCTGGCGTAGATTTCGGCGGTTTGCAGATTGCGGTCGGCCACCCCGCAAGCACTCATGAAGCGCAGTCCCCGATCGATCTCGGTGGCCAGCGCCTCGTAGCGCGCGCCGGCCGGCGAGTTGCTCACGAATTCCCGGTTCCAGTCGTGGACCAGGTGCAGCGACGAAAAGCCCGACGAAGTGAGGGCACGCACCAGGTTCATCGCCGCGCTGGCGTTGGCGTAAGCACGCACCAGCCGCGACGGGTCGTGCTGGCGCGCTGTGGTTTCCGGGGCGAAGCCGTTGATCATGTCGCCGCGGTAGGACTTCAGACCCAGCGCGTCGATGTCGGCGGACCGGGGCTTGGCGTATTGACCCGCGATCCGGGCCACCTTGACCACCGGCAGGCTGGCACCGTAGGTCAGCACCACGGCCATCTGCAGCAAGGTGCGGATATTGCCCCGGATGTGGGGTTCCGTGTTGTCGACGAACGTCTCTGCGCAGTCCCCGCCCTGCAACAGGAATGCCTCGCCCTTGGCGACCTGGGCCAGCTGTCCCTGCAACCGGATGATCTCGGAGGGCACCGTTACCGGCGGCACGCTTTCCAGCACCGTGCGCATCGCCGCGGCCTGGTCACGATCCCACGACGGTTGTTGCGCGGCCGGCTTGGCCAGCGCGGCGTCCAGCCGGGCACGCAGGTCGGCCGGCAGCGGCGGCAGTGACGGCAGCTGGTCGATCGGAATGTCGACTGTCCAGTTCATCGGTCCATGGTAACTGGGCCCGCCCCCGGTCCGATTCGGACTGATCAGGGCGTACGGCCCGGCGGATCGTCCGTTTCACCAGTGATGATCCGAAACCGGCGCAGTTGATCGCGGGCGTCGACCAGCGCGTCGTGCACGTCGCGCGGCCGCGGCGGCATCCGCGGACTTCCGCTGTCCTCCCACAATTGCCGCAGTTCCCGGGTGAAACGGGGTATCGCCTGCGGCAATCCCGGCATCGGGCCCCACAACTGACACAGCGCCACGTGGTCGTAGGCCCCCACCCAGGCCCACAGTTCGATCGGGCCCGTGGCCTCGGCGTTGGAGATACCGAAAAACTGCTCCAGGTCGTCACGGATCTGCCGGCGCGAGCGCCACAGCTGCGAGGCGGGGGGCGGCAGCTTGGGCAGCACATTGGCGCGTACCCAACTCCCGGCCCGCTCCGGATCGAATTCGGTGGATACGGCGTAGTATTCCCGGCCGTCCTCGGCGACCACCCCGATGGAGATCAGGTCGATGGTGCGGCCGTCGTCGATGAATTCGGTGTCGTAGAAGTACCGCACCGCCGAGAGCTTAGTTGGCCCCAACCGGCCCCAGTCGGCCCGGCAGACGTGCGCAGAACTATGCGCTTGCCACGGCGCCCTCGGGCGCTGGCGCAGGATGCACCTCGTGGTCCAGCTGAGCGTCGACGGCGCGCTCGTCGGGCAACCGAGGGGTTCCGGCGATGGCGTTCTGCAGCCACATCTTGACCTGCACCACGGGACGACGCCATCTCCGTTCCCGCTGCACGGCGCGCCGCATCTTGACCGGTCGGCTGGTGTATCGCCACCGGGCCCAGGGAGCATGCGGGCGCGACAGCCGGATCGCCGCGATGACCAGCACCACCACCAGGAACATCCCGAACAGGCCGGTCCACACCTTGCCCTTCAACAGCACGATCACGGCGAGCGGCAGCGTCAGCACCAGCCCGCCGATGACGACGGCGTGCCGCACCAACGAATCGCCGCCCTGCCAGATCGGCAGGAAGAACATCAGCGGGTGCAAGCCCATGGTCAACAAGGCGGCCACCGCGACCGCGGCGAACACGGCGTCCACCGAGCTGCGCCCGTCCTCCTCCCAGTAGACGTCGGACAGGTGCAGGATCAACGCGTACTCGTCGAGCACCAACGCCGCACCGATTCCGAAGGCGATCGCCGTGAAGGTCAATTCGGGTTCTTGTCCGTTGACCGATAGCGATACCATGGTCAGCCCCGAAACCATCACCAGGACCACCCCGAACGCCACGTGATGGATGTGCACCGACCCGATGTGGATATTCCGCGGCTGCCACCACCGGGCCGGCGCGCCGGTGCCGGCACGATGGCGGATAAACCGCACGAAACTGCGCGTGACGAAGAAGGTCAGGATGAACGCGACCAGACAACACAGCAGCGGAAACCGGCCGCGGTCGATGATGTCGTGCTGCAGCCAGTCGGACACTCCAGGAAGTTACCTCGCCAAGTCCCGACACGGGGCTAGCCGCGCTGTCCCGACAATCGGACGCCCGTTAACCATTAGGCTTAGCTCCGACATGAGTAACTGGCAGGCGCCCATTAACGGGACCGTGGGCTCCCCTGGTAGCAGCCGCGCGCGGGTCTTGCTGTTTTGCCTGCTCTGGATGCTGGCCGCCGCGGTGCTGGGTCAGCTGGCCTGGACGCTGCTCGGGCACACGCCGTACCGCATCGACATCGACATCTATCAGATGGGCGGTCAGGCCTGGCTGGACGGGCGTCCGCTGTACAAGGGCGACGTGTTGTTCCCCACACCCATCGGGCTGAACCTGCCGTTCACCTATCCCCCGCTGGCGGCCATCGCCTTCTCCCCCTTCGCGTGGCTGCACATGCCGGCCGCCAGCGTCGCGATCACGCTGCTGACGTTGGTGCTGCTGATCGTCTCGACGGACATCGTGCTGACCCGCCTCGACGTGTCGAACAGCTCACGACTGCTGCCCGGCCCCGCCTGGCTGCGCCGGCTATGGCTGGCGGTGATCATCGTGGTTCCGGCGACGTATTGGCTTGAGCCGATCAGCTCGAACTTCGCCTTCGGCCAGATCAACGTGGTGCTGATGACGCTGGTGATCGCCGACTGCGTGCCGCGCCGCACCCCGTGGCCGCGCGGGGTGCTGCTGGGCCTGGGGATTGCGCTGAAACTGACTCCCGCGGTGTTCCTTTTGTACTTCCTGATGCGTCGCGACAACCGCGCCGCGCTGACGGCGTTGGCGTCGTTCGCGGGGGCGACGCTGATCGGTTTCGTGCTGGCGTGGCACGACTCCTGGGAGTACTGGACTCGCACCGTGCACAACACCGACCGGATCGGCGGCGCGGCGCTGAACACCGACCAGAACATCGCGGGCGCACTCGCGCGGATCGGACTCGGGGAACAGGCGCGCTTCCTGCTGTGGGCGGGCGCGAGCCTGGTGGTGCTCGCGATAACGGTCTGGGCGCTGCAGCGGGTGCTGCGAGCCGGTGAGCCCACACTGGCGGTGATCTGCGTGGCGCTGTTCGGGCTGGTGGTTTCGCCGGTGTCATGGTCACACCACTGGGTCTGGATGCTGCCGGCCGTGCTGGTGACGGGGATATTGGCGTGGCGCCGCCGCAACGTCGCGCTGGCCGTGGTCAGCGTTGCCGGGGTGGCGCTGATGACTTGGACACCGATCGACCTGCTTCCCCAACACCACGAGACGACGGCCGCCTGGTGGCGACAGCTTGCCGGGATGTCCTACGTGTGGTGGGCGCTGGCGGTCATCATCGTGTCCGGACTCACCGTCACCGCGCGGAAGGCTCCGCAGGAAGCGGCGACACCGGGGCTGGCGCCGGTGTCCGCCGTCAGCTGATCAGGCCCCGATTAACCTACAGCCGTCTCCGGAATCCGCTCGGCTGGGCCGTTCGAGTCGCTGCCGTCCTTGACCGTGGCGGCGTAGATGTCGACGTACTCCTGACCGGACAGTCCCATCAGTTCGTAGATCACCTCGTCGGTGACGGCGCGCTCGATGAACCGATTGCCGGCCAGCCCCTCGAAGCGGGAGAAGTCCATCGGCTTGCCGAACCGGACGGTGACCCGCCCGAACCGCCACATCTTGCTGCCGGGCGGGTTGACGACGTTGGTGCCGATCATCGCCACCGGGATCACCGGTACCCCGGTTTGCAGCGCCAGGCGCGCCAGCCCGGTCTTGCCCTTGTAGAGCCGGCCGTCGGGCGAACGGGTGCCCTCGGGGTACATGCCCAGCAACTTGCCCTGCCCCAGCAACCGCTCGGCGGTGTCCAACGCGGCCTGTGCGGAGTCGGCGTCACTGCGGTCGATCGGGACCTGACCGGCGGCGGTGTAGAACCAGCGGGTGAACCAACCCTTCAGGCCGGTGCCGGTGAAGTATTCGGCCTTCGCCAGAAACGTGATGCGGCGACGGACGACCAGCGGAAGAAAGAAGCTATCCGCGACGGCCAGGTGGTTACTCGCCAGTATCGCCGGCCCGGAATTCGGAACATGTTCCAGACCTTCGACTTTCGGTCGACCGAGCAGGGTAAGCAGTGGGCCCATGAATATGTACTTGAATAGCCAGTACCACATGGCCCTCCCTCTCGCCCTTACTTGATGGTCTCCAACTGTACCCATGTGTGACGGCTGGGACCACCTCGGCGCGGGGCCGACTCACTCCTCGACGGTGACCGGGATGGGCTGGTAGCGGCTCTTCGCGGCGGTCTCGTCCGGGCCGCTCCCGTTGGTCGTGACACCCCCGGACGGGTCGTCCGGCGGGGGCTCCTGCGTCCGGTCGATGTCGTCGACTATGGCTCGAATCACATCCAGCAGAGCGACGCTGTGGTCGGCGATGACGGTCATCAACGGATGTTGTTCGCCGTTCACCAACGCGGCCAGCGCGCACACCGGGCACCACACCTGCTGGCACTTGCCGGGACTCCCACCGGCTCCGGATGCCCATGCGGCGGTCGACCGAACGGCAGGGTCGATACCGTTCAGCAGCGCCTGGGCAAGCCTGCGTAACTCTGGACCAATGTCGGGGTGTGCCCCACTCACTTCGGCCACACCTCCGGATCTGGTTGAAAACGAATCGTGAGCTCATTGCCCCGCAGATGTGCGTCCAGCACCGTACACCGTCGCAGCACGGACGCCAAACGAACCCTGCGGCGCAGCCCGCCACAACTGATGATCAGGTCGTCATCGGACCGGCCCAGCGACAACGTCGAGGCATCGAGTTGGGGCAACGCCACCCGCATTCGGTAGACGGACTCTAGCCCCGACCCTGATTCGAGGTCCACGATGGGGCGCAGCGGGCCGGGCGGCGCGCCCCCGCCGCGTCGACGGGCGTTGTCGAGCAGCTCACCCAACGCCTTGGGGCCGATCGGCTCGCCGGCCAGATGCGGCGTCAGCACCAGCGCCACGTCACCGATGGTCGCGTCGAGTTCGGCGAGCACCGAGCGTTGTTCGGAGATGCGTTCGGCGTACCAGTCGAACGCCGGATGGTCGGGCAGGTTCCGGTACTCGTAGGAATCATCGCGCACCAGAACCTGATTGACGATCAGCTCCTCGACGCGAACACCCATCAGCGCCAGCGAACCCAGCGTCCGGGTCGCCTCGGCCGCGACCACCCGCTCGGGCGTCAGCACCAGATGTGCGGTGACCAGATCACCGTCGGTGAGCAACGCGCTGAGTCGCTCGACGCTGGCGCTGGCGCGCTCCAGCAGTTCCACGATGGCGCCCGAGCGGGCGTCGTCGGCGCCGATGGACAGCCGGCGATGCCGCGGCCACGCGCGCTCCACGTACAGCGCGAAGGTGGCGGGCAGGGTCAGCATCCGCAGCGCGTCCGCCGTCGACGCGCAGTCGACCACGATGCGATCCCATTTTCCGGCCGCGGCGAGCTCGCCCACCGCATACAGGCCGAGCACTTCCTGGATGCCCGGCAACGCTGAAAGTTCCTCGGGCGCAATGGCACTCAGTTCCGACTCGGAGAACCGCCGGTCCAGGGTGTCGACCACGTCGCGCCAGCGCGTCTCGAGCAGGGCCAGGGTGTCCAGCGCGAGGGCGTCCAGAAAGCCGCCGCCGGCATCGGCGTCATCGACGAGCACCCGCACCGGTTCGCCCGAACCGGAGGGCGGAACCGCGACGCCCAGCACGTCGCCCAGCGAGTGCGCCTGGTCGGTGGACACGACCAGCACCCGCCGCCCCTCGCTCGCGTCACGGACAGCGGTGGCGGACGCAAGGGTGGACTTTCCTACCCCACCCTTGCCGACGAAGAGACTGATCCGGGCCGGGGCGGGCGCATCGGACTCAGTCAGCCCTCGACTCGTTTCTTCAGATCCTTCAACGCACCGTCGATCAACCTGCGCTCGGCCTTGCGCTTGAGCATCCCGATCATCGGGATGGCGAGGTCCACCGCGAGCTGGTAGGTGACGTCGGTTCCAGAACCCTTGGGCGCCAAGATGTATGTGCCTTCGAGAGACTTCAGCAACGAGCTGGATTCCAGCGTCCAGCTGAGCGATTGGCGGTCGTCGGGCCACTCGTAGGACATGATCAACGTGTCTTTGAAAATGGTTGCGTCCATCAACATCCGTGCCCGTTTCGGGTAACCGTCGTCGAGAGCCTCCAGAACTTCGACTTCCTTGTACTCCGAAATCCATTCCGGGTAGGCCTCGAGATCGGCGATCGCCTTCATCACCTCGGCCGGATCAGCATCGATATAGATCGTCTGCGTCGTCTTGTCCGCCACTTGCTATTTCCCTCTCTCCCGCAAGCGGGTCGACCCCCGGCTCTCCGACGGGAGCCCCCGGCCTCCCGGCCGAAACCGTATTCTGCGGTGCCAAACGTTGATTCGGTTAAACTACCGGAGAAACCCCGAGGGGACGTGCGCGTTCGAGCGTTGTCTTCACCTCAAATGCCATTTTTTTTCCGGCCACGCGGCGACGGTGTGTAATCTTGGCCAAATTCATCTTGGCCAGCTGCCAGGCCGCCGCACCGGACGGTTCGGCGTGCAGGAAGTAGTGCAACACCACCCCGTCCAGCGACGGCTCCAGCCAGACCTCCATGGTGCCGGTCAACGCGCCGGTCACGGCCCACCGCATGCCCTTTTCAGCGCGGTCCTCGACGACTTCCAACCGCAAGTCGGGCCACCACCGGCGCCAGTTGGACCGGTCGCCGATCGCGGTACCGACCCCCGCGCCGTCGGCGGCGACAAATGTCTCGTCCGCGATCTGGATGCTGCTCATTGTTTCAGCTTGGCACACTCGGATTAGGCTGGGCCTCAGCAAGTCGGTACCCGGCAACATCACACGAGGTCAAGCGAGGTAAGTGCAGTGCGTGAGTTAAGTGTCCCTGCCAGCTTTTCTGTCGAGGAGCACGACAACCTTGCGGCCCCGGTCTTCGAGCACGAGCGCGAGGATCCCAACTTCGTCATCTATCAGCGCCTGATCGACGGCTCCTGGACCGACGTCACCTGCGCCCAGGCGGCGGACCAGATTCGTTCTGCGGCACTGGGTTTGATCGCGCTCGGGGTTCAGCCCGGGGACCGGGTGTCGATCTTTTCGGCCACCTGTTACGAGTGGGCGATCCTCGACCTCGCCATCCTGTCCGTCGGTGGGGTCACCGTGCCGATCTATGAGACGTCGTCGGCCGAGCAGGTGCGCTGGGTGCTGCAGAACTCCGAAGCCGTGTTGGTGTTCGCCGAGACCGACGCGCACGCCACGATGGTCGCCGAGCTCGCCGGCGAGCTGCCCGCCCTGCGACGGGTGCTGCACATCAACGGTTCGGGTCCCAAGGCGCTCGACCAGCTCGCCGAGGAGGGTGCGTCGGTCGACAAGGCCGAGCTCACCGCCCGGCTCGAGGGGCTGCGTGCCGAAGACCCGGCGACCCTGATCTACACGTCGGGCACCACCGGGCGCCCCAAAGGCTGCCAGCTCACGCACGCCAACCTGCTCAGCGAGATAAGGGGCACCCAGGAATGCCTCCCGACGCTACTGGCGGCGGGACAACGTCTTCTGGTGTTCCTGCCGCTGGCCCACGTGCTGGCCCGGGCACTCACCCTGTCCGCATTCGCCAGCAAGGTGACCGTCGGATTCACCAGCGACATCAAGAACCTGCTGCCGATGTTGGCGGTGTTCAAACCGACGGTGGTGGTGTCGGTGCCGCGGGTGTTCGAGAAGGTGTACAACACCGCCGAGCAGAACGCCTCCAACGACGGCAAGGGGCCGATCTTCAAGCTGGCCGCACAGACCGCGGTCGACTACAGCCGGGCCCAGGACGACGGCGGACCGGGGCTGCTACTCCGCGCCAAGCATGCGCTGTTCGACCGGCTGGTCTATGGGAAGCTGCGCGCGGCGTTGGGCGGCAACTGCAGCGCGGCCGTCTCGGGCGGCGCGCCGCTGGGCGCACGGTTGGGCCATTTCTTCCGCGGCGTAGGCGTGACCATCTACGAGGGCTACGGCCTGACCGAGACCAGCGCCGCGATCACGGTCAACCAGATCGGCGGGCTGAAGATCGGGACGGTCGGAAAGCTGGTGCCCGGCAACAGCCTGCGCATCGCCGACGACAAGGAGCTGCTGGTGCGCGGCGGCGTGGTCTTCGGCGGCTACTGGCGCAACGAGCAGGCCACCGAGGAGGCGTTCGCCGACGGGTGGTTCAGGACCGGCGATCTGGGCGCGATCGACGAGGACGGCTACCTGAGCATCACCGGACGCAAGAAGGAGCTGATCGTCACCGCCGGCGGTAAGAACGTGGCGCCGGCCGTGCTGGAGGATCAGCTGCGGGCCCACCCGCTGATCAGTCAGGCGATGGTGGTCGGGGACAACAAGCCCTTCATCGGCGCGCTGATCACCATCGACCCGGAGGCGTTCGAGGGCTGGAAGCAGCGCAACAGTAAGGCCGCCGGCGCATCGGTGGGCGATCTGGCCACCGATCCCGACCTGGTCGCCGAGGTGGACGCGGCGGTCAAGCAGGCCAACCAGCAGGTGTCGCACGCCGAGTCGATCCGCAAATTCCGCATTCTGCCGGTCGACTTCACCGAGGACACCGGTGAACTGACGCCGACGATGAAGGTCAAGCGCAACGTGGTGGCAGAGAAGTTCGCCTCCGACATCGAGGCGATTTACACCAAGGACTAACGGCCTCTTTCGCCGAGCGTCACGCCAGCGTTGCGCTCACGGGCCAGACCCGCCGCGCAGCAGGTCCGCCAGCCGCGCGGCCAGGGTGTCCCAGCGCCACTGGGACGTCACCCACTTCCGCCCGGCCGCGCCCATCGCGGCGGCCCGGTCACGGTCGGTGAGCAACTCGGCGACGGCGTCGGCGACTTTGTCCACCGAGCGGCCGTCGATGACCAGCCCAGTCTTGTTCTGCTGCACCGCTTCTGGGGCTCCGCCCGATTCGCCGGCGATCACCGGCACGCCGCTGGCCGAGGCCTCCAGGAAGACGATGCCCAAGCCCTCGACGTCCATGCCCGCACCGCGGGTACGGCACGGCATCGCGAACACGTCGCCCAGCGCGTGGTGTGCGGGCAGTTCGGCGCCCGGCACGCCGCCGGTGAACGTCACATGGTCGGCCACCCCACGTTCCTGCGCCAGCTTGCGCAGCGTGTCCAGATAGGGACCGCCGCCGACGATCACCAGCGCGGCTCCGTCGACGCGGCGGCGGATCGCGGGCAGCGCCTGGATCAGTACGTCCTGGCCTTTACGCGGCACCAGCCGCGACAGGCACACCACGGTGGGTCGATCGCCCAGCCCGTAGCGATCGCGGAGCTCGGCACGGGCGTCGGGATCGGGGCGAAACCGATCGGCGTCCACCCCGGGCGGCAGGTACTCCAGTGACGCCTCGGGGCCGAAGGCCGGCGCGAACCGGGACCGCGTGTAGCGGCTGACGAACGTCACGACGTCGGTCTGCTCACCGATGCGGCGCAGCACCGACCGGGCGACGGGCAGCATGGACCAACCCACTTCGTGGCCGTGGGTGCTGGCCAGCACGCGGGATGCGCCCGCCTGGCGGGCGCGCTGAGCCAGCAGCCCCAACGGCGCGGCCGCACCGAACCAGACGGTGTCGATTTCCTCTTCTTCAATCAGCCGGCGCATCCGGGCATCCACCGCCGGGCTGGGCAGCATCAGCGTGCCGGGATGGCGCACCACCCGATAGCCGGCGTCGCAGGCCAAGTCGTCGAACGCATCGGCGCCCTTCCACTGCGGCGCGTACACGGTTACGGCATGCGACCCGGCGGCCACCAGACGAGCGACGAACTCCCCCAGATACGACTGGATGCCCCCGCGTCGGGGCGGAAAGTCGTTGGTCACCAGCAGGACCCGGCTCATTCGGGTGAGGCTAGCTTCCGCTGCCCCTGCTCGCGCTATCGGGCCAGCCAGCGGCGCCAGCCCGTCAACAGACCGGCCGCGTCGGTGCCCAGCACGTCGCGGGCGGCAGTGGACAGGTCGGCGTGCTCGACACCGCACACAGCGAGATAAAGCGCACGCAACCGCGCCGGTCCGTAGGTATCGGCGACGAACCGGGCGAACCACCACGCGCGGTCGTAGGCCAGCGAGCGCTGCGGCCCGGGCGTGTCCAGGTCGGCGTCCGACGGCAGCGACTGCGTCACCGACGCCGCGTCGGCGGGCACCCTGACATCGGGGGTATTCGGCCGGGCGACGAAATCGGCCACCCCTTCGGTCAGCCAGCGGGGTGCGTCCATGGTGGTGTCGACCCGGGCGGCGTAGTGAAAGAGCTCGTGCGCCAACACTATTCGCAGCGCGGCATCGCTCATGTTGGCCGCGCCCGGAGCGAACACCAGCCGCTGGCCGACAGCCACCCGCTGGGCGGCATCCACGCGGTCCGCGACCGTCACGGCCGCGATATCGGACCACTGCGACGCCGATCCCCCGCCGGCCGCGGCACGAAACTGGTCGTCCGAGCCGGCCGCGACCACCGAGATGTCGCGGGACCAATCGGTTCCCCAGAAGGCTTCCACCTTGGCCACCGCCGCGCCGATTTCCGACGCGATTCGGGACAGCAGGCGTTGGGTGTCCGGCCCGCCGAGGTCGACCAGCCGGACGGTGCGGTCGCCGACGACCAACGGCTCATGCGCCGCCTGCGCCGGGTGAAACGCCACGGCTACGGCCGCGATCAGCTCGACAACGAATACCCAGGCCAGCAGTATCGAAGGCCACCGGCGACGCGCGTCGAGGCGTTTAGTAGCGGCGCGCGTCGTAGATCGGGCCGGAGGAGTTCATCGGAACCACCCGCACCGGCACCCCGTAGGTCGAGGAGTGGATCATCATGCCGTCCCCGACGTAGAGGCCGGCGTGCGATGCGTCCGAGTAGAACGTCAGCACGTCACCGGGCTGCAGGTCGGACAGCGCCACCGGTTGGCCACCGTGGGCCAGCGCCTGGCTGGAGTGCGGCAGCGAGATACCGGCCTGCTGGTAGGCCCACATCACCAATCCCGAGCAGTCGAACGCGCCTGGTGAGGCACCGCCCCACACATACGACGACCCGACCTGGCTCAACGCAGCCTGCACTACGGTGGCGCGGTCCCCGCCCGGCGGCGGGGCGGCGAGTGCGGGCACTACGCCCGGCGGTGGAGCCTCGCCCGGGGGCTGTCCCTCGGCCGGCGGCGCGCCGGGCGGCAGCGCCTCGGGGGGCGGCGCCGGGGCGGCCGGAGGAGCCGCCGCGGGAACCGGGCCGGGGTCGGCCAGCGCGGCACGCTGGCCGGGTGACAGCGAGATGTACTGCGACTTGACGACGGCGATCTGTACCTGCAGCTGGCTCTGCTTGGACTGCAGACTCGCCCGCACCGCGGCAGCCTGCTCGGCCGCGCTCTTGGCGTCGGCGGCTGACTTGGCGGATGCCTGCTCGGCCTTGGCGGCCTGTTCGCCGGCGGCGCGGAAATTGGCCATCTGGGTGGCCATTTCGCTCCCCAGCAACCGCTGCACCGACAACTTGTCGATCAGCTGTTGCGGAGACCCCGCCGTCAGGATGGCGTGCATGCCGTCGGTCCGACCACCCATGTAGGTGGCTGCGGCAAGCCGGTTGACCGCGCCCTGGAAGCTGCCCAGCCGGTCCTTGGCGGCCTGCGCGGCGGCCACGTCCTCGCTGTGCTTGTTTTCCGCCGCCTGTTGGGCAGCCAGCTTCTTGGTCAAGTCGAGCTGGGCGGTGTGCATGGCTTCGGTGGTCTGCTCGGCCTGGCGTGACAATTCGTTGAGCTTTGCCACGGCGTCGCCAGCCGGGTCGGCCACCGCGTTGGTGGCGATGACACCGGAGAAGACTGTGAAGCCTGCAAGCACCCCGACCATGGAGCGCGTGATGCCACGCGCAAACGGGTGTTTACAGCTGAGCCTCAAAATGTTGCTTCCTCAAACTGCCATCGACGTCGCCGTCGAGCGGGTTTAGGTCTCAAACAGGTTACGAAACGATATCGGCGTTTGTCCAAAGGGGGTCGTTAAGAAAATGGATAGATTTCTGTCATTTCTTTATGAGTGGCGCATGCCGATCGGCGCTGTCCAGCAGTTATGTCCCACAGCGCATTAGGCGACGCCCGACCCGCGAGTACGTCGGATCGGCACCAAACGAAGCCTCGGGGCCAAGCCGACTTCGGCGAGCACTTCCAAAGCGGCACGCTCGTCGTACAACAAAGTCTCCGGGACACCGAGTAGCACGCTGACCACGCAGTCGCGGCATCCCGGACCCCGCGCCGCGCAATCGTCACAGTCGATCACCACCGGCCCGGGCGCCGCGGCATGGTTGCTCTCGGATTCTGGGCTGTGGGTCATCAGGGTCCTCTCGGTCGGCCTCCGTCGAGTTCTCCCGCACGCTAACCGCGGCCACCGACATGTTTTCCGCGCCCGGGTGTCGGTGGGTGTGCTTAACGTCACGGCTGTGGCAGCGACCGGCGCGACCCAGCTGAGTTTCGCCGACGTCTGCCCTTCCGCAAGCCCTTCCGCAAGTCCCTCCGCAAGTCCGGACGCAAGTCCGGAAATGCCGTTGCGCGATACCACTTTCGTCGTCGTCGACCTGGAGACCACCGGCGGACGCAGCACCGGGACGGCGGAGACACCTCCCGACGCCATCACCGAGATCGGCGCGGTCAAGGTCCGCGGCGGCGTCGTGCTCGGCGAGTTCGCCACTCTGGTCGACCCGCAGCGCAGCATCCCGCCGCAGATCGTGCAGCTCACCGGCATCACCACGGCGATGATGTGCGACGCCCCGACCATCGACGCTGTACTGCCGATGTTCTTGGAGTTCTCCGGCGGTTCGGTGCTCGTCGCCCACAACGCCGGGTTCGACATCGGGTTCCTCCGGGCCGCCGCGCAGCGGTGCGACATCACCTGGCCACGGCCGCAGGTGCTGTGCACGGTCCGGTTGGCCCGCCGGGTACTGAGCCGCGAGGAAGCCCCCAGCGTGCGGTTGGCCGCGTTGGCGCGGCTGTTCGCCGTCGCCACCCAACCCACCCACCGCGCGCTCGACGACGCCCGCGCCACCGTCGACGTGCTGCACGCACTGATCGAACGAGTGGGCAACCAGGGCGTGCACACCTACGCCGACCTGCGCTCGTACCTGCCCGACGTGACGCCGGCCCAGCGCCGCAAGCGGGTCCTGGCCGAAGGGCTGCCACACAAGCCCGGGGTCTATCTGTTCCGCGGACCGACGGGTGAGGTGCTCTACGTCGGCACCGCCGTCGACCTGCGGCGCCGGGTGAGCCAGTACTTCAACGGCAGCGACCCCCGCGGCCGGATCAAGGAGATGGTCGGGCTGGCCGACACTGTCGACCACGTCGAGTGCGCGCACGCGCTGGAGGCCGGCGTTCGCGAACTGCGGATGCTGGCCGCGCACGCCCCGCCGTACAACCGCCGGTCCAGATTCCCGCAGCGGTGGTGGTGGGTGGTGCTGACCGACGAAGCGTTTCCGCGCCTGTCGGTGGTCCGCTCACCCCGGCACGACCGCGTCGTCGGCCCGTTTCGGTCCCGCGCGGACGCCGCGCAGACGGCGGCCCTGCTGGCCCGGTTCACCGGCGTGCGGACCTGCACCACGCGGTTGGGTCGTTCGGCGCTGCACGGGCCGGCCTGTCCCGAGGTCGAGGTGGCGCCGTGTCCCGGCGCGCGCGGCGTGACGGCGATCCAATACGCGGCGGCCGTGGCACGCGCCGCGGCATTGATCGACGGCCTGGACAACACCCCGCTGGCCGCGGCCGTCGAAGAAGTCGGCCGGCTGGCCGGGCTGCACCGCTACGAGAGCGCCGCGCGACTGCGCGACCACACCGCCACCGCGATCGAAACCCTGTGGCGCGGCCAGCGACTGCGCGCGTTGGCCGCGCTGCCCGAACTGATCGTCGCGGCACCGGACGGAGACGGCGGCTACCACCTGGCCGTCATCCGCCACGGCCAGCTCGCGGCCGCGGGCACCGCCAGACGTGGGGTGCCGCCGCTGCCGGTCGTCGACGCCATCCGGGCGGGCGCCCAGACGATGCTGCCGGCGCCCGCCCCGCTCGGCGGCGCGCTGGTCGAGGAGACCGCACTCATCGCGCGCTGGCTGGCCACGCCCGGGGTACGCATAGTCCGAGTAACCGATGACGGATGGGCTTCGCCGCTACGGTCGGCCGGCGCCTGGGCTCAGTGGGCGGCCACGGCGCGCTCCGCCCGGCTGGCCGCCGAACAGGCGGGCTGGGATTCAGACCTGCTGACTGAACCGCACCCATCGCGCCAGCAGCTGTTCGGCCGCACCGGAGTCGATGGCGGCGCCGGCCCGCTGCAACCCGTCCTCCCAGGCCGGCAGCCATTCAGCGCGGCTGGATAACCCGGCGTGCGCGACGAGCGCACCGGCCGCGTTGAGCACCACGGCATCCCGGACCGGGCCGGTGGCGCCGCCCAGTACCGCGCGCGCCTCCGCGGCGTTGGCTTCTGCGTCGCCTCCCAGCAGCTGGTCGAGTTCGGCTCGCGCGAACCCGAAACCCGCCGGATCGAAGGTCAGCTTGTCCACGGTGCCCGCCTGCACGCGCCAGATCGTGCTCGTGGTCGTCGTGGTCAGTTCGTCGAGACCGTCGTCGCCGTGCACGACCAGCACGCTGGACCGGCGCGCGGCGAACACCCCGGCCATCACCTCGGCCAGGTCGCCGAACGCGCAGCCGATCAGCCCCGCCCGCGGCCAAGCCGGATTGGTAAGCGGCCCAAGGAGATTGAACACCGTCGGCACCCCGATCTCGCGGCGCACCGTGGACGCGTGCCGGTAGGACGGATGGAACACCGGCGCGAAGCAGAACCCGATCCCGACTTCGGCGAGGCTGCTCGCGACCTGCTCGGGCCCGAGGTCGATGCGAAGCCCGAGCGCCTCGAGCATGTCGGCGCCACCGGACAGCGAGGACGCCGCCCGGTTGCCGTGTTTGACCACCGGCACGCCCGCCGCGGCGACCACGATCGCCGCCATGGTGGACAGGTTGACCGTGTTGACGCCGTCGCCGCCGGTGCCGACGATGTCGACGGTGTCGTCCCGGATGGCGTCCGAAGGCATCTGACGCGCGTGGCTGAGCATGACGTCGGCCAACTCGCTGACCTCGGCCGCGGTCGGAGTCTTCATCTTCATGGCGACGGCGAAGGCCGCGATCTGGGCCGGCCGCGCGTTGCCCGCCATGATCTGATCCATCGCCCAGGCGGCCTGGCCCCGCACCAGGTTCTGCCCCTCGGTCAAACGACCCAGGACCTGGGGCCATGACGGTGCCGATACCTCCCGATCTGAGTCAGCCACGCGCCGATGGTCCCACGAGGACCGAGCCCACCAATAGCGCGCCGGTACGGACGCGAGCGCGACGCGCCGAATTGATTTGCACGAAATCTTTGACCCGGGTGGTCTCAAACAACTACAAAGCGTCATACTTGCGGATGTGACCAGCGCTGTGGGGACCTCGGGTACCGCGATCACGTCGCGCATTCATTCGCTGAACCGGCCCAATATGGTCAGTGTTGGCACCATAGTCTGGCTTTCCAGCGAGCTCATGTTCTTTGCTGGCCTGTTCGCGATGTACTTCACCGCGCGTGCTCAAGCCGGCGGGAATTGGCCGCCGCCGCCGACCGAGCTCAACCTGTATCAGGCCGTCCCGGTCACGCTGGTCCTGATCGCCTCGTCGTTCACCTGCCAGATGGGCGTGTTCGCGGCCGAGCGCGGCGACGTCTTCGGGCTGCGCCGCTGGTATGTGATCACCTTCCTGATGGGCCTGTTCTTCGTCCTCGGCCAGGCCTACGAGTACTACCACCTGATGACGCACGGCACGACGATCCCCAGCAGCGCCTACGGCAGCGTCTTCTATCTGGCCACCGGCTTCCACGGACTACACGTCACCGGCGGCCTGATCGCCTTCATCTTCCTGCTCGCCCGCACCGCGATGAGCAAGTTCACGCCGGCGCAGGCGACCGCCAGCATCGTCGTTTCCTACTACTGGCATTTCGTGGACATCGTGTGGATTGCGCTGTTCACCGTGATCTATTTCATCCGATAAACCGGCACCCCGGAATGAACAGGAGTTCTCGGTTGAAGAAACTGGGTTTCACCCGATCCGGAAGCAAGCCCGGAAGCAAGCGGACGGACCGCTCCCGGCGGCGCGTGCAGCGCCGGTTGTCCGGTGGCCTGCTGCTGCTGATAGCCCTGACCGTGGCCGGTGGACTGGCTGCGGTCCTCACCCCCACTCCGCAGGTGGCAGTCGCCGACGAGAACAGCGCGGCGATTAAAAAGGGCCAACAACTGTTCGACACCTCCTGCGTCACGTGCCACGGCGCCAACCTGCAGGGCGTGCCGGACCACGGCCCGAGCCTGATCGGCGTCGGCGACGCGGCGGTGTACTTCCAGGTGTCGACCGGCCGGATGCCCGCCATGCGCGGTGAGGCTCAGGCGCCGCGTAAAGACCCGATCTTCGACGACGACCAGATCGACGCGCTCGGCGCCTACGTGCAGTCCAAGGGCGGCGGCCCGTCGGTCGTCCGCGACCCCGACGGCCACCTCGCGATGCAATCGCTGCGCGGCAAGGACCTGGGCCGCGGCGGCGACTTGTTCCGGCTCAACTGCGCCTCCTGCCACAACTTCACCGGCAAGGGCGGGGCGCTGTCGTCCGGTAAGTTCGCGCCGGACCTGGGGCCCGCCAACGAACAGCAGATCCTGACGGCGATGATGACCGGCCCGCAGAACATGCCGAAGTTCTCCGACCGCCAGCTCAACTTCGAAGCCAAGCGGGACATCATCGGTTACGTCCGGACGGTGGTCGAAGAGCGCCAGCCGGGTGGCTACGGCCTCGGCGGATTCGGACCGGCTCCCGAGGGCATGGCGGCGTGGATCATCGGGATGGTTGCCGCCATCGGGCTGGCACTGTGGATTGGGGCGCGATCGTGAGCGGCGCTGACGACGTGAAAGACGGCTCAACTCCCGACCCGGCCGCGCTGGCGGCGATGTCCAACGAGGAACTGCTCGAGCTGGGCGGCAAGATCGACGGTGTCCAGACCGTCTTCAAGGAGCCTCGCTGGCCGGTCGAGGGCACCAAGGCCGAGAAGCGCGCCGAGCGTGGGGTCGCTCTCTGGCTTTTGCTGGGCGGTGCTTCCGGGCTGGCGCTGCTGGTGATCTTCCTGTTCTGGCCGTGGGAGTACAGGGCCAAGGAGGAGCCCGGCAGCTTCCTGTACACGGTGGCCACCCCGCTGTACGGCCTGACCTTCGGGCTGTCCGTCCTGGCCATCGGCATCGGTGCCGTAATGTTCCAGAAAAGGTTTATCCCGGAAGAGATTTCGATCCAGGAACGGCATGACGGGGCATCCAAGGAGATCGACCGCAAGACGGTGGTCGCGAACCTGACCAACGCGTTGGAGGGCTCGACGATCAAACGCCGCAAGCTGGTCGGACTGTCGTTGGGCATGGGCCTCGGCGCGTTCGGCCTCGGCACCCTGGTGGCGTTTGCCGGCGGCTTGATCAAGAACCCGTGGAAGCCGGTCGTCGACACCGCCGAGGGCAAGAAGGCCGTGCTGTGGACATCTGGCTGGACCCCGCGCAAGAAGGGCGAGACCATCTACCTGGCCCGCGCCACCGGCTCGAACGACTCGGCACCGTTCGTTCCCCTGCGGCCACAAGACATCGACGCAGGCGGGATGGAGACGGTCTTCCCGTGGCGTAAGAGCGACGGCGACGGCACCGACGAAGCGTCCCGGGAAAAGCTGATCGCGATCAAGATGGGCATCCGAAATCCGGTGATGCTCATCCGCATTCGGCCCAGCGACATGCACCGCGTGGTCAAACGCCAGGGCCAGGAGAGCTTCAACTGGGGCGAGTTCTTCGCCTTCACCAAGGTCTGCTCACACCTGGGCTGCCCGTCGTCGCTGTACGAGCAGCAGTCCTACCGCATCCTGTGCCCGTGTCACCAGTCGCAGTTCGACGCCCTGTATTTCGCCAAGCCGATATTCGGTCCCGCTGCCCGCGCGCTGGCGCAACTGCCTATCACCATCGACACCGAGGGGTATCTGGTCGCCAACGGTGACTTTGCCGAGCCCGTCGGACCCGCATTTTGGGAGCGCACAACAACATGAGTCCAAAACTCAGTCCTCCGAACATCGGTGAAGTCATGGCCGGCCAGGGCGAGGCCATCGACACCCGCTATCACCCGTCGGCCGCGGTGCGCCGTCAGCTCAACAAGGTGTTCCCCACACATTGGTCTTTCCTGCTCGGCGAGATCGCGCTGTACAGCTTCATCGTGCTGCTGATCACCGGTGTGTACCTGACGCTGTTCTTCGACCCGTCGATGCTCGACGTCACCTACCACGGTGCCTACACCCCGTTGCGCGGCGTCGAGATGTCCCGCGCCTACGAATCCGCGCTAGACATCTCCTTCGAGGTCCGCGGCGGCCTGTTCGTCCGCCAGATCCACCACTGGGCCGCCCTGATGTTCTCCGCGTCGATCATGGTGCACCTGGCGCGCATCTTCTTCACCGGAGCGTTCCGGCGCCCGCGTGAGGCCAACTGGGTGATCGGTTCGCTGCTGCTGATCCTGTCCATGTTCGAGGGCTACTTCGGCTACTCGCTGCCCGACGACCTGCTCTCGGGTATCGGCCTGCGCGCCGCGCTCTCCTCGATCTCGCTGGGCATGCCGGTGATTGGCACGTGGCTGCACTGGGCGCTGTTCGGCGGCGACTTCCCCGGCAATATCTTGATTCCGCGGCTCTACGCGCTGCACATTCTGCTGCTGCCGGGGATCATTCTGGCGCTGATCGGCGCGCACCTGGCGTTGGTGTGGTTCCAGAAGCACACCCAGTTCCCCGGCCCGGGACGCACCGAGCACAACGTCGTCGGGGTGCGGGTGATGCCGGTGTTCGCGGTCAAGTCCGGCGCCTTCTTCGCGACGATCACCGGTGTCCTTGGCATTATGGGCGGCTTGCTGCAGATCAACCCGATCTGGAACCTGGGTCCCTACAAGCCATCACAGGTGTCGGCCGGGTCGCAGCCGGACTTCTACATGATGTGGACCGAGGGCTTGGCCCGTATTTGGCCGCCGTGGGAGTTCTACTTCTGGCACCACACCATTCCCGCGGCCGTTTGGGTCGCGCTGATCATGGGCCTGATTTTCGTGCTGCTGATCGTTTATCCGTTCCTGGAGAAGCGGTTCACCGGCGACTATGCGCACCACAATCTGCTGCAGCGGCCGCGCGACGCCCCGGTGCGCACCTCCATTGGCGCCATGGCGATCAGCTTCTACATGATCCTCACGCTGGCGGCGATGAACGACATCATCGCGTTGAAGTTCCATATCTCGCTGAACGCGACGACGTGGATCGGACGCATCGGCATGGTGATCCTGCCCCCGCTGATCTACTTCATCACGTATCGGTGGTGCGTCGGGCTACAGCGCAGCGACCGCGACGTGCTCGAGCACGGCGTCGAGACAGGCATCATCAAGCGGCTGCCGCACGGCGCCTACATCGAGCTGCACCAGCCCCTGGGCCCGGTCGACTCTCAGGGCCACCCGATTCCGCTGGAGTACCGGGGCGCTGCCGTTCCCAAGCGAATGAACAAGCTGGGATTGGCTGGGTCGCCGGGCAGCGGCAGCTTCCTGTTCGCCGATCCGGTGTCCGAGGACACGGCACTGCGGGAAGCGGCGCACGCCGCCGAGCATCGTGCCCTGACCGCGCTGCGCGAGAGCCAGGAGAGCACCAACGGCTCATCCAACGGCGAGCACTAGCCCGACCGTCGGCGCGTCGGGCGCCTAGTGCACGGCGATGACGCGACGCAGCTGGCGAACGTGGATCCACTCCAGCGCGGGCATCGCCGCGGTGATGAGCCCGGCCAACGTATAGCCGACCCAGGACGCGCCGTCGTGGCCGACGGCCATCAGGTAGGTCGCCACCCCGACCGAAACCAGCGCGGCCCCCATCGTGCCCGTCAGGGCCAGTGTGCCGCGCAACCAGATGCGGTCCGCCGCCGCGCCCGACCATTCGTCGGTGTCCCCGTATGCCCGGACGGTCTCCCGGCGCGCCCGCTCGGCTGCGCTGCGGGTCGAATGCCCCGAACTTGCCGGCTGCCGGACCACCCTACGTGCCAGCGCGCCCACCGTCCCGGCGTCCGGCTCAGCGTTGGACATGCGGCGCGCCCGCAACAACATCGGGATCGCCCCCGCAATGATCAGCGCGGAGACGACGATGACCACATACAGGACCCACGGCGTGTGCGCCGTCCTGGCCACCTTGTGAAAGCCCCGACCAAGATCGGTCAGCGCGACGGTGGCGGCCACGCTCACCCCCACCAGCAGCAACCAGACCGCTGCGCACGCGCCGATCAGGATGCGATCGACGACGTCTGGGGGAACGGTGTCCGGCCCTTGCCGGTATGCGGAATACCTGCTGACCATCAGCAGCTCGTCTGCCAGGCGTCGTTGGCGTTGGCTGACAGCACCGCTCCATCGCTGGTCGTGATCGAGCAATTGAGTCTGCTGACCCGGAAAAGGCTGGATGCCTCGACCGAGCCGACGTCGGATTGCGAGATCGGAGTGACGGTCATCGACCACGGGATGTACACGTTGTGCTGCGTCCGCCGCCGACCAGAGGCGTCGACGTAGGTCACCGTGATGATGTCGCCGGGGGCTTTACTGCCGGTCACCGTGTAGGTGACCTGCCGCGGCCCGCTCTGCGTCGTGGTGGTGGGAATCGGCGGGGCTATCGCCGCCGTCGTGGTTACCGGCGGCGGCGGAGGCCCGGTGATTGTCGCCGGCGGGGCCGCCGACGCCGTAGGCGTCGGACTCGGTGACACCGGCGGCGGTTCGGTGGTTGTCGGGATCTCGGCTGCCGGTGAAGGCGGCGACGCCGGCGGCGATTTGGTGGGCGTCAGCGCGTCCTGGAAGGCTTCTGTGGACGTCGTCGTCCCCGGGTTGGCGAGTTGGCTGGTGTCATGGCGCGTGACCAGGAGGGTCACCGAAGCCACCAGCGCGACCGCGGCCAGGATCGCGGCGAACCCGACCGCCCACGGCCAGCGCGGGGCAGCGCGCTCGTCGATCAGGTCGGACGAGCCGTCATAGCCGTCGTAGTCGTAGAGCTCCGTCGGTAGGTAGGGGCCACTGGTGAACTGCTCGGACTCCGGTGCCGAGTAGGCCCGCGAGTAAACGTCGGTGTGATCGGCCGCTTCGTCGTCGTCGAGGGGTTCCAGTTCGTGACGGTGCGCGCCGGCGGGATCGGGTTCGTCAAGATCCCGTCCGGGGGAATTCGGCCCGCTCATGTTCGCCTGCCCTGTCCAACTGCATCGCGAGTGCGCGGGGCCCCGCGGCTGCCTCGGTGCGCGCGCGCTCGGGAGATTCTCATCGTGCTTCGGAGAACCCTACCGAACTGACCGCGGCAACCAAGTGTGGGCGAACTGGCCACAGATCAACTGATGCCCTGATTGTGACCTTCTGGGCGCCGATCAGTGCTTCTCCGGCCCGATGTAGTACTCGAACACCAGTCCGGCCGCGGACGAGAGGATGAACACCACCCCGGCAGCTATCAGCCAGGGCAGCCACAGCGCGATACCGGTCGCCGCCACCGAACCGGACAACGCGATCAGAATCGGCCACCAGCTGTGCGGGCTGTAGAACCCCAATTCCCCTGCACCGTCGCTGATCTCGGCACCCTCGTAGTCCTCGGGCCGGGTGTCGAGCCGGCGTGCCACGAAGCGGAAGAAGGTGGCCACGATCAACGCCATGCCGCCGGTCAGAGCCAGCGCGGTGGTGCCCGCCCACTCCACGCCGCCGGGCCGTTGGAACAGCGCAGTCAGCAACCCGTACAGCACCGCGGAGAACACGAAGAACGCGGCGATGAACTCGAAAAGCCTCGCTTCGATATGCATTGCGTGTCCTAACCTACTGGCTGGGTGCGTTCGCCGCGGCGAGTGTCGAACGGGTGGGTCGTCTGAGCGACCGGGGGCTCCTTGATGGCAATCAGGGCCTCGGCGTTGGTCTTTCCGTGACGCCGTGCCTCCAGGTAGGTCTTGAAGTTCTCCGGTGTCACCACCCGCACCTCGAAGTTCATCATCGAGTGGTAGGTGCCGCACATCTCGGCGCAGTGCCCGACGAATGGCCCGGTCTTGGTGATCTCCGCGACCTGGAAGCGGTTGACCGAGTTGTTGGCCACCGGATCGGGCATCACGTCGCGCTTGAACAAGAACTCCGGCACCCAGAACGCGTGGATGACGTCAGCCGAGTTCAACACGAATTCGATGCGGTGGCCGGTCGGCAGCACCAGGACCGGAATTTCGGTGCTGGTCCCCAGGGTTTCGACCGGGTCGAAGTTCAGGTACTGACGGTCGGAGGTGTTGTGTCCACGCACCGGCCCGACGAGCTCCTCGCCGTGCTCGTCCTTGCCCTTGGGCTTGGACTCCATCGACTTTTTCTTGGCGTCGCTGTCGGCCGCCTCTTGGGCGCTCGGGAAGCTCAGTGAGCCGTCCTGGAAATTGGCCTTCTGATAGCCGAACTTCCAGTTCCACTGGAAGGCGGTGACGTCGATCACGACGTCGGGGTTGCCGGCCAGATGCAGCATCTTCTCCTGCACCACCACGGTGAAGTAGAACAGCACCGAGATGATGAGGAACGGTGTGACGGTGAGTACCAGCTCGAGCGGCATGTTGTAGCCGAACTGTCGGGGCAGCTCGGTGTCGCCGGCCTTCTTGCGGTGGAACGCGGCCGTCCAGAAGATCAGGCCCCACACGATGCCGCCGACGATCAGGGAGGCGATCACCGCCCCGATCCAGAGTTGGCGATTCCAGTGGGCCTCCGGGGTGATGCCCTCCGGCCAGCCCATGGCCATCGCGTGTTCCCAGCTGCATCCGCTCAGGGCGACCGCCAGCACGCCGAGCGCCCCGACGAGCGTCAGCCGGCGGACTCTGGCGCCTCCGGGAACACGCCGAAACTTACCCTGCGACAACCATTGCGAACGGCCTAGCTCGCGACGTGTCACGTTGGCGCCTCCTGTATCACAAGCTGGATCGACGGGGCGATCCCGGTTGCGGCGGGAACCGTCGGCTAACTCGGATGTCGAATACTACGCAGCGTAGACCACGACGCCTCAGAGGGCGACGATGTGTGCCACAACGAGCCGCCCAAACGGCACTCGAAAGGCGATCAGCGCCCCGAGTGCGGCATACTGGGGCGCCGTGTGTGGACTGCTGGCCTTCGTGGCGGCTCCTGGCCTGGACGGCGCCGTGAACCCCGACGCGGGCGCGGCCGACAGCGCTGTCGCCCACTCGTTGCGCCTGATGCGCCATCGCGGACCCGACGAGCCGGGCACCTGGATCGACCCACATGCCGACGGTGAGGTCGTGTTCGGGTTCAACCGGCTGTCCATCATCGACATCGCCCACTCGCATCAGCCGCTGCGGTGGGGGCCGCCGGAGACACCCGACCGCTACGTGCTGGTGTTCAACGGCGAGATCTACAACTACCTGGAGCTCCGCGAAGAACTGCGCACCGAGCACGGGGCCGTTTTCGCCACCGACGGCGACGGTGAAGCCATCGTCGCCGGCTACCACTACTGGGGCGCCGACGTCCTGGCGCGGCTGCGCGGCATGTTCGCATTCGCGCTGTGGGACACCGTCACGCGCGAATTATTCTGTGCCCGTGATCCGTTCGGCATCAAGCCGCTGTTTATGGCGACCGGCACCGGGGGCACCGCGGTGGCCAGCGAGAAGAAATGCCTGCTGGACCTGGCCGAGTGGGTGGGATTCGACACCGGAATCGACGTGCGCGCGGTGCAGCACTACACCGTCCTGCAGTACGTGCCGGAGCCCGAGACGCTGCATCGGGGGGTGCGTCGGCTGGAGTCGGGGTGTTACGCGCGGATCCGACCGGGGCTCGAGCCGGAGATCACCCGCTATTTCGTGCCGCGGTTCGCCGCTGTGCCCTTCACCCGCGATACCGAGCAGGCCCGCTACGACGAGATCACCGCGGTGCTGGAGGACTCGGTGGCCAAGCACATGCGCGCCGACGTCACCGTCGGCGCGTTCTTGTCCGGCGGGATCGACTCCACGGCCATCGCGGCGCTGGCCATCCGGCACAACCCGCGCCTGATCACCTTCACCACCGGCTTCGAGCGGGAGGGCTTCTCAGAGATCGACGTCGCGGTGGCCTCGGCCGAGGCGATCGGCGCCCGCCACATCGCCAAGGTGGTCAAGCCCGACGAGTTCGTCGCCGCCCTGCCCGAGATCGTGTGGTACCTCGACGAGCCCGTCGCCGACCCGGCGCTGGTACCGCTGTTCTTCGTCGCGCGCGAGGCCCGCAAGCACGTCAAGGTGGTGCTCTCCGGTGAGGGCGCCGACGAGCTGTTCGGCGGTTACACGATCTACCGGGAGCCGCTGTCGCTGCGCCCGTTCGACTACCTGCCCGGGGCGTTGCGGCGCTCGATGGGCAAGGTGTCCAAGCCGCTGCCGGAGGGGATGCGCGGCAAGAGTCTGCTGCACCGCGGATCCCTGACGCTCGAGGAGCGCTATTACGGCAATGCCCGCAGCTTCTCCGACCTGCAGCTGCGCGACGTGCTGCCCGAATTCCGCGAGGACTGGACCCATACCGATGTGACCACGTCGGTCTACGCCGAATCGTCCGGCTGGGATCCGGTGGCGCGCATGCAGCACATCGACCTGTTCACCTGGTTGCGCGGCGACATCCTGGTCAAGGCCGACAAGATGACGATGGCCAACTCGCTGGAGCTGCGGGTGCCGTTCCTGGATCCCGAGGTGTTCGCGGTGGCGTCGCGGCTACCGGTGCAGGCGAAGATCACCCGCACCACCACCAAGTACGCGCTGCGCCGCGCCTTGGAGCCCATCGTGCCGGCGCATGTGCTGCATCGGCCCAAGCTGGGGTTCCCGGTCCCGATCCGGCATTGGCTGCGCGCCGGCGAGCTACTGGAGTGGGCGTACGGGATGGTCGACTCGTCGCAGGCCAATCACCTGGTCGACCTGGTCACGGTGCGCCGGATGCTCGACGAGCACCGGACAGGCGCCAGCGACCACAGCCGCCGGCTGTGGACGGTGCTGATATTCATGCTGTGGTACGCGATCTTCGTCGAGCACAGCGTGGTTCCGCAGATCAGCGAGCCGGAGTATCCGGTCGAGTTGTAGGTCCGTCGGCAGGCTAAGCCAGCACCGCGGCGATCTCGGCGGCGGCGTCGTCGCCGAACGCACCCGCCAGCCGGCTGGCCGCGACCGAGTGGTCCCACTCCCACTCCTGAGTGCCCGTCGACTCCAGCACCAGGACGGCCACCAGCGACCCCAGCTGTGCCGACCGCTCCAGGCTGAGCCCGGCGCCGCGCCCCATCAGGAATCCGGCCCGGAACGCGTCGCCGACGCCGGTGGGGTCGGTCTGGCTGGTCTCGGGCACCACGCCGACGTGGAGGCTGGTGCCGTCGCGGTCGACGATGTCCACACCCTTGCCGCCCAGCGTGGTCACCCGCAAGTCCACCTGAGCCATTACGTCGGCCTCCGACCAGCCGGTCTTGGACAGCAGCAGGTCCCATTCGTAGTCGTTGGTGAACAGGTAGGCGGCGCCGTCGATGAGCTTGGTGATCTCCTCGCCGGACAGCCGGGCCAGCTGCTGGGACGGGTCGGCGGCGAACGGCAGTCCGAGCTTGCGGCACTCTTCGGTGTGCACGACCATGGCCTCCGGATCGTTGGCCCCGATGATGACCAGGTCGGGCTTGCCGATCGACGACACCACGTCGGCCAGCGAGATGTTGCGGGCCTCCGACATGGCGCCGGGATAGAACGACGCGATCTGAGCCATGTCCACGTCGGTGGTGCAGACGAAACGCGCGGTGTGCGCGGTCGTGGAGACCAGCACGTTGTCGCAGTTGACGTGGTGGCCTTCCAGCCAGTTGCGATAGTCGTCGAAGTCGTCGCCGGCCGCGCCGACCAGCGCGACATCCCCGCCCAGCACGCCGATGGCGAAGGCGATGTTGCCGGCCACACCACCGCGATGAATCACCAGGTCATCGACCAGGAAGCTGAGCGAGACCTTCTGCAGATGATCGGCCAGCAGCTGCTCAGAGAATCGGCCCGGGAACCGCATCAGATGGTCGGTCGCAATCGAACCAGTCACCGCGATCGTCACGAAAAATCACCCTTCATTAGTAAGGCCGTCTAGCCTACCCACGGAATTCAGCCCACCCGGTTCGCCCCGTCGCGACAACGGTTGGGTCCAAGGCCGCCGGTAAGTCGTGCGCTAGCCTGCCTACGTCGGGCGGCAACACTCGATGCCCCACTTACCACCGTAGGAGAACCACGATGGCCGGTCCGCACTCGCCGCCCCCTATCGTCGGCGCCGACGGACCCCCCGAGCCGGAGCGCCGCGAGTTCATCGCGACCGAGCCGGCCTTCGCCACCAACCCGGTGGACGGCGCGATGCAACCGGCAACCGCCTATCCCGAGCAGCTGCCACCCGCGGTGGCCTACCCGAGTCGGCGGCCCAAGCGGCTGGTCATCGGCTTGCTGGTGGCTCTCACGCTGGTAGCCGCCATGACGGCGGCGATCGTCTACGGGGTTCGCACCAACGGGGCCAACACCGGCGGCACGTTCTCCGAGGGAGCCGTCAAAACGGCGATTCAGGGGTATCTGGACGCGCTCGACAACGCCGACATCGAGACCATCTCCCGCAATACGATGTGCGGCATTTACGACGGCGTGCGCGACCGCCGGGCCGACCAGGCCCTGGCCAAGCTGAGCAGCGATGCGTTCCGCAAACAGTTCTCGCACGCCGAGGTCACCTCGATCGACAAGATCGTGTACCTGTCGCAATATCAGGCCACGGTGCTGTTCACCATGCACGCATCGTCGGAGATCCCCGGTTCGAGGCACGCGCAGATCCAAGGCGTGGCCCAGTTGCTTTTCCAGCGCAGCCAGATCTCGGTGTGCTCCTATGTGCTGCGCACGGCGGGCTCGTACTGAGGGAGGGGTGGTCCTAGGGCCTGTCGCCGACTCAGTGCGATTTTGAGCACCTCACTGCAGTCTCGGTGAGCTAGCCGCACCGAATGCCCACGCCAGGCCCGCCCCGCCGCCGCCGGGAGTGCCGAAACTGAACTGAAGCCGCCGAAACTGCACACAGATCGCGATTGAGCGCCAAACCACGCTCTCACTACAGTCTCGGTGAGCTAGCCGCCCGAATGCCCGAGCCAGCCGCGCCCCGCCTGCGCTCGCGATCGCGCTTAGCCCTAAAGATCAGTTGAACGAGTCCCCGCAGGCGCAGGAGCCGGTGGCGTTGGGGTTGTCGATGGTGAAGCCCTGCTTTTCGATGGTGTCCACGAAGTCGATCGACGCGCCCTCCACGTAGGGCGCGCTCATCCGGTCCACCGTCAACTTCACACCACCGAAGTCCGCGGTCAGATCGCCGTCCAGCGTCCGGTCGTCGAAGAAGAGGTTGTAACGCAGCCCTGCGCAGCCACCCGGCTGGACCGCGATACGCAGCGCCAGGTCGTCACGACCCTCCTGGTCCAGCAGGGACTTCGCCTTCGTGGCGGCGGCCTCGGTCAGAATCACGCTGTGGGTCTTGGCGGTTGACTCGTTCTGCACCGTCATTGCTTCTCCTACGTGCCTCATTGGTTGGGTGGGTTCGCCCGGCAAGTCCGGGATCCGCGCGCCACGGGATTTGCGCGCCGGGGCAAGTCCACTGCATCAACGGTACCTTGCCGGACCGCTATTCCCGAGTCGCGCCGCAACCTGTGATGCCAATCCCATCAGCTGGTTGGCCGCATCGGCCTGCGCCAACCCCACCGAACCGGCGTATTCGGCGATCGACAAGGCGGACATGATGCCTGCTGCCCGCGTCGCGGACTTGTCCAGGCAGACCTGTCCGGCCAGCACGATCACCGGAATTCCCAGCGGAATGGCGGCGTCGGCGAGCGAGCCGACCACCTTTCCGTGCAGCGACTGCTCGTCGAACCGGCCCTCGCCGGTGACGATCATGTCCGCATCGGCGAGGTCGTCGGCCAGGTCGGTGTGCTCGGCGATGATCGCCGCCCCGGACTCGATGCGACCGCCGAGCGCCAGCAGCCCGGCCCCGATACCACCGGCGGCGCCCGCGCCCGGCTCGGCGCTCACGTCCCGCCCGGCCGCGTCTTCCAGTTCCAGCGCCCACCCCTCGAGACGGACTTCGAGAGCTGCCACGGTGGCCGTGTCGGCGCCCTTCTGCGGCCCGAACACCCGGGCTGCGCCCCACGGCCCCAGCAGCGGGTATTCGACGTCGGAGGCGGCGATCAGCTCGACCTCGCTCAGCTGCCGGCGGGCCGTGTCCAGGCCGCCGAGCTCGGTGATCATGCCCCGCCCGCCCTCGGTGCACGCGCTGCCGCCCAGCCCGACGACGATCCGGGTCGCTCCCGTGCGCAGCGCCTCGGCGATGAGCTGCCCGACTCCCCTGCTGTGGGCGGCCAGCGCGGTCTCCGGCGTGGGCGGCCCGTCGAGCAGCGCCAAACCGCACGCTTGCGCACACTCCAGGTAGGCGGTCGCCGAACCGGGATCGAACACCCAGCTGGCCTCCACTTCGCCTTCCAGCGGCCCGGACACCTCCAGTCGCCGCAGCTCCCCCAGCCGGTTGGCCAGCACCTCGACGAAACCTGGCCCGCCGTCGGACTGCGGGGCGACGATGAACCGATCGCCCGGGCGTGACCGGGTCCAGCCGGTCGCGATGGCCGCCGCGGCCTGCACGGCGGACAGGCTGCCGCCGAAGCAATCCGGAGCCACCAGCACGCGCATGGCGGGCAGCTGGATACGGCCTGGCGCCGGGGCAGCGCCGGCAGGATCCGACGCCATCGAGTCGTCGTTCACGGGTGGCCGTTCATTTTGTCCGTAAGCCTAGGGCCAACAGAGACGCCACACTGGCGATGCACGATACGGGTGCTCGCAGGGGGCATTTGGGGCCCGCTCACCCGCGAAGTAACCTGGCGACTGTGAAGCTGCTGGGCCGTAAGAAGGGCCACGACGAGGGCCAAGCCGAGGCACCGGCCATAACCGACGACCTTGTGGACGGCGCGGTCGTCGCACCATCCCGCGGGTCACGTACCACCGACCCCAAGGGCCGGCCCACGCCCAAGCGCGACGCCGCCAAGCGCGGCAGTAGGAAGGGGCCGGTCGTGCCGGCACCCAAGACCGGCGCCGAGGCGCGGGCCCGACGCAAGGCGCTGGCCGGCCCCAAACTCAGCCGCGAGGAGCGCCGGGCCGACAGAGCCGCCAGCCGGGCCCGGATGACCGATCGCCGCGAGCGCATGATGGCCGGCGAAGAGGCCTACCTGTTGCCGCGCGACCAGGGCCCGATTCGCCGTTACGTGCGCGACATGGTGGATTCCCGGCGCAACGCGCTGGGCCTGTTCATGCCGTCGGCGCTGGTCCTGTTCGCCATGACCGCACTCCCTCGGTTACAGCTCTTCGTGTCGCCGGTCATGCTGATTCTGATGGCATTGATAGGTGCCGACGCGTTCCTCTTGGCCCGCAAGGTCGGCAAGAGGGTCGACGAGAAGTTCCCGACCAACACCGAAAGCCATTGGAAACTAAGCATGTACGCCATCGGCCGGGCTGCCCAGATGCGTCGGTTGCGCGCTCCCAAGCCCCAAGTCAAGCACGGCGCCGATGTCGAATAACAGCCGGCCGAAAGCCGCCTGACCCCGGTGCGCACCCTGGTGCTCGGCGGGATCAGGTCGGGCAAGTCCCGCTGGGCGGAGGAAGCCATCGCCGAGTCGTTGGCACCCGATCAGCCCGTGTGTTACCTGGCCTGCGGGCCGGACGGCCAGGCCGACCCGGCCTGGGCTCAACGAGTCGCCGCGCACCGCGACCGCCGCCCCGCCCACTGGTCGACCGTTGAAACCGACGACATCGCAACACAATTGCGGCGCTCGCCGGGAACTCCGACGCTGGTCGACGACCTCGGCACCTGGCTGACCCGGGTGCTGGACCGCCACCACGCCTGGGAAGAAAGTTGCGGCCCGGTTGGGGTGCAGCAGACGGTCGACGACATGGTTGCCGCGGTCGGCACGTTCGGGTCACCGCTGGTGGTGGTCAGCCCGGAGGTCGGGCTGACCGTGGTGCCGGCCACCGCGTCCGGGCGGCGGTTCGCCGACGAGCTGGGTAGCCTCAACCAGCGGATGGCGGCGTTGTGCGATCGGGTGGTGTTGGTGGTGGCCGGGCAAGCCGTGCCGATCAAGCCGTCGGGAGCCTGATGGAATTCGCGACAGTATCCCCGCCCGATTGGGACGCCGCCGCGGCCGCCCGAACCCGCCAGGACACCCTGACCAAGCCGAAGGGCGCGCTGGGCCGCCTCGAGGAACTGGCGATCTGGGTCGCGTCGTGCCAGGGCCAGTGCCCGCCGCGGGATTTCCAGCGCGCCCGGGTGGTGGTGTTCGCCGGCGACCACGGCGTCGCCCGGTCCGGGGTGTCGGCGTACCCGCCGGAAGTGACCGCCCAGATGGTCGCCAACATCGACGGCGGCGGGGCGGCGATCAATGCACTGGCCGGTATCGCCGGCGCGACGGTGCGGGTGGCGGACCTGGCCGTGGACGCCGATGCGTTGTCGGAGCAGATCGGCGCGCACAAGGTCCGGCGCGGCAGCGGCGACATCGCCGTCGAGGACGCGCTGACCGAGGACGAGGCCGTCCGCGCGATCGAGGCCGGCCAGCGGATCGCCGACGAGGAGGTCGACGCCGGGGCCGACCTGCTGATCGCCGGCGACATGGGCATCGGAAACACCACCCCCGCCGCAGTGCTGGTGGCGGCGCTGACGAACTCCGAGCCGGTCGCCGTGGTCGGCTTCGGGACCGGGATCGACGACGCCAGCTGGGCGCGCAAGACCGCGGCGGTGCGCGATTCGCTGTTTCGGGCGCAGCGGTTGCTGCGCGACCCGGTCGGGTTGCTGCGCTGTTGCGGCGGCGCGGACCTGGCCGCGATGGCAGGTTTCTGCGCGCAGGCCGCCGTGCGGCGTACCCCACTGCTGCTGGACGGTATGGCGGTGACGGCCGCCGCGCTGGTCGCCGAGCGGCTGGCGCCGGGTGCACGGCTGTGGTGGCAGGCCGGTCACCGGTCGACCGAGCCGGGTCACAGCCTGGCCCTGACGTCCATCCTGTTGGACCCGATCCTGGACCTGCGGATGCGGCTGGGCGAAGGCACCGGCGCCGCGGTGGCGCTGCCGGTGCTGCGCGCCGCGGTGGCCGCGCTGTCGGGCATGGCCACCTTGGAAGAAGCGGGCATCTCTACAGGCCCCACCACGTCGTGATCCGTTCGCTGGCAGCGGCTTTCGCTTTCGCAACGGTCGTACCGGTTCCCCGTTCCGCGAGGATGACGATGGGCCGCGGGGCGATGACCGCGCTGCCGGTGGTCGGCGCCGCCTTGGGCGGCCTGGCCGCCGGGGTCGCATGGGCCGGCTTCCACGTGTTCGGCCCGGCCAGCCCGCTGTCCGGGCTGCTGGCGGTGACCGTACTGCTCGTCGCGACCCGCGGCCTGCACATCGACGGAGTCGCCGACACCGCCGACGGGCTGGGCTGCTACGGGCCGCCGCAGCGGGCGCTTGCCGTGATGCGCGACGGGTCGACCGGACCGTTCGGGGTGGCCGCGGTCGTGCTGGTGATCGTGCTGCAGGGGTTGGCGTTCGCGCGGCTGAGCCTGGTCGGGATCGTCGTGGCGGTGTTCGCCGGGCGGGTCGCCGCGGTGCTGGCGTGCCGTCGGTCGGTGCCGGCGGCCGAGGGCAGCGCCCTGGGTGTGCGCGTCGCCGGGACGCAGCCGTTGGCGGTGGTGCTGGCGTGGCTGGCGGTGCTGCTGGGGGTTTCGGTGCTGGCGGGTCCGCGGCTGTGGCAGGGGCCGGTCGCGGTGCTGGTGGCGGTGGGCTTCGGCGCGGGCCTGGTGGCGCATTGCGTGCGCCGGTTCGGCGGCATCACCGGCGACGTGCTGGGTGCGGCGATCGAGCTCACCACGACGGTGACCGCGCTGGCGCTCGCCGTCGGCTGAGACGCAAGAGCACCCAACGAGCGTTGCCTGTGACATCCTGTGCCCATGTCCGCGGCGGCTGCGCCTTCGGGGGTGGTGACATTTCTGTTCACCGACATCGAGGGTTCGACGCGTCGGTGGGAAGCCGACGCCGATGAGATGCGGGCGGCGCTGACCGCGCATGACGAGGTGCTGCGATCGGCAATCGAGGCGCACGGCGGTTGGTTGTTCAAGCACACCGGCGACGGGGTGTGTGCCGCGTTCGCGTCGCCGGGATCGGCGGTTGATGCCGCGGTGGCCGCGCAGCGGGCACTGGAGTTGCCGGTGCGGATCGGCCTGGCAACCGGCGAAGCCGAGTTGCGTGGGTCGGACTACTTCGGTGCGGTGCTCAACCGGGCTGCGCGGGTGATGGCCGCCGGGCATGGCGGGCAGATCCTGTTGGCCGAGTCGACGGCGGGTCTGCTCAGCGGAGTTGATCTGGTGGATCTGGGGCCGCGGCGGTTGCGGGATCTGCCCACTCCCGTCGGTCTATTTCAGGTCCGCGCGGAGGGCTTGCGCACGGACTTTCCGCCGTTGCGGGCGCTGGATGCCAGTCCGGGGAATCTGCGGCCTGCGACCACCAGCTTCATCGGGCGCGAGTCCGAGGTCGCCGAGCTGCAGGCCGCTGTGAAGGCTCATCGGTTGGTGACGTTGACCGGGGTGGGCGGGGTCGGCAAGACCCGCCTGGCGCTGGAGGTCGCGGCGCGGCTGGCTGACGAATTCCCGGACGGGGTGTGGTTTTTCGACTTAGCCGCGGTCACCGATCCCGTGGCGGTGCCCGACGCGGTGGCCGCGGTACTGGGCATCATCCAACAGCCGGGGAAAAGCGTGGCCAACAGTGTGGCGTCCGCGTTGGAGGGCAGAGTGCGGCTGCTGGTGTTCGACAACTGCGAGCACGTTGTCGACAGCGTCGCGGATCTGGTCGAGGCGATCCTGGCCACCTCGGCGACCGTGACGATTCTGGCGACCAGCCGCGAAGGATTGGGGATCAGCGACGAACAGCTATGGCGTGTCCCCTCGCTCGACGTGAACTCCGGAACCGAATCCGCCGCCGTGACACTTTTCCTCGACCGTGCCCACAGTGTCGTGGCGGACTTCTCGCTGGCCCAGCCCGGCGAGGCGGACGCTGTCATGGAAATCTGCCGCCGCCTGGACGGGATCCCGTTGGCCATCGAGTTGGCGGCCTCGCGGATGGCGTCGATGACTGCCGGCGAGGTGCGGGATCGTCTGGATCAGCGGTTCCGGCTGCTGGTCGGCTCGCGGCGTGGCCTGTCACGCCACCAAACCCTGCGCCACGCGGTGGCGTGGTCCTATGACCTGCTCGACGATGCGGAGAGGCCGCTGCTGGAGCGGTGTTCGGTGTTCGCCGGGGGATTCGACCTGCACAGTGCCTGCGCCGTCATGGGTTCCGATGATGACTTCGCCACCCTGGATCTGCTCGACGCCCTAGTGCGCAAATCGCTGCTTGTCGCTGACAGGTCGTCGGGGCGGACCCGATATTCGATGCTGGAGACGATCCGCCAGTTCGCCGAGGAACAACTCGTCGCCCGCGGCGAAGCCTCCGAGATTCGGGCCACCCACTCGCGGTACTTCGCCGGACGCGAAGCCGACATCCTGGCCCTGTGGGACAGCCCCCGCCAGCGTGAGGCCTACGACTGGTTCACTCTCGAGCTGGCCAATCTGCGCACCGCATTCCGGTGGGCCGCCGACCACCGCGACCTCGACGCCGCCACCGCCATCGCCACTTACGCGATGCTCCTCGGCGAGATGATCGGCAATTATGAGCCGATAGCCTGGGCCGAGGAGCTCATCGAGCCCGCCCGCGCTGTCGACCATCCCCGGCTCGCGACTCTGTACGTGCTGGCGGCGGTGGGGTGCTGGATGCCCGGACGGATCGAGGAGGCGGTCGGCTATGCCGACGCCGGCCAGACGGTGATCGGCAGTGGCGGCGGGGTGCCGTTCGGCCTCGAGGGAGTGCTCGGCGTTGCGTACGCGGCCATCGGCCAGCCCGAACGGTGGGTCGAGTGGTGCCGCGCCCAGCTCGCACGCGGCCGCGACACCCATACACTCACCAGGACAATGCTGGTCGTCGCGCTGACGATGGCCGGGGCCGGTGAGGAGGCGAGGGCCGCCGCGAACGGGCTTATCGACGCCGCCGAAGCCGCCCACAACCCCTTTGCGTTCGCGTACGCGCTTTACGCCTACGGCTTCGCCTTTAGCGATTCTGATCCCGTCCACGCGCTGGAAGCCCTGCGCCGGGGCCTGGTGATCGCCCAAGACAGCGGCAACCGCTTCGCCGAATCAGCGCTGGCGACCGGTCTGTCTCGGCTTGAGCCCCAACACGGCGACCCGCTGGCGGCGCTCGATGACATCACTTTGGCCATCCGCCACTGCTACGACTCAGGCAACGTCGCCCTTATCCGTTCCCCCCTGGCAACTCTCGCGGTATTCCTCGACCGCCTCGGACGCCTCGAACCGGCAGTCACCATCGCGGGTTTCGCATTCGGTCCCCTCACCGCGGCGGTTTTCCCCGAAATCACAACCGCGATCACCCACCTCCGCGAAGTGCTCGACGACCAGACCTACGAATCGCTCGCACGCACGGGCGAGACGATGACCACCGCGGAGATGGTGGCTTATGCATACGACCAAATCGACCAGGCCCGAGCAGAACTGGGGGCCGCGTCGAAATAGCTTCCCCCCTTTCGCCGCGTCTAACCCAGGCGCGTCATCCAGCCGTGGGTATCGGAGAAGGAACCCCGCTGAATGCGGGTCAGCGTGTCGCGCAGCGCCATCGTCACCTCGCCGGGCTGGCCGTCGGCGACGCTGAACTCGCTGTCGCCGCACTTCACCTTCCCGATCGGGGTGATGACCGCCGCGGTGCCGCAGGCGAAGACCTCGGTGATCTCGCCGGAGGCGGCCTTCTTCTCCCACTCGTCGATGTCGATCTTGCGTTCCTCGACCGTGAAACCGGCGTCAATGGCCAACTGCAGCAACGAATCCCGCGTAATACCAGGCAGCAGCGAGCCGGACAGCTCAGGAGTGACCAGCCGCGCCGACCCGCCGCTGCCGAACACGAAGAAGATGTTCATCCCGCCCATCTCTTCGACGAAACGGCGCTCGACGGCGTCCAACCACACCACCTGGTCGCATCCGTGCGCGGCCGCCTCGGCCTGAGCCACCAGCGACGCCGCGTAGTTGCCGCCGAACTTGGCCGCGCCGGTGCCGCCCGGGCTGGCCCGCACGTACTCCGTCGACACCCAGACGGTGACGGGGTTGATACCGCCCTTGAAATACGCGCCGGCCGGCGAGCCGATCACCAGGTACCGGTACTGCGTGGCCGGCCGCACTCCCAGGCCCGGCTCGGTGGCGAAGATGAACGGCCGCAGATACAGCGCCTCCTCGCCGCCGGCCGGCGGCACCCAGGCGTTGTCGACGGCGATGAGCTGACGCAGCGATTCGACGAACACCTCGTCGGGCAGTTCGGGAATCGCCAGCCGCCTGGCCGACGAGCGCAGCCGGGCGGCGTTGGCGTCGGGGCGAAACGACACGATCGACCCGTCGGCCCAGCGATAGGCCTTCAGGCCCTCGAACACTTCCTGCGCGTAGTGCAGCACGATCGCCGACGGATCCAGCTGGATCGGGCCGTAGCCGATGACCTCCGCGTTGTGCCAACCTTTTCCGTCCACGTAGTCGATCGACACCATGTGGTCGGTGTGGTATTTGCCGAAGCCAGGGTCAGCCAGGATCGCTACACGTTCGGCGTCGGTCGCCGGATTTGCCGCGCGCGAAACCGTGAACTCTAGGGAGCCGCTGGTCATGGCGCCGATTCTAGCTCTGCGTGCCAAAGGGTTTTTGCCATGCGAACCACTGGCCTAGCGCGTCTTGAGTTCGACGAACGGCGGACGCACCACTTCGCACTCGACGGCACGGCCGCGGACGTCGACGGTGATTTGCTGGCCGTCCTGTACGCCGGCGTCGGTGTCGATCAGCGCCAACCCGATCCCGACCTGCAAGGTCGGCGAAAACGTCCCCGACGTGGTGACCCCCACCGGTTTGTCGCCGGCCAGCACCGTCAGCTCGGGGCGCAGCACGCCACGGCCCACCATCCGCAGCCCCCGCAGCAGCCGTCGCGGGCCCGCCTCCTTCTCGGCCAGCAGCGCGTCGCGGCCGAAGAACGCGTCCTTCTTCCAGCCGATCGCCCAGCCGCAGCGGGCCTGCAGCGGTGAGATGTCCAGCGAAAGTTCGTGCCCGTGCAGCGGGTAGCCCATCTCGGTGCGCAGCGTGTCGCGGGCACCCAGGCCGGCCGGCTCGCCGCCGGCGTCGGACACCGCAGCCACCAAGGCGTCGAATACCACAGCCGCGGAATCCCACGGCGGCAGCAGCTCGTAGCCGTGCTCGCCGGTGTAGCCGGTGCGGCAGACCCGCACCGGTACCCCCGAGTACGACGCGTCGGCGTAGCCCATGTAGTCCATGTCGGTCGGCAGGCCCAGCTTGCCCAGCACGTCGGTCGAGCGCGGCCCCTGCACCGCCAGCACCGCGTACCCCCGATGCAGGTTGGTGATCGTGAGATCGGCCGGCGCGGCGGCCTTTAAAGCGTCGACCACGGCGGCGGTGTTGGCGGCGTTGGGCACCAGGAAGATCTCGTCGTCGTCGACGTAGTAGGCGATCAGGTCGTCGATCACGCCGCCGGATTCCGTGCAGCACAGTGTGTATTGCGCCTTGCCCGGCCCGATGCGGCCCAGGTCGTTGGTGAGCGCGGAGTTGACGAACTGCGCCGCCCCCGGCCCGCGGACCAGCGCCTTACCCAGGTGGCTGACGTCGAACAGGCCGACGGCATTGCGGGTGGCGTTGTGCTCGCTGACGGTGCCGGCGTAGGACACCGGCATCAGCCAGCCGCCGAACTCGGCGAAGCTCGCGCCCAACTCGCGATGACGGTCTTCCAGCGGTCCGTGCTGTAGATGATCTGGCGCATCGCTCACGGCGTCCCACCCTAGCCGGGCCACGATGCGCGCTCTGGCGCAGTGCTCGCGTCGACTCCCCGGGCGTGGGTGATACGGACGAAAGCCGCCTTGGATTCGTCCAAAAGGCCGTGGGGTACCCGGGCAGCAATGCTGGCACACTTGGGCAGGTGGTCGATGTCTCGGATTTCCAAGCGCTGGAAGCTGCCGGAATCGCGAACCCGCGCGAGCGGGCCGACCTGATCAAGTACCTAGGTGAACTTGGTTTCACGCTCGAGGAGATGGTGGACGCCGAGCGGCGCGGCCGGTTATTCGGGCTCGCGGGCGACGTCCTGTCGTGGTCGGGACGACCGATCTACACGATGGCGACCGCGGCCGAACAACTCGGCGTGGCACCGGAGGAAGTCGCGCGGGTCTGGGCGCTGCTCGGGCTCACCGCCGCCGGTCCCGACGTTCCGGTGCTGAGCCAAGCCGACGTCGACGCGCTGACGACCTGGCTCGCTCTGAAAACGGTGGTGGGTGAGGGCGGCGCGTACGGGATTCTGCGGGTCCTCGGTGCCGCGATGGCCCGGCTCGCGGAGGCGGAGTCGACGATGATCCGCGCCGGGACGCCGGACATCCAGATGACCCACACCCACGACGAACTCGCCACCGCGCAGGCGTACCGCGCGGTCGCCGAGTTCATCCCGCGGATCGGGGCGCTGATCGACATCGTGCACCGCCATCACCTGGCCAGCGCCCGCACCCACTTCGAGGGCGTCATTCGCGACACGTCGGCAAGCGTGGTGTGCGGCGTCGGTTTTGCCGATCTGTCCGGCTTCACCGCACTCACCCAGGCGCTCACCCCCGCGGAGTTGTCGGAGTTGCTCAACGAGTTCGCCGGCGCCGTGTCAGACGTGGTACTTGCCGACGGCGGCCGGGTGGTGAAGTTCATCGGCGACGAAGTGATGTGGGTGAGCGGGTCGCCCGAGCGGCTGGTGCAGGCGGCGGTCGATCTCGTCGACCACCCCCAGGCGCGTGAGGAGGGACTGCAGGTCCGCGCCGGTCTTGCCTACGGGACCGTGCTCGCCATCAACGGCGACTACTTTGGCAGCCCGGTCAACCTCGCGGCCCGATTGGTGGCGGCAGCGGCGCCGGAACAGATCCTGGCCACAGCAGAGCTGCACGACGCGCTACCGGACTGGCCGGCGGTGGCCCGAGGCCCGTTGACCCTGAAGGGTTTTGACACCCCGGTGACCGCCTTCGAACTGCATCGGGGGGACGCTGTCGATGTCACCCCCGCCTGCGGTGACTAGGGTAATTGCCCGTGACCACCGAACCGGGCTACCAATCCCCTACCGTCACCGTTGCCACCTCGCTGCCGAAACGGGCCGCGGCTTCTTCGGTTTTGCTCGTGCCGGTCGTGTCGACCGGCGAGGACGACCGGCCCGGCGCTGTCGTCGCGTCGGCTGAGCCGTTCCTGGCCGCCGAGGCGGTGGCCGAGATCGAGGCCGGCCTGCGCGCGCTGGACGCCACCGGCGCCAGTGAGCAGGTACACCGGTTGGTGGTGCCGTCGCTGCCGGTGAGCAGCGTGGTGACGGTCGGCCTGGGCAAGCCCCTAGCCGAGTGGCCGACGGACACGATCCGGCGTGCCGCCGGCGTCGCGGCGCGGTCGCTGGGTAACGCCGAGACGGTGATCACCACGCTGGGCGAACTTCCCGGCGAAGGCGTCTGCTCGGCCGTCGTGGAAGGGCTCATTCTGGGCGCCTACCGGTTCACCGACTTCCGCAGCAAGAAGACCGCCCCGAAAGACCCCGGGCTGCGCAAGATCACCGTGCTGTCCACCGCGAAGGACGCGAAGAAGGCGAGCGCGCACGGCGCGGCCGTCGCGACGGCGGTCGCCACCGCCCGCGACTTGGTCAACACTCCGCCCAGCCATCTGTTTCCTGCCGAATTCGCTAAGCGTGCAAAGGTTTTGGGTGAGGCCGCCGGTCTCGAGGTGGAGGTGCTCGACGACAAGGCGCTGCGCAAGGGCGGCTATGGGGGGGTGATCGGTGTCGGGCAGGGCTCGTCGCGGCCGCCGCGGCTGGTGCGGTTGATCCACCAGGGTTCGCGGCTGGCCAAGAACCCCAAGCGGGCCAAGAAGGTGGCGCTGGTCGGAAAGGGCGTCACCTTTGACACCGGCGGGATCTCGATCAAACCCGCGGCGTCGATGCACCACATGACCTCGGACATGGGCGGGGCCGCCGCCGTCATCGCGACCGTGGTGCTGGCCGCGCAGCTGGAGCTGCCGATCGACGTGATCGCCACCGTCCCGATGGTTGAGAACATGCCGTCGGGCACCGCGCAGCGCCCCGGCGACGTGCTGACGCAGTACGGCGGCACCACCGTCGAGGTGCTCAACACCGACGCCGAGGGCCGGCTCATCCTGGCCGACGCGATCGTCCGGGCGTGCGAGGACAGCCCCGACTACCTGATCGAGACGTCCACGTTGACCGGGGCGCAGACGGTCGCGCTCGGGGCCCGGATTCCCGGGGTGATGGGCAGCGACGAGTTCCGCGACCGGGTTGCGGCGATCTCGCAGCGGGTGGGCGAGAACGGCTGGGCGATGCCGCTGCCCGACGAGCTCAAAGACGACTTGAAGTCCACGGTGGCCGACCTGGCCAACATCAGCGGGCAGCGGTTCGCCGGGATGCTGGTGGCCGGGGTGTTCCTGCGCGAATTCGTCGCCGACGGGGTTTCGTGGGCGCACATCGACGTGGCCGGCCCGGCATACAACACCAGCGGCGCGTGGGGCTACACCCCCAAGGGCGCTACGGGCGTGCCGGCCCGCACCATGTTCGCGGTGCTGGACGACATCGTGAACAACGGCTGAGGACCTACAGCAAACGTGAGAGATCGGACTTCCAGGCTGTTTTGAGCCGTGGCGGCGCGCATTTGACGCGGCGCAAATAGAGCAAACGCTAGCGTGTTTGCTCACAGCGGGGTTACGCTGTATTCCTATCGGGCTCACACAATGATTGCCGTGCTATCGCAGGGGGTGGTGGCGAATGTTGCGTTGTCCTCATCGCCAATCAAGATATTGGGCGTTGCAGCAGCGTAATTAGCGAACACAGGCGCACCAGTCGGCGCCACTGATCCAATCGCGGCGCCCCCACCAATGGGTTGCTGAAAGCCAGTGCGGCACAACTGTCGGCAGTTGTCGCGGCGATGTTCTCTGGTCGTGCTCAGCAATACTGAACCATCGGGTGCCCAGGCCGGCAAATGCTGACGGCGGCGCCGCTGAGGCTGGCCGCCGGGCCGAACCGGCGGCGCAGAGACCTGCTCTCTTGGGGCCGCGCCAGTTAACGCTGCGCCGCGTCTCCCCTGCAACACACCAACAAATCAGGAGAATCCAATGAAACGCATGCTCGCCACACTTTTGGCCCTTCCTTCGGCCGCACTGGTTCTGGCGCCGACGGCCAACGCCAACGGCAACAGCTACCTTGCCGAGCTGAGCCAGCACGGCATCATCATCAACAACCCGGCCGGATTGATCGCCGACGGCTACTCAGCCTGCGGCGCCTGGCGCAGCGGCGGCTTTAACGCTGCCACGGCCGCCGTGCGCGCCCACAATCCGCGCCTGACGGACTACGACGTCGGCTACGTGGTCGGCGCGGCGATCAAGAACCTCTGCTGATCCCAGCCACCCGCGCAGTCGGGTGTTTCGGCACGGCCGAGGCCGGGAAACCGTCGTACCAGGTGTTATTCGACGGGAGGCCAATTATGAGTGCGCGACGGCTGATCATCGCGGTGGGCGCAGTGCTTCTGCTTGCCGGTGTGATCGGGCTCCTGCTGCCAGTGTCAGTTCCCGACGGCAACGGCGGTTCGGTGGCATGTGGAAACGGGATCGCCGCCGATCTGTCCGCGGCCAAGAGCGCCAACGACAGGAACGGGGCGAACATCCCGATCCTCAACCAGGTCCTCCCGCACACCGACTTTCTCGCGCTGTGCGAGTCGTCCCTGTCCAGCCGGCGCAGCTGGTCGATTCCGTTGGCGCTGGTCGGGATGGTCGGCATCGGCGGCGCGCTCTTGGTGGACCGGCGGACAGAGGCTCACGTCTAGCGAGAGGCGTGCGCGACGTCGTGGGTGTAGTGACGGCGTTGGCGGTGAACTCAGATCACCCGCATGCGCGCGGTGCTGCGCAGCGACTGCGGCAGCACCCGCGAAAGCCCGTACAGCGCATAGGCTTCCGGCGCGACCGGACGAATCGGCTTGCGCTTCTTGACCGACGACAGAATCGCATCCGCAACCTTGTCCGGCCCGTATCGGCGCAGCCCGAACATCTTGTTCAGCTGCCCCCGCCTGTCGTCGACCTTCCCGTCCCGACCGACCGGCGCGTCGAACCGGGTATTGCTGATGACGTTGGTGTCGATGACACCCGGGCAGATCGTGGTCAGCCCTACCCCGGCGGAGTCCAGCTCGGCCCGCAGGCAGTCGGAGAACATATAGGTCGCCGCCTTGGAGGTGCAGTATGCGTTGAGCGACTGCAGCGGCGCATAGGCAGCCATCGACGAGACGTTGACGATGTAGCCGCCGGTCCCCCGATCGACCAACCGCCGGGCAAATGACCGGCAGCCGTTGACCACGCCGCCGAGATTGACCTCGAGGACCCGGTCGAACTGCTCGGCCGGGGTGTCCAGGAATCGTCCTGCCTGCCCGATGCCGGCGTTGTTGACGATGATGTCGGGCAGACCGTGTTCGGCGGTGACCCGCTCGGCGAAGGCCTCGACCGCCTCGGCGTCGGAGACGTCGAGGGCATAGGGGTACCCGACACCGCCACGCGCGGCGATCTGGGCCGCGGTGTCCTTGGCGGCGGCCTCGTCGATGTCGCTGACCACCACCTCGGCGCCCTCGCGCGCGAAAGCGAACGCGGTCTCGCGGCCGATCCCACTGCCGGCGCCGGTGATCGAGACCAGGGTGTCGCCGAAGTACTCGCGCGGACGTCCCACCTGCGCGCGCAGCATCGCCCTGCTCGGCTGCCTGCCCTCGGTCAGGTCGGCGAAGTCGTGCACCGCCGCCGCCATCACCTGCGGGTGCGACATCGGCGAGAAGTGCCCGGCCCTGATGTCGCGCCGCCACAGCCGCGGCACCCATTGCGCCGTCTCGTCGTACAAATAGGGGCGCACGTATTTGTCCTGGGTGTTGACGAGCAGCTGCACCGGCACGTCGACAATCCCTGCGGAATGGCCGCGCCATAGCATCGACCACGCCTGAAAGTAATTGGCCGGATACGTCTTTACCGAGTGGGCGGCGTCGCTGGCCAGGTTCTCGGAGTGATGGATCTTCTCGACGGGGATGTTGTCCACCAGGTTGCGCCGCACCGACGCGCGAGACAGCATCAACCGCACAATCAGCGGCGCCAGCACCGGTATCGAGAAGAACGCCATGTAGCCGAACCGCAGCAGCTGGGCGATCGATCGAACGAACCTGCGCGGACGCCACGGCTGCCGCAGCCCGGTGAGGACATAGTCGACCACGTGGTCCCGACTCGGGCCGGACACCGAGGTGAACGACGCGACCCGGTCGCCGGCGCCGGGCCGGTTCAGGTATTCCCAGACGGAGACCGAGCCCCAGTCATGGGCCAGCACGTGCACGGGCTGGCCGGGGCTCAGCTCGCTGGTCACGGCCATGAAGTCGTCGGCCCACCGCTCCATGCCGTACGCCGAGACGGGCTTGGGCGCCGAGGACAGGCCGACGCCGCGGTTGTCGTAGCGGATGATCCGGAACCGCTCGGCGAGCAGCGGAACAACCCCGTCCCACAGCACGTGTGAGTCCGGAAAGCCGTGCACCAGGACGACCGTCGGGCCCTCGGGGTTGCCCTCCTCGTAGACCGCGATGCGAACGCCGTCCCCGCTGTCGACGAACTGCTGTGGTGCCTTTTGTGACTCCGGCATCGGACCTCCTCGTAGTCGCCACACCGTAGCAAGCGCGCGGTTCCCTAAATGTCTGCCCACGAAGGCGCATGACAGGATAGTTTCGACATCTAGCTGGGTTCCCCACCGATTCACGACGGTGTGGTAAGCCAGATGTCGACCTGCGCCGACCCGAGTCATCGAGGAGTCAAAAAAGATGGCGTTCTCCGTCCAGATGCCGGCACTTGGTGAGAGCGTCACCGAGGGAACGGTCACCCGCTGGCTCAAGCAAGAAGGCGACACTGTAGAACTCGACGAGCCACTTGTCGAGGTGTCCACGGACAAAGTCGACACCGAAATCCCCTCGCCCGCCGCGGGTGTGCTGACCAAGATCATCGCCCAGGAGGACGACACCGTAGAGGTGGGTGGAGAGCTGGCCATCATCGGCGACGGAACCGAAGGCGGCTCCTCGGGCGGTGGCGCGCCGGCGAAACCGGAACCCGAGCCCCAGCCCGAACCGGAGCCCGAACCCGAACCGCAGGCGCAGGCCGAACCCGAACCCGAGCCCGAACCCGCAGCGCCGGCCCCACAGGCGTCCAGCGGCGGCAGTGCGACGCCGGTGCTGATGCCCGAACTCGGCGAGTCGGTGACCGAGGGCACCGTGACTCGCTGGCTGAAGAAGGTCGGCGACTCCGTTCAGGTCGATGACCCGCTGGTGGAAGTCTCCACCGACAAGGTGGACACCGAGATCCCGTCACCGGTGGCCGGCGTTCTGATCAGCATCACCGCCGAGGAAGACGACGTCGTCCAGGTGGGCGGTGAGCTGGCCCGGATCGGCGCCGCTTCCGAGGCCGGTGCCGCGCCCGCCCCGGCTCCGACTCCCAAGCCGGAACCCAAACCGGAGCCGAAGCCAGAACCCAAGCCAGAGCCGAAGCCAGAGCCCAAGCCCGAAGCGGCCGAGCCGGCCCCGGAGCCCAAGCCGGAACCGAAGCCGGAACCGAAAGCCGAGCCGGCCGCGGCAGCCGACGGCGAGGGCGCGCCCTACGTGACCCCGCTGGTGCGAAAGCTCGCCGCCGAGAACAAGATCGACCTCGCCGAGGTGACCGGCACCGGTGTGGGCGGCCGCATCCGCAAGCAGGATGTGCTGGCTAAGGCCGAGGAAAAGCAAGCCGAGCAGAAGTCCGCGCCCGCTGCCCCAGCCCCCGCCGCCGCCCCGCCCGCGAAGGCGCCCACTCCGGCACCCGCGCTGGCCCACCTGCGCGGCACCACGCAGAAGGCCACCCGGATCCGTCAGATCACCGCGAAGAAGACCCGCGAATCCCTGCAGGCCACCGCGCAGCTCACCCAGACCCACGAGGTCGACATGACCAAGATCGTGGCGCTGCGGGCCAAGGCCAAGGCCTCGTTCGCCGAGCGCGAGGGCGTGAACCTGACCTACCTGCCGTTCATCGCCCGTGCCGCGATCGATGCGCTGAAGATCCATCCCAACGTCAACGCGAGCTACAACGAGGACACCAAGGAGATCACCTACTACGACGCCGAGCACCTGGGCTTCGCCGTCGACACCGAACAGGGCCTGCTCTCCCCCGTCATTCACAACGCCGGCGATTTGTCGCTGGGCGGGCTGGCCCGGGCGATTGCCGATCTGGCCGCACGCACCCGGTCGGGCAACTTGAAACCCGACGAGTTGTCCGGCGGCACGTTCACGATCACCAACATCGGCAGCCAGGGCGCACTGTTCGACACCCCGATCCTGGTGCCGCCGCAGGCCGCCATGCTGGGCACCGGGGCCATCGTCAAGCGCCCGCGGGTGGTCGTCGACGCCTTCGGTAACGAGTCGGTGGGAATCCGGTCGATCTGCTATCTGCCGCTCACCTACGACCACCGGCTGATCGACGGCGCCGATGCCGGACGTTTCCTCACCACCATCAAGAACCGGCTCGAAGAGGGAGCGTTCGAGGCCGATTTAGGGCTTTGAGAAGGACACCCGACCGTGGCCAAAGCCGTTATCGCGATAGCGGGTTCGTCCGGCCTGATCGGTTCGGCTTTGGCTGCGGCGCTGCGCGCCAACGACCACTCGGTGCTGCGCATCGTGCGCCGGACACCGGCGAATTCCGAAGAGCTGCACTGGAATCCGGAAAGCGGCGAGTTCGACATCGACGCGCTGACCGAGGTCGACGCGGTCGTCAACCTGTGCGGCGTCAACATCGGCCAGCACCGCTGGTCGGGTGCCTTCAAGCAGAGTCTGCGGGACAGCCGCATCGCGCCCACCGAAGTGCTGTCCGCCGCGGTCGCCGACGCCGGCGTCGAAACTCTGGTCAACGCCAGCGCGGTGGGCTACTACGGAAACACCAAGGACCGGGTGGTCGACGAAAACGACCGGGCGGGAAAGGGTTTCCTGGCGCAGCTGTGCGAGGACTGGGAGGCCGCCACGCTGCCGGCCCAGTACGGCGGTACCCGCGTGGTGCTGGCCCGCACCGGCGTGGTGGTGGCCCCCTCGGGCGGTGCGCTGCGCAAGATGCGGCCGCTGTTCTCCTTCGGCCTCGGAGCGCGGCTGGGCAGCGGACGGCAGTACATGTCGTGGATCAGCCTCGAAGACGAGGTGCGCGCACTGCTGTTCGCCATTTCGCACCCGTCGTTGTCCGGCCCGGTAAACATGACCGGGCCGGCACCGGTCACCAACGCCGAGTTCACCACCGCGTTCGGCCGTGCCGTCAACCGCCCGACTCCGCTGACGCTGCCCGGTTTCGCGGTGCGCGCCGCGCTCGGCGAGTTCGCCGACGAAGGACTGCTGATCGGTCAGCGCGCCATCCCGTCCGCGCTCGAGCGCGACGGTTTTCAGTTCCACCACAACACCATCGGCGAGGCCCTCGCCTACGCCACCGCACGCCGCGACATCGATTAGGCGTCGAGACCGAATCCAGGGCTATCCGCAGCCGACTTCGCACGCTCTCACCGCAGTCTCGACGTTCTCACCGCAGTCTCGCTCGCCTACGGCACTGTGCGGCGCGACCTGGATTAGTCTTCTTTGCTATGGGGTGGCGAGCTCGACGTGTCAGTGGCTGGTTCTGGACGGTGGTCGGCGTCGTGGTTTTCTTTGGCATGGCTCTCTACTGTTTGCCACACGGGGTGCAAGCGGTGTGGGCACAACACTACGGAGTTCCCGCACAAGTCCAGATCGAGAAGTGCAAGAGCCATACGGGAGGCAGGGCAAGACGTCCGTACACCTGCACCGCGGTGTGGCGACCGGCCGATGGAACCGAACGAAAGGTGACCGTCAAAGCCGGGCCGCCCGCGCCCAGAAAGTCCAGCACCCTCGACGTCCGCGTCGACGGCGACAAGGCATACACGAACTCGTTCTGGGAGGGCTGGGGAAACATTCTTATCGGAGTCGGTGCGCTGGCGCTCGGGGTTTTCACACTGCTGCCGTCGCGCCGATCCCTGTCTCCGCCGTCTGGCGCGTAACCTCCCCACTGTGACGCGATCGACCAAAACATGAGCGGGCCCGTGTATTTGATCACCGGAGCGGCCGGCGGCACCGGCGGCGTCAGCCGGCTGGTGGTCGAGCAGTTGCGGTCACGCGGCGAACGGGTGCGCGCATTGGTTCACCGCGACGACGACCGGGCCGGCGCGCTGCGCGACCTGGGCGCCGAAGTAGTGGTCGGCGATCTGACCGACCCCCAGAACGTCGTCGACGCGATGACCGGTGCCGATCGCATGTTCTTTTCCATGAGCGTCTCACCCGACTACCTGAAGGCCACGGCGGTGGTGTGCGCGGCGGCGCTGGATTCGGGTCACCTCGACGTGATCGTGAACATGTCGCAGATGACGGTTTCGCAGATGACGCTGACGAGCACCGAGGAGTCTCACCAGCACCGCTTGCACTGGCTGGCCGAGCGCGTCATGAACTGGTCAGGGGTGCCCGTCGTGCATGTCAGACCCACAGCGTTCCTGGACAATCCGATCTTCACCTGGCTGGCGGCGCCGTCCATCCGCGAACGCAATGTCTTGCTGTTGCCGTTCGGAACCGGCCGGACCTCACCGATCGCGGCCGGCGACGTCGCCCGCACGGTCTCGGCGATTCTGTTGAACCCGGCGGACCGCATCGGCCACGTCTATGAGTTGACCGGTCCGATAAACCTCGACGTCGACGGATTGGCCGCCGAATATGCCCGCGGACTGGGCCGGCCGATCACCGGCAGCGACATCGACCACGACACCTGGGTCGACGAGGTTCTCAAGCCGCTCGGGCTGCCCGCACACCTTCAGCAACACCTCTCCACAATGGCCAAACTGCACCGCGCGGGCCGCTACGACCGGGCCACCGACGAAGTCGAGCAGACAACGGGCCGGCCCGCCATGAGCGTCGAGCAGTATGTGGCCGCGAACCCGCAGCTGTTCTTGTAGGGCGAGGTAGCGTTGCTGACGTGACGGATTCCATCCGCGCGAGCGCGGCCGCCATCGAGGTTCGCCAGCTGGGCAGCATCGACTACCTGACCGCGTGGCAGTTGCAGCGCGACCTGGCCGACGCCCGCGTGGCCGGCGGCCCCGACACCCTGCTGCTGCTGGAACATCCGCCGGTCTATACGGCCGGGCGGCGCACCGAGCCCCACGAGCGCCCCTACGACGGCGCTCCGGTAGTCGACACCGACCGCGGCGGCAAGATCACCTGGCATGGTCCGGGGCAGTTGGTCGGCTACCCGATCATCGGGCTGGCCGAACCGCTCGACGTGGTCAATTACGTTCGGCGCCTTGAGGAATCGCTGATCAAGGTGTGCATCGACCTGGGCCTGGACGTGGGCCGGGTGGACGGCCGCTCCGGGGTCTGGGTACCCGGCCGGCCCGCCCGCAAGATCGCCGCCATCGGGGTGCGGGTATCGCGCGCGACGACGCTGCACGGGTTCGCGCTCAACTGCGACTGCGACCTGGCCGCGTTCAGCGCCATCGTGCCGTGCGGCATCAGCGACGCCGGGGTGACGTCGTTGTCGGCCGAACTCGGCCGCCGGGTGACTGTCGACGACGTCCGTGCGGCTGTTGCGGACGCGGTCAGCGACGCGTTGGACGGTGTCCTGGCGGTCAGTGAGCACAACGCCGCCCGCGTAGCATCTATCTCGTGACTGTCGCTCCGGAGGGCCGCAAACTGCTGCGCCTTGAGGTGCGCAACGCGGCCACCCCGATCGAGCGCAAGCCGCCGTGGATCAAGACCCGGGCGCGGATGGGACCGGAGTACACCGAGCTGAAGAGCCTGGTCCGCCGCGAGGGCCTGCACACGGTCTGCGAGGAGGCCGGCTGCCCCAACATCTTCGAATGCTGGGAGGACCGGGAAGCCACCTTCCTGATCGGCGGAGACCAGTGCACCCGTCGTTGCGACTTCTGCCAGATCGACACCGGCAAGCCCGCCGCCCTGGATCGCGACGAGCCCCGCCGGGTCGCCGAGAGTGTGCAGACCATGGGCTTGCGGTACGCCACCGTCACCGGCGTCGCCCGCGACGACCTGCCCGACGGCGGGGCCTGGCTGTACGCGCAGACCGTGCGTGCGATCAAGGGGCTCAACCCGTCGACCGGTGTCGAACTGTTGATCCCCGACTTCAACGGCGAGCCCGTCCGGCTTGCGGAGGTCTTCGAGTCGCGCCCGGAAGTCTTGGCGCACAACGTCGAAACCGTGCCCCGCATCTTCAGGCGGATCCGGCCCGCCTTCACCTACCGGCGCAGCCTGGGCGTGCTCACCGCGGCACGTGACTTCGGCCTGGTCACCAAGAGCAACCTGATCCTGGGTCTGGGCGAGACCCCCGACGAGGTGCGCACCGCGCTGGTCGATCTGCGTGACGCGGGCTGCGACATCGTCACGATCACCCAATATCTGCGGCCCTCGACGCGCCACCACCCGGTCGAGCGCTGGGTACCGCCGGAGGAATTCGTCGAGTTCGCCCAATACGCCGAGGGGCTCGGCTTCGCCGGCGTGCTGGCCGGGCCGCTGGTCCGGTCGTCGTACCGGGCGGGTCGGCTCTACCAGCAGGCCGCAGCCAGCCACCGCGCCTCAGCTTCGCGCTGACCACGCCTATCCTTGGTGACTATGGCTAAACCCCGAAATGCCTCCGAGAACAAGGCCGCCCGAGCCGAGGCGAAGGCCGCGGCCAAGGCCGCCGGTAAGCAGCGCCGCGCTCAGATGTGGCAGGCGTTCAACCTTCAGCGCAAAGAGGACAAACGGCTGCTGCCGTACATGATCGGCGCCTTCGTGCTGGTCGCGGGGGTACTGTCGGCGCTCGGCGTACTGCTGGGCGGCACGGTCACCATGATCATGATGATCGTGTCCGGCGTCGTGCTGGGCCTGCTGGTGGCGTTCATCGTGTTCACCCGTCGGGCTCAGCGCAACATCTACCGGCAGGCCGAAGGCCAGACCGGCGCGGCGGCGTGGGCACTGGACAACCTGCGCGGCAAGTGGCGGGTGACCCCGGGTGTCGCGGCGACCGGCCACTTCGACGCGGTGCACCGGGTGCTGGGCCGGCCCGGCGTCATCCTGGTCGGCGAGGGATCGGCGGCCCGGGTCAAACCGCTGCTGGCCCAAGAGAAGAAGCGCACCGCGCGACTGGTCGGGGACGTGCCGATCTACGACATCATCGTCGGCAATGGCGACGGTGAGGTTCCGCTGGCCAAGCTGGAGCGCCACCTCACCCGCCTTCCGGTCAACATCAACACCAAGCAGATCGACTCGTTGGAGTCGCGGTTGGCGGCGCTGGGATCGCGGGCGGGTACGGCCGCCATGCCCAAGGGGCCGTTGCCCAACGCCGGCAAGATGCGCGGCGTGCAGCGCACCGTGCGCCGCAGGTAGCCTGCGCGGCGACCCGATTCAGCGCCGCACTACCGCGGTGCCCGTCAGCTTGTCCTGCAGCCCGCGCCCGTCGGCGTCGGTGAACAGCGGTGGGATCACCAAACCGATCAGCAGGCCCCGCGCGGCCAGCCGCCCGATCCCCACCGGCACCCGCCCGTCCACCGAGGCCACTTGCAGACCCAGCGCAAGCTGGCCCGGGGTGAACCCGAACAGGCGCACCGCCACCACGCCCAGGGCCATCCAGACGACCAGGATCATCGTCGACAACCACGACTCGGGGAACGCGCCGAAACCCATCGCCAGCAACGCCAGGCCATAGGCGATCAGCCAGTCGATGATCAGCGCCAGCAGGCGGCGCCCTGTCCTGGCGAGCGATCCCGGTCCGCTGAGCGGCAACCCGAGCGTTTCACCGGGGTAACCCGGCTGCGATCCTGCCGTCATCTATGTGGTCCCAGAACCCAGCTCAACGGGCACCAGATACGATCTTGCGGGCCATGGCCTCACAATAAGGCCCGGGGTTACCCGGGTCGGGTTGCGGGCGGCATGGTCACGTAACGTCTGCGCAACACGGGGTTGACTGGCGAGCAACAACAACTCCATAGCGTCTGCCGCGAATCACCAAGCAAAGGAGCCTTCTGTGACGGAAATGACGCCCGACGACGTCTTCAAACTCGCTAAAGACGAAGACGTTGAGTTTGTCGACGTCCGGTTCTGTGACCTGCCGGGAATCATGCAGCACTTCACGATTCCGATTTCCTTCTTCGACCAATCCGTGTTCGAAGACGGGTTGGCGTTCGACGGCTCGTCGATTCGCGGGTTCCAGTCGATCCATGAATCCGACATGCTGCTCCTTCCCGACCCGGAAACCGCGCGGATCGACCTGTTCACTGAAGCCAAGACGCTGAACCTCAACTTCTTCGTGCACGACCCGTTCACCCTCGAGCCCTACTCGCGCGACCCGCGCAACATCGCACGCAAGGCCGAGAACTACTTGAAGAGCACCGGTGTCGCCGACACCGCGTATTTTGGCGCCGAGGCCGAGTTTTACATCTTCGACTCGGTGAGTTTCGACTCGCGCACCAACGGCTCGTTCTACGAGGTGGACGCGATCTCCGGCTGGTGGAACACCGGCGAGCCGACCGAGAGCGACGGCAGCCCCAACCGCGGCTACAAGGTCCGCCCCAAGGGCGGCTATTTCCCCGTTGCCCCCGTCGACCATTACGTCGACCTGCGCAGCAGGATGCTGCACAATCTGATCCAGAACGGCTTCAGCCTGGAGAAGGGCCACCACGAGGTGGGCACCGGCGGCCAGGCCGAGATCAACTACAAGTTCAACACGCTGCTGCACGC
>NZ_DATJYB010000168.1:0-4314 GCF_035499775.1 Mycobacterium sp. | reverse complement strand
CAGCATGCCGATACCGTCGGCGGCCAGCTGCTTACAGATCCGGGCCGCTGCCGGCGAATCCTTGCCGAGCGTGAAGCCATGTGCGAACACGCCCCAGCCGCGCACCGGCCCTGCCGGCACGTCGATGATCCCTGCCAGATTTGGGCCGGTGGAGCTTCGGAACGTGACGCGTTCGCCCATGGGTGGAGATCTACCACGCCCTGGATTGTGCATAGAAGGTCTTGCAGTCCAAAAGTGTCGCGCTGACATCTGCCTTTTTCGGCCAAGGCGTAGTCACGTGAAGACGCAGGGCCACCCGGAAGGTTGCCGTCGTACTGGGCGCCTGTTCGAGTATCGCGCAGGTGCTGACCATCGAGCGGGCGCGATCGCGCGTCACACACGCGATCATTTTCGAGGTCCTTGCGTTCGCCGCAAAACCTCGTTCGGATTCCAAGCAGTGCCAACCGCGCACCGGAGCTCAGGTTTTGGTACTGGTTCGGGTCTAGCGCTGGGGTCAGCTGAGCGCAGTACTTTGCGCAGCTCTTACCTGGCGTTGGCCCGGTTGCACGCCTCGCCGGGTCCGTCCATAATGCGCAAGCTGCACCGGCGGCACGGCATGACGGTCCGTAGTCGAGGCGTTCACCTTCGGCGTAGTTTATGAGGCTGTCGTCGGATTCTGTACGGTTTGTCCCTAGCCAAACTGCATGATGCGCAGATGCGAGTGACAACAACGATGGTGAGCGGAATGAGCAGTGTTCGGAAATTGATCGACGCCGACGATATCGACGATGCGCGGGTGATCGACATGAACGGGGTGCGACTAAGGGTCGCCGTGCGTGTGGGCTCATCGACGCGTACCCCGCTGTTGCTGGCCAACGGTATCGGAGCCAGCCTAGAGAGCTTCACGCCGCTGATCCAGCACCTGGATCGGAACCTGACGGTGATCCGCTTCGACGTGCCGGGCATCGGCGGCTCGCCGACGGCGCGCCGCCCATACCGTTTCCCGGCATTGGCGCGCACACTTGGACGCTTGCTTGACATCCTCGGTTACCCGGAGGTGGATGTTCTCGGTATCTCATGGGGCGGTGCCCTCGCCCAGCAGTTCGCCTTCAGCGAACCGCGCCGCTGCCGCCGGCTGGTCCTGGTGGCCACCTCGCCCGGGGTGACGATGGTGCCACCGCACCCGAGCGTTGCGGCGAAGATGGTGACGCCCCGGCGCTATTGGGACCGCGAGTACATGCTGCGGATTGCGCCGCAACTGTACGGCGGCAGTGTGCGCACCGATCCAGCATCGGTGGGGTCGCTGATTGCCGACTTCGCCCACGGTGCCCGGCTGAACGGGTACGCGCATCAAGTGCTCGCGACGTGGGGTTGGACGAGCGTTCCATTCCTGCCGCTGCTGCGTCAGTCTGCGCTGGTGCTCACCGGCGATGACGACCCGCTCGTTCCGGCGGCGAACGGCCGAATCCTGGCCAATCTGATCAGGCGGGCCCAGCTCCATGTGTATCGGGGCGGTCATATCGAGTTGGTCGCCAACCCGCAAATGCTGGCGCCGAGGATCGGTCGATTTCTGGCAGAAGAGGCTCAGGTTAACCGCCGTCGAATCTATTCGCTGGGGCCGGCGGCGAGCGGCGGGTAGGTGTCGGCGAGCGGCGGGTAAGTGTCACTGCCGAGCGCCTTCGGTGCGGCCGTGCCCGCCGCGCAGCAGGAGACTGGAACCATCAAGCCCAACGACACCTGTTAAACAAATTCCTCGGCCGACTGCACTAACGCCTCCTCGAAGTACTGAACAGGTCAGGATGTGGGTCAGACTCTTCTCGCGAAAGTTCCGTGACGTTGTGGAAGGTGACCTTGGCCCGGCTTGTCAGATCGGTCTCGATCAGTAGTACGGCCATAGTTGTCCAAATTGCTGCGCTCCGTAGCACGTCCCGCACAGCGCATCGGCCTCCGCGCCCAGCAACGTGTTGATGAACGTCGACGACAATTCGCGCACGCATCGGGCGGGCGGTGGTGAATCGATCAGCCAGCGGCTGGGGCCTTGACATCGTGGGCAGTGGTCATCGCGTGTATTCCTATGCTCGAGTGACGTTCGTCGGTCTGTCCGAAGAATCACGCGATCACCTTCTTCCAACTGGCTACGAACGCCGGCGCTACCGATCAGGCCCGGCTCGTACCCCACTGCGCTGGATGCAACCACGCGCGACAGCCGGAACCTGCCGACAGAACCGACACGCCCAGCGATCCGGTGTCCCCCGAAGACAAGAAAGTGCCCAAAGTTGGTTGATCGGCGACGTCGCTGCGGTGACTCAGGCCTCGGTATGTTCCTCAAGAACCCAGCGCCGGTGGTCTCCAGCGAACACCGCATGCGGGTGTTTGCCCTGCGCCGAGCCGCGATTCCGCGTCCTTGCCGTTCCGCTTCGCGGAGGAAAGCGAGTCAAAGTATGCACTACCTGAGTGCCGTCGCCCCGGTGCTGCCGGTCATCTGCCCACCGCTGTTCCCTGACCGTCACCCGGACTTCGCGCTGTCGCCGTTTGACGCCGGACCGACTAGCGGTCCCGACAAGCTATGCGTCGGCAGCGCCGTGCCCTGCAGCGACCATTTGCCGTCAGGATGGGGGCGCCAAGAGGCTGCCCCAATTCCCGATGACTGGCGGCACCGCCACCTCCACGATGCGGTCGCGCCGACCCTTCAGTGACCGCTCGGGGCCAAGGTGAACGACATCCCAGCCGTGACCGAACGTCTCGGTACAAATCAGGAACTTCAGGCAGTTCTGGCCCGGGCCGGCATCTTTCATCGCGTCGAGCCTGACACGTTGGCGTCGCTCGCTAAACACCTGCAGCTGGTCGAATACCCGGGTGGACACACTATTTACGTGGACGGAGATCCAGGAGAACGGCTCTACATCATCGTTTCGGGCGCGGTGAAGCTTTGCCGCCGCTTCCCCGGGGGCCGTGGACTGCTGACCATCATGGGCCCGCCGGACATGTTCGGCGCATTGTCCATATTTGATCCGGGGCCACGGATCGCCAATGCGACGGCCATCACCGCGGTGCGTGCGGTGTCGATCGACGGGGACGCGCTGCGCTGCGGGATCGTTGGCCGCCCAAAGCTAGCCGAGGAGTTCCTGCGGATGATGGCGCGTCGAGTGCGCCGTAGCGACGACGACCTCACCGACCTGATCTTCCACGACGGGCCCGGCCGCGTTGCAAAGCAGCTACTGCGGCTGGCCCAGTCGTTCGGTACACACGAAGACGGCGGGCTGCGGGTCATCTGTGACCTCACCCAGGACGAGATGGCCCAACTGGTCGGGTCTTCACGGGAAACGGTGAACAAGTCGCTGTCCGCCTTCGCCCGTCGAGGCTGGATCCAGGTGGACGGCAAAAACGTGTTGATACGCGACCCCGAGGGGCTTTCGCGGCGCGCCCGATAAAAGTCTCGCCGACACTGCTATGGGGCACCTAACTAAATCCTCAACGAGGCCGGGGCAGTGGACGATGACGTGCCGCTGAACAATAGGGGCACCCACCGGCACCGACGATCGAAGGTGGACGCAGAACCCGCCTCAACTCGAACGCAAAGCCGAAACCGCCACAAACAAGCTCAAGGCCGCCAGTGCAGAGACCAGGGATCAACCCGAAACGGCTTCACCGACGCGCGACAATAGGCGACCGCAGCGGCCGATCAGGTCAAGACAAGGCCGATCACGCCCAGGTCGATCACGCCCACGAGAAGTGTCATCGCAGTACGACGAGATCCGCGGCGAGCGGCAGGCCCACGTGGAAAACGTCAGGGCAAACGTGGACAACGTAAGGACAAATGTTGACATCGCCGACCTAGAAAACGCCCACGATGAGCGGGTGTCCGGAAAGCAACCCATGACGCGCTGCTCGCGCAGAAAGCGGGCGAGATTGTCCGGGTCAAGATCGGACCGCAGCACCGTGACGGCAACGGTGCGGTCCAGCATGGGCTCAGCGCAGCGGTAAATGACGCCGAAGCCGCCATGCCCGATCTCCTCGACGTCGTCGAATCCCGCCTGGCCCAGTTCCGCCGGGATGTCAGCGATCAGAGCCCGCTGTGTCGCGAGTCGGGTCGCCGTCGGCCATCGACGCTCACCATCCTCGCCCTGGAGGCCAATTCACCGCCAGTTGATCGACTTAGTCGCCTCACGATATCGCCGACCCCGCCCGGTGGGCGTCACATGTCCATGCCGCCGTTGACACTCCACACTTGTCCGGTGATGTAGGACGAGGCGTCGGCGGCCAGGAAGTGGACAACGCGGGCGACTTCTTCGGGCCGGCCGGGGCGGCCGGCGGGGATCTGGCTGGTGAGTTTGG
>NZ_DATJYB010000167.1:0-16457 GCF_035499775.1 Mycobacterium sp. | reverse complement strand
GTGGACGGCGTGGTTGTGGTGGTTCTGGTCGTCGTGGTCGTTGTCGTCGTCGTGGTGGTCGTTGTTGGAGCCGGTGACTTCTTGCCGCCGCCGCATGCGCTCAACAGCATGGCGGCCGCGACCGAGGAGGCGATACCCGCGCCGAGGAAGCCACGCCGGTCGGCCTCGGCGCCCCACGGCGGTTTGGTGACGGGCAACACCTCGATCGGCCCTGGGGGGCCTTCGTTGCATACCCATTGGATTTCATAGTGCGGCACAGGCGGTTTCGGCTGGCTGTCGTCTCGACGCCGGCGCGGCAGCTCGGGCCAGGGCAGCGTGATGTCAGGCATCGTCACCTCCGTGGATTGCACAGGCTTGGCGGTCGGTGTCGCTCCACATGAGTCCGCCGGATCCGGCGATGCGGGCGAGGAGTTGGTCCTTGACCAGCTCGCGGGTGATGTGGCAGCGCTGCGAGCCGGCGAACTCGCCGCGCCCGTTGGCGTCGAGCGCCTTGTGGTAGCAGTCGCCGGCGCAGTTCCATTTGGCGAAACACCCGTCGCAGAATGACCGGTTCTCAACGCCGAGCCCACGCAGCCGGTCGAGCGCGTCCATGTCGAACGAGAAGCCGTCATCGCCCGACGTGCCGTAGAGGAACACGTCGGCGAATTCGTTTTCCTCGGAAAACGCCTCGTAGCAGGACGACACGCTGCCCGCCGGGGTGAGGCAGAAGTTGTCCTGGCTGACACCGCAGAAGTGGTTGGTCAGCACGCCGACCCGGGCGCCGCTGTAGTAGATCTCGTGGCCGTAGCGCGCCGCGCGTTCCTGCGCAATTCGGTAGGCGGCGATGAATTCTTCCGTCTCGGCGTCGGGCTTCCCCGTGTACCGGCCGAGCTGGTACGCCGGCTCGACCTGCAGCCGGGTCGGTGTGAAGTTCGACAGCACGAACTCGACGGAATCCGGCAGCAGCGGGATCTGGTCGGCAGTGACCGTCATGCGTATGCCGTAGGGGAGGCCGGCATCGGTGAAACGTCGCATCGTGTGTATGACCTGATCGCTTGAGCCCGTGCCCCGGACCGTCCGCCGATGCTGGTCGTGCGCCTCGGGCAGACCGTCGAACGACAAGCTCACCCCGCCGTTCAGGTTGGCGATGATCCAGTCGATCTGCCGGTCGGTGAGCACGCCATTGCTGGCCGCGGCGGCGACGATCTCGAGGTCGCCGGCCCGCTCGCGGGCGTAGGCGACGGCTTCGGTCATCAGGTTCCAGTGCACGCTTGGTTCCCCGCCACCGTGGAAGTTCACGCTGGCGAACGGCGCACCGATGCGTAAGGCGTTGTCGATGACGAAGTCGATCCCCCGCTTGGCGACGTCCATCGTCATGTAGGTCGCCGGAGCATCACCCGCAGACGCATAGCAATAAGTGCAGCGCAGGTTGCACGCGGTTGTCAGGAACAGAGTGACCTCTGTCGGCGATGGGTCGCCCCCGTGTTGGGTGACCGGCAGAAGCGGCACTCGGGTGAGCCCGGTCTCCTCGGCGAGCGCGACGACGCTCTCGTCGCCGCCCGCACCGGCGAGTACCCGATGAAGCTCACTCACGAGTCCCGTCGTGGCCGCGAACGCGACCCCGTGCAACGGCGCGTATATCAGATGCGCCTCATCCTGCAGCGGAATGGCGAAAATGTCGGATACGTGCTTCATCGTTCTCCCCCCAAAAGCCCCGACCCAGATGACCGGGTACCGGATCCCCGCCCGATAGTAAATCGTTGAGCGGGCCTGCGATACCCGATTCGGATGATCGGTTGCCGGGCATGCCGGGCCGTAGCGGTCGCACGTGTGCAATTGATGTGAGCCAAATAAGAGAAAGTGCATTGGAATTCGCCGACATCTGCCTCCCGGCGCGACTAAATGCGTTGCCAGCCAATCGAATTAAAACTCCAAGGAGGGCGAGGAGCCTGCCGAGGATGCCGTAGCCCCTCCCTTACCCACGCGGCCCAGCGGGCACGCACCTTTGTCCGGTTAGGTAACGGAAAAGGTTCGCCTACGTTTCAGTTGTCACGCGACACGTCGCGCGGCACCGCGATCGTGTCGTCCCGTGGTGACAATGCGGGACATGACGCAAACGCGGGAGCCCGACGTTGGCGCGTGAAATCTCGCGACAAACGTTTCTGCGGGCTGCCGCCGGAGCGTTGGCCGCCGGTACGGTCTTCGGCCCGGTCCGGGGTGCCGCCGATCCGAGTACGTCCGGGTTGGAGGGGCTTTCCGCTGCGCTGGGCGGGCGGGTCTTACAACCGGGCAGTCCCCAATTCGGAACGGCCAAGCAGGTTTTCAACACCAACTACAGCAGCTCGACGCCGGCCGCGATCGTTACCCCGACGTCGGCGGCGGACGTGCAAAAGGCGATGGCGTTCGCTGCTGCCCACAACCTCAAGGTCGCTCCGCGCAGCGGCGGGCATTCCTATACCGGGGCGTCCACGGCGAACGGCACCATGGTGTTCGACCTGCGTCAGTTGCCCGGGGAAATCAATTACGACGCCGGCAGCGGGCAGGTCACGGTGACGCCCGCGACCGGTTTGTACGCAATCCACCAGGTGCTGGCCGGGGCCGGTCGGGGCATCCCGACGGGCACCTGCCCGACGGTCGGTGCCGCCGGGCATGCCCTGGGTGGCGGGATGGGCGGCAATTCCCGGCACGCGGGTCTGCTCTGTGACCAATTGACGTCAGCCTCGGTGGTGCTGCCCGGCGGCCAAGCGGTCACCGCCTCTGCCGCCAGCAACCCAGACCTGTTCTGGGCGTTGCGCGGCGGCGGTGGCGGGAACTTCGGCGTGACGACCTCGCTGACCTTTGCCACGTTCCCTACCAAGGACCTCGACGCCGTCGACCTCAATTTCCCGCCGCAGTCGTTCGCGCAGGTTCTGGTCGGTTGGCAGAATTGGCTGCGTACCGCGGACACAAACAGCTGGGCATTGGCCGACGCCACCGTCGACCCGATGGGCACGCATTGCCGTATTCTGGCGACCTGCCCGGCCGGGTCGGGTGACAGTGTGGGAGCCGCCATCACCAAAGCCGTTGGCGTGCAACCGATCGGGACCGAGAAGCACACCTTCAACCATTTGGACATGGTCAGGTATCTGGCCGTCAATAATCTCAACCCGGCACCGGTCGGCTATGTCGGCGGATCCGATGTCTTCACCACACTCACCCCGGCCGCCGCACAGGGCATCGCCGCGGCGGTCAATGCCTTTCCGCGCGGGGCGGGCCGTATGTTGGCGATCATGCATGCGCTCGACGGCGCCCTGGCGACTGTGGCACCGGGGGCCACCGCGTTTCCGTGGCGTCGGCAGTCCGCACTGGTGCAGTGGTACGTCGAAAACTCGGGTGACCCGTCCGCGGCGACCGGCTGGCTCAACACCGCGCACCAAGCGGTGCAACCGTATTCGGTCGGCGGCTATGTGAACTATCTCGAGGCGAACCAGCCTCCGTCGCGGTACTTCGGCCAGAATCTGTCCCGGCTCAGCGCCGTGCGGCAGAAGTATGATCCTGGCCGGATCATGTTCTCCGGGCTGAATTTCTAGCCGCCGCTCGTCAGCGGAATTCGAAAGGCGCAGGGTGGCAGCATTTCAGGGCAAGATCGCGTTGGTGACCGGCGCTTCGTCGGGCTTGGGCGCCGAAACTGCGCGTCTGCTTGCCCGGCAGGGCGCGACGGTCTTCGGCATCGCACGAGACGCCGATCGGCTCGCCGAGGTGTTCGCCGACATCGAGGGCGGTGCGTACGCATTGGTGGATGTGGCTTCGGCCCAGGCCTGCCGCGCCGCGGTCGAGCAGTGCGTCGCACAGTTCGGCGGGCTCGATGTGCTGATCAACATCGCCGGGCGGCACACAATGCGCCGGACCGAGTCGATGAGCGACGAGGACTGGGCACAAGACCTCGCGGTCAACCTGAACGGGCCGTTCTACCTGTCCCGGGCCGCGCTTCCGCACCTACTTGCTCGCGGCGGCAACATCGTCAACGTCGCCTCCATCGCCGGTGTCGAGGGGCAGGCGTATTCGGCCGGCTACTGCTCGGCCAAGCACGGGTTGATCGGGTTGACCCGTGCCCTGGCCGTGGAGTACACGGCGGATCGGTTGCGCGTCAACGCGGTATGCCCGGGTGGGATGCTGACCCCGCAGATCGAGCGGTTCAGTGCCCCGGAGAACCCCAACTACGACCTGATCATGCGTACGGCCGCACCGCGCGGCATGATGCAGCCCCACGATGTCGCCAACGTGATCGCGTTTCTGGCCAGCGAAGCCGCGGCCGCCGTTCACGGCGCCGTCTACCGCGTCGACAACGGCAAGGGCGCTGGCTGATGCACACCCGAATCAGGCACCGCCGTTGACACCTCCCAATCGGTCCGCGATGAGTTCCACAAGGTGCTCGGTCTCGGGCAGCCGTCGCTGTAGCCGATCGGGGACCCACGCCAACGCGATCTTGGCCGGCTCCCAGTTACTTTCATCGATCGGGATGAGTTTGAACTCTGGCGGCGAAAACATTCTTCCGATGAAGGATTCGGGTGCATAACTGACCACCGCAACCAGATGACGGTTGAACACCTGCGTAGCCATCTCAAGCTCGCCGCCGCGCTGGTTGGTTGACCGCACGATGCGGTGGATGCCGCGCGCGTTGAGCAGGCGGGTCAAGCTGGCCAGCACCACCGGGTTGGGTCGTGCGAAGTCGATGACCACCTCACGGTCGCGGAGTTCTTCGATCGCGACGATCGACCTGTCCGCGAGAGGATCGTCGGCGCGGACCGCCACGGCGCCCTGGTAGCTGGCGACGATTCGGTGGCGCAGGCGTTTGTCGGAGGCGGGCAGATGGATGAGTCCCAAATCGAGGTGCCCGGAAACCAGTTTGGCGGTCACTTCGGCGGCCGAACCCGGGAGGCTGAACTCGGTCGGGCTCGGAAGGTCGGCCAGGACCGTTTCTAGTTGCGCGAGAAGGTCGGAGGGTGCGTACGCGGTCGCGCCAAATCGGATGGGCGCCAATCCCATGGTCGCTCGCGCTGCGATGGCTTTCAAATCGTCTACCTGCCGCAGGATTTCGCGCGCCGGTCCGATTAGCGTCTGACCGAGCGGGGTCAAGCGAACCTCGTGGTAACTGCGTTCGAACAGGGGTGCGCCGAGCTCTTTCTCCAGGAGTTTGATCTGCTTGCTCAGTGGGGGTGGCGTGATCGACAGTTTGTCCGCGGCGCGCTTGAAGTGCAGTTCGTCTGCAACCGCGACGAAATACCTGAGCCTGGTGAAATCGATATCCAAGACGGTTACGCCCGAACTACTTGTTGATGCGGTGGTCCACCGAATGGTACGAGATGCCGGTGGCCTGGCCGCTAGTGTTGTGTCGCCGCGGCGAAGTCTTGTGCCGCTTGGAGCACTCCGCGCGTGATGAGCGCATCGATTTCGGCGTCGTCGAGTCCGAGAAGTTCCGCGGCGATCTCTCGGGTTTGTTGGCCTAGCAGCGGAGCCTGATCCAGTGGTGGGTCGGGCACACACTCGCTGTGGACCTGAACATTCTCCATCGCAAACGGTTCTGGTGCATATGGATGCAGCTCCTCGCGGAATGACCGCCGCTGAACGAAGTAGTCGAACGAGGGAGCTTCGACGGCATGGAGTACAGCGCCGGCCGGAACACCCGCAGCTTGCAGCAGTTCTGTTGCCTCGAGACCGGACCGGCCGGCGGTCCAGGCGCGCACGGTCGCGTCGATGCGGTCTCGGTCGCGGTCGCGGTCGGCCGGGCCGGACAAGTCGGCATCGGCGGCGAGGTCCGGTCGGCCGATCACCTCACACAGAGCCTGCCAGTCGCTGTTGCCTCGCACGGTGATCGCGACCCAGTGGTCCTCACCCGCCGATGGGAACACCCCCCACGGCGCGTCATGTAACGGGCCTTCAACCGGCGGGTGCCCACGCCGATGAAGCACTTCTGCGGCGATGTCAGCTGCCAGATGGCTGAGCATTACTTCGGACTGAGCGATGCTGGCTGCACCGCCGGTGCCGGTGCGCTCTCGCCGCAGCAGCAGGGCCACCGCCGCCAGGGCCCCGACGCGGGCGCACACGTGATCCGGGTAGACAGTCACGGTGTCGCAGAACGTTTCTGGCTCATCGGGATAGACCCACAGGTGGGTAAATCCCGCAGCCGCCCGGACCAGAGGTCCATAGCCCAGCCGCTTGGCCCACGGACCGGTGGGGCCGAACGCGGAACTGTCCACGACCACGATGCCGGGGTTGATCGACTTGAGTGTCTGGTAGTCCATTGCGAGCGTGGCGGCGACGCCGGGTTTGAAGTTACTCAGGACGACGTCGGAGGTCTCGACTAGGCGGTGGGCCAGTTCCCTGCCCTCCGGGGTGCGCAGGTCGATGCCGATTGACCGCTTGTTGCGGTGCCCGGCGGCGAAGGGTTGTGTCATCGCCGTCTGGCTGGCGCCGCGGAGCCCGTCCGGGTGCGCGGCATCTTCGATCTTGATGACATCGGCTCCCAGATCACCGAACAATCGTCCGGTGTCGGCGCCCACCACAATGACACCGAGGTCGAGCACCCGGATTCCTTCCAGCGGCAGCCCCTGTTCGCGACGGTGGCGCCCGGCCAACAACGGCGCTTCGGTCGGTCGCGGCCGGTTGGACTCCGGTGCGTTCAGGGCGCTTGCCCGCCAACCGTCAATCTCGCTGATACCCACTGGAACTGGCGCCACGACTCCGGGGGCGAGTTCCACTTCTCTGAAGAACCCACGTTCCTTGACTTGTTCGGTGGCCAGTGCCTCCGCCAGTGTTAAAACCGCGGCGGTCGGTACACCATGTCGCTGCCCTTCGATCTCCAATTCCGAGCGAGTCTTGTCGGCGCAGAAGCGCCCGATTGCCGCCAGCAGTTCCACAGATTTGAAGCGCACGTGCAGCTTGTCGTAGGCGGGGTCGGCGAACTCCTGGGGTCGGCCCATCCACTCGAACATGTTGCGCCACTGCCGTGTTGCCAGTATGCAGAGCCGGATGTGACCGTCCTTGCACGCGATGATCGGGTACCGCTGGCGTTCAGCGTTCCAGTCTCGCCGTTGGGCACTCACCGGCACTCCCGCTGACGCGGTGCCGGCGGTACCGAAGGGCGGATCCAACGCTTGCATGGCGCCCTCGACGAGGGAGAAGTCGATGAGGTCGCCTGCTCCGGTGCGCAACCGGTCCAGGAACACGGCCACGGTCATCATCGCCGCCTGCGCTGCAGCGACGTGGTAGGGGAGTTCACCCGGTGGCACCAGGGGCACACGGCCCGGAACTCCCGACCGTGACAGCTCGCTCGTCAGTGCGTGGAACACCGGTGTGGTGCCCTGCCACCGGTTGTAGTCGGTGTCGCGGCCGAAGTCGCTGATCGACAGTATCACCAGGGACGGATACTCAGCGCGAATCATGTTGACAGCCAACAGCTTTTCGGCCGGAGAACCTGGCGCGGTGTCCTCGATGAGAATGTCCGCATTGCCGAGCAGCCGAGCTAATCGGCGGCGGCCCTGTCCGCTCGTCGGGTCGATGTCGGTGCCGGTGACGCCGTGCCGGTTGATCGCGGTCGCGACGTGCACCGCGCCTACCCGCGGTCCGGCCGTCTTGTCGGCGGTGACGCCGTGCAGGTTTACCGCGGTGACGTGCGCGCCGAGGTCGGCGAGCAGACGGGCCACTGCTGTCATCGGGCCGGAGGACAGGTCGAGGACCTGGACTCCTGACAGCGGCGGGTCGTAGTTGGCGGTCGTTGTCATGAATCAGCTCCGGCGGGCTTGGCGGAAAGGAATGTCACGGTCGGCCTCGGGCTCCTTGGGCAGTCCCAGGACACGCTCCCCGATGATGTTGCGTTGGATCTGATCGGTGCCGCCACCGATCGAGGTGAAAAACGCATTGAGGGCAAGGAAGTTGACGTCGTCGGCCTCGGGGTTGTCACTGCCGGACAACAGCGCTTGGGCTCCGATCAGTTCGGTTTTCATCCGCGCCTCGCCGTGCAGAATCCTCGACATCGCGAGTTTTCCCAGCGACATGATCGAACTCGAGGTGCCCTGCGTGGTGGCGGCCTTTGCGCGTGCGTTGTTGAGCGCGTTGAGTTCTCGCATCGCCAGGACCTTGGCGAGCCGACGCCGGACCGCCGGGTCATCGAGGCGGCCGTGTTCGCGCGCCAGTGCGATGAGGTCGTCGGCACGCGATCGATTACGCGAGGTGCGTCCGGTGTCGCCCATGATGGACCGCTCATAGGCCAGTGCGGTCTGCAGGGAGCGCCAGCCGTTACCCTCCCCGCCGAGCAGATTCTCGTCGGGCACGGTCGCGTCGGTGATGAACACCTCGTTGAAGTGGGACTCCCCGGTGATCTGCACCAACGGCCTGATGTCGATACCCGGTTGTTTCATCGGCAGAAGGAAGAAACTGAGCCCTTTGTGTTTGGGCGCATCCCAATCGGTGCGGGCGATCAGAAGTGCGTAGTCGGCGGTTTTTGCCCCCGACGTCCAGACCTTCTGCCCGTTCACAACCCAGTGGTCGCCGTGTTTGATCGCCGTCGTGCGCACACCGGCAAGGTCCGATCCCGCTCCCGGCTCGCTGTACAGTAGACAAGTTCGGGCACGTTCGACCAGGAAGTCCCGCAGCAGTTGGTGTTTGAGTGCGTCAGAGCCCAGCTTCAACGTGGTGTTGGCTGGGATGTTGTACTTGTCCTGCCCGGCACCGGGCGCCTTGACGGCGGTGAACTCCTTGACGATGACAGCAGCGAGGTCGGTGGGATACCCGCGGCCGAACCATTCGGTTGGGTAGGTGGGTACCGCATAGCCTTCGTCGACGACCTTCTCCAGCCAGGCGATCCGCTCCGGCGAACTGCTCCACGGATCTTCGGATTTGGAAAGTCCGGTCCAGTTGCGCGCGAGCCACTCGCGGACTTCGGCACGTAGCTGCTCGGCGGTGGGCAAAGTGGGTAATGGGTTTGCGGACATTTCATGCGCCTTTCGAGACGAGGTAGCGCTCGCGGTAGAGTGCGGGTGCCCCGAACAGCTGCATGCCGGTGCGGGCGCGGCGAAGGAAGAGGTGCGCCGGGTGTTCCCAGGTGAACCCGATCCCGCCGTGCAGCTGGATCGCGTGCATGGCGGTGGACTCGTAGGTTTCGGCGCACACGAATCCGGCCAGAGCGATTGCCCCGATGGACTTCTCGCTCTGTGCGGCTTTCGTCGCGGCCGCATGGTGCGCCGCAGACATCGCCGATTCGTTTTCCAGCAGCAGATCGGCAGCCATGTGTTTGAGCGCCTGGAAGCTGCCGATCGCACGCCCGAACTGGATCCGCGTCTTGAGGTAATCGATTGTTATGTCGAAGATCCGGCGCGATCCGCCTACCTGCTCTCCAGCCAGGGCGATCGACGCGAAGTCCAGCGCGTCCTGCACGGCACCCCATCCCGCGGTCCCCAGCCGTCGTGCCGGCGTGTCTTGGAATGTGAACGTCGACAGTCGCACTGTTGGATCGAAAACCGTTGCCATGGAGCGCGTTAACCCGTCAGCGTCCGGCGCCACTTCGAATACGCCGATGCCGTCTGCGGTGTCGGCGACGACCAGGATGACGTCGGCGACCTGCCCCCAGGTGACATAGTGCGCACTACCCGAGAGCGTGTCGTCGGCACTGGCCTGGACGGTGACGCCGTCGGGGGTCCACGTCCCGCGTTCACCGGTGACCGCGACCGTGCCGATGGACGTGCCGTCGGCGAGACCCGGTAGCAGCCGGCGCTGGTCGTCCTCGCAACCCGCCGCCTGAATCAGCGCGACGGTCAGCACCGCGCTGGACAACCACGGTGAGGGAAGCAGCGCTGCCCCGATCTCCTCGGCGACCGTCTCGACTTCGAGCGGGCCCAGGCCGACGCCCCCGTACCCGTCGTCGACCAGGACACCGGTGACCCCCTGCTCGGCCAGTTGCCGCCATAACTGTCCGTCGAACCCCTCGTCGGTGTCGATCACCCGCCGCACGTCGGCCTCGGTGCATCTGTCGTGCAGCAGTTCTCGAACCGCTGATTTCAACTCGGTGCGTTCGTCCACGCTGATTGCCATTACTCCATAGTTGATTGCCGGGGAGAGCGTGTAAATCACGAATGTCGACATCGGCAGGTTTCCGTTCGCGACATTCGCCGACGACGGCAGATGTCTCAAAGGCACACGTGCGGGTGTGCCAGTCGGTCGTTTACATACCGAGATAGTCACGGCGAGAATCGAAGTCATCAACTGGAAAGCAGGACTCATGACTGACATCAGGCCGGCCATCGCCGGACTCGGAATCACCGAACAGGGCAAGGTCTACGGCAGAACCGCCCGCCAGTTCGCCGCGCAAGCCGTCCGCCTGGCCGCCACCGATGCGGGGATCGAGCTCGCCGATATCGACGGCCTGATGGTCTCAGGCGGAATCAGGGCAGGGTTCGGTATCGACCTGCAAGGTGCGCTCGGACTGGTCGACCTCAAGGTGCTGACGGCGATGCAGGGCTTTGGGTCAACCGCAGCGCAGATGGTCCAATACGCGTCGATGGCCGTGCAAGCGGGCATGGCGACGACGATCGCGGTGGTCTGGGCCGACAACCCGCTGAAGGAGAAATCAAGCTCTTCGGCGGCGTACACGGCTGCCAGGTCCGTTCCGCGCGGCTGGGTCGGCCTCACCGCCTCCAACGGCATCACCTCACCGACCACGATGTATGCGCTCGCAGCCCGGCGGCACATGAAGAAATACGGGACCACCCAAGACCAGTTGGGCCATATCGCCGTGGCCCAGCGCGAATGGGCGCAGCTCAACCCGATCGCGCAGTTCTGCGGCACACCGCTGACGCTGCAGGAGTACCACGCCAGCCGCTACATCGCCGAGCCCTTCCATTTGTACGACTGCTGTCTGGTCAGCAACGGCGGTGTGGCGATCATCGTCACGTCGCTGGAGCGGGCGAGGACCCTTCGCCAGCCTCCGGTACGGGTGCTCGGTTGGGCGCAAGCGCATCCCGGCAAGTCCGGTCTTCGCAACGACGATTTCGGCCTCGTCAGCGGCGCCGCACAATCGGGTCCCCGCGCGCTGCAGATGGCCGACACCAGCCTGGATGAGATCGGTGTCGCGCAAATCTACGACTGCTACAGCTACACCGCGTTGATCACGCTGGAGGACTACGGCTTCTTCGCGAAAGGGGAGGGCGGTCCGGCGGTAGCCGAGCCCGGCATGATCGGCCCGAACGGCAAGATCAAGTTCAATACCGGTGGGGGAGAGCTCAGCGCGTTCTACATGTGGGGCATGACCCCGCTGCACGAAGCGGTGGTGCAAGCTCGAGGCCAGGGCGGAGAGCGTCAGGTAGACAACCACGATCGCGTGCTCGTCTCCGGCAACGGGGGCATCCTCGACTACCACTCCACGCTCGTCCTCGGCACCGACAAGTAACTAAAGGGATGTGAATCAGAATGCCTGCGTTCGCGATTGAGCGTGATGAAGCAACAGCTGCCTTCCTCGATGGCACTAAACGGGGTGAGTTCCTACTCGTCAAAGACACCCATACCGGCGAGATCCTGCCGCCGCAGTTCGACGTAACGAACGAACCGTCCCGTTACGTCAATGTGCGCGCCGCCGGCACGGGGACGATCGTCAGCTGGTCGGTTGTGCATCGCCGCGGTTCCGATGGTTCGGTGGATCGGCTCCCCGTCGGAATCGTCGAACTTGACGAAGGTCCGTGGTGGTGGACGTCATTTCCCGATGCCGACCCTGAGGCGGATCTCTTCGGCACGCGAGTGAAGGTCGTCTTCGAGCTACTTGGAGACGGCGAGCACGCCGAAGCGATTCCCTACTTTCAGGTGATCTGACGGCGCCGACGACAGAAACCGGGTTGACCGGCCCTGTTACCGTTGAGGGATGTCCGTGTTCGTGATGCTTAATGCCGAGACCGAGCTGAGTAGCCTCAGGTCGGTCTCCTTGGCGTGGAATCTGCGCGTCACGAACCAGCAGCCGTGCTCCCGCTCCACTCGACGAACTGGCGCCTCAATAGGCGCGCGGCCGGGTCGGGAGGCAGGCCGCCAAGAATTCTCGAAAAAATTTGCTGCACGTAAATCTGCTGCTAGGCGCGTCACGGGACATGCCTAGATTTCAGCGCACCCAATTTCAGCTTTAACTGCTTGTCGGACAACAATTTATGCTGTTGACGGCGCATGCTTTCGGGTGTCTACTTGGTTCCGCTTGTCCGCTCGGCGGACGTGAACACTTGATAACTACACAGTGGATGCTGATCGCGCCATTGGCGGAATTTGGGAGACGCGCCCGGCTCAAGTCCGGGTGCCCGTTAGGGGTGTGCAGGTTCGAGTCCTGCATGGCGCACAGTGGGCCGGCCCGCCCGGGGCGGTCGCCATGGACGGGCGTAGCTCAACTGGAAGAGCGGCGGTCTCCAAAGCCGCATGTTGCAGGTTCAAGTCCTGTCGCCCGTGCTGTCGAAACCGGTGCCTCGGCATGCAAGCTTTCCCCTGTAATTCAACTCGGTAGAATGCCCGACTGTTGATCGGGTTGTCCAGGTTCGAATCCTGGTGGGGGAGCGCACTTTACCTAAGAGCGCCTCGCTAGCTCAATTGGTAGAGCTCCGGCCTTTTAAGCCGGAGGTTTGGGGTTCGAATCCCTGGCGGGGCACATCCTGGCACAGCCTGGCTGAACACAACTTTCCCCGCCCGCATTGCCCAGGCGCCGTGACTCTCCCCAGAACAATTGCCCGCTAGCACAATTCGGTAGCTGCGCCCGGCTTTGGACCGGGAGGTTTCAGGTTCGAGTCCTGAGCGGGCAGCTTGCGCGCAAGGATCGCCGCCGCAGTGCGGCCGAAGCCCGCGCAGCATCGGGGTATGGCGCAGCTTGGTAGCGCGTCCGCTTTGGGAGCGGAAGGCCGCAGGTTCAAATCCTGTTACCCCGACCGATCGGGCTCTAGCTCAAGTGTGGCAGAGCGCCGCCGTGAAGTGGCGGAGGTTGGGGGTTCGACTCCCTCGGGCCCGGCCACCCCGTTGACTGGCTGTTGGGCAACGAGCCCAGACCGGTAATTGCCCGTTAGCACAATTTCGGTAGATGCGCCCGGCTCTGGCCCGGGAGGTTCCAGGTTCGAGCCCTGGACGGGCAGCCGTGAAAATCGCTTTCCGCCTTGGTATCCCAATTGGAAGAGGAACCGGTCTTAGAAACCGGCCAGTGTGGGTTCGAATCCCTCCCAGGGCACCATCTCCCAGCGCTTGACCCTCCCACCTTCCGCAGTTGCAGCATCGCTCCGTAGCTCAGTTGGCAGAGCGCAAGACCCATAATCTTGGCCGTCGCGGGTTCGATTCCCGCCGGAGCAACGAACCGCTCCCGACATGGGCGCGATCGAGTCGACGGATCTGATTCCGTTCTCTCCGAATGATGTCGGTGCGCGGGCTTGGCCGCCGTAGCTCAACGGAGAGAGCACCTGATTACGAATCAGGGGGTTGGGGGTTCGAGTCCCTCCGGTGGCGCGGTAGGCGCGTCAGGCGTCGTTGTCGGGAGATGTGCCGGAGTCCGGCTGAACGGGCCGCGTTGCTAGCGCGGTGGCGGCGTGAGAGCCGCCCGTGGGTTCGAATCCCACCGTCTCCGCAAGGATCGTCGCACCCGCAGGCGGTCAGGCCTCTGTAGCTCAACGGAGAGAGTGGCCGGTTCCGGGCCGGCAGGTTGCAGGTTCGAGTCCTGCCAGGGGCACGTCAAACCCGTTGACACAGGCTCGAATCCAGCAACCAGCTCGCTTAAAAGCACCGCAGAAAGGAGGGCCGTGGGATGGTGGACTACCCAGCGGTGCTGGTATTGAACGCGTCCTACGAGGCCCTGGATCTGGTGTCGTGGGAGAACGCAATCGTGCTGGTCGTCAAGGACAAGGCGCGGATCCACCAGTCGCACGAATCGGGCGCGATCATCCACTCCGCCCGCTTGGCGGTACCGCTGCCGGCGGTGATCGTGCTCAACCGGTACGTGCTGGTGCCCTACCGAGATCTCGACGAACACGCGGTCGCGTCGGTGACCGCGGTGCTGCGCCGCGACAGCAACACGTGTGGGTACTGCGGGGATTTCGCGACGACCGTCGACCACATCCTGCCCAGGTCGCGTGGTGGCCCGAATTCGTGGGCGAACCTGATTGCGGCGTGCTTGGTGTGTAACCAGCTCAAGGCCGACCTCACGCCCGAAGAAGCGGGGATGCGCCTGTTGTGGCCGCCGAGGGTTCCCGAGCCAAAGCCGGTGTCCCAGCGCAGGATTTGGCGCGAACTGGCACAGGTGTGACGGTGGGGTGGTGGGTCAACCGCCACCCCACCCGATGCGCTGCGGCTACGGCTTACGCACCAGGACATCCAGGCAGTAGGTCAGTGCAGGTTCGGGAAAGTTGACCACCTGCTGATCGCCAGTACACAGGCCGGGGTCATTCACACCGTCGCGCCGAAGTGCGACCTTGAAGGTCGAGTCGATTATTCCGGGCGTGCAGGCGGTCGGCGCGAACAGGTGGGAAACGATGGTCTGGTGATAGCAGTTGCCGACGGTCAAGTTGTCCTGCAGGCAAAGGCCGCTGCCGCCCCCCTCGAGCGTTCCGTAGTTGTCGTTGGGGCAGTTCTTGGCGCCCTTGTACTTTTGTGCGACCTTCGCCAGTGCCGTCGCCGATGAGCACGGTTCCACGCTCACGTCGCCGGGTTTGACCATGATGCCGGCTTTGGAGAGGTTCAGGCAGGTGCCGATCGCGTAGTCGAAGCCTTCGAAGCCCTTGTCGGACGGACGATCATGGTGATCATCCATCACCATATGCAGCCCCACCTTCGCTGCGATGAACACAATGACCGCGCCGAGAGTTGCGAGGATCCTCCTGCCGACCGAGCGCTTCCTGGGGGCCGACGGCGCCTGGTGCGGGCCCGGCGCCAGCGGTGGACCCCAGTGGTCTTCCGGCGGGATGTCGTAGCGGTTCCTTGCCATGTGCACTCCTCGCGTCCAGGTCGACGAACGCGACCGTTGATGTCGTTCCACGCGGCGCGGCGTTCGGTGCCCGACCGATGGTCGATCACCCCGCGAGCGCCCGCCCTGGTAGCACCCTAAGTGGCCGGTGTCGTGGTTTGCGACGGTCATCGTCGGCCTTTACCAAGGTGGCGATTCGGCGCTACGACCATGATGGCCTCGACGGATGGCCTTGCCGTTGTGCCTGATCGCCTGCGCGCAACACTTTTCACGGAGGACCAAAAACGGCTATCCACACCGTTTTTCAGCACCGTCGGTATCGCGGAAGCGACGTTCTCCCTACTGCCGGTAGAACACGTCGCCCTGGACGGTGATTGTCGAGTCGTTCACCCACACGACGCTGAAGTAGACCGGCGCCGGCGAATGGGTCTGGCTGCTCATGATGGTCAGGATGCCGCCGCGAGAGGACGGGGTCCACTTGCACGGCCCCGAACTGGTCGGTACCCCTGCGGCGTTGGTCAGCGAGCACCCGCTTCCGCTCACCAACAGCTGTTCGGATCCGTCTCTTGTCTTCCAGAAGCCCACAGGTGCCGCAGCGTCCGCCTGGGCGATGCCGCTGGACGCGGCCAACAAACCGGCGGCCAAACCGGCTGCGGCGATGTACTTCTTGACCTGCATCGTGTCTCCCTGGTGGATGGGCCGTGACGGACACGACTAGATTCCCGAACGCCACTTGACGGATCCTTGCCCTTTCTTTGATGCGGCTTGGAACAGAATCGAACGCGCTATGCGTGCGACACGAAATCGCGAAAAGACCGCACGGCCGGGGCCATCGGGCGGTCGCTGTCCCAGACCAAGCCGATCCGGCGAATTGCTCTGGGCTGCAATGGGATCTCTACGACGTCCGGTGTCGGGCCGGGCTCCGCGACGGGCAGCACGGCGACGCCCAGACCGGCCGCGACCAGGCCGCGCAGTGTATCCACCTCCTCGCCCTCGAAGGCGAACGTCGGGGTTACACCGGCCGCGCGGGCGAGTTGGTCGGTCACCTCGCGCAGTCCGGAGCCCGCCTTGAGGCCAACGAACGTCTCGCTGGCCAGTGCGGTCATCCGCACCCATCTCCTGGTGGCCAGATGATGCCCGGTCGGCACGGTCAGCACCAACTGTTGCTCCTCCAACAGGGTCCCGGTGAATTCGCCGGGCCCCGGCAGCGGCGAGGTGAACGCCAAGTCAGCGCGCCCGCTGCGGACATGCTCGAGCAACTCCTCATGGCCGCCCTGCAGGAGGCTGAAGCGGACGCGCGGGTGCTCCTGCCGAAACGCCCGCAACAGCGCGGGCACCCGCCGCTCGCCGAGCGTGTACAGGAACCCCAGCACCACTTGCCCGCGTTCGGGGTCGGCCTCGCCGGCGGCCTGACGCACCCCGGCGGCCAACTCGGACAGCGCTCGGCGTGCCGCCTCGGCGAGGCTGGCGCCGGCACGGCTGAGCCGGATCCCTCGTCCGTCGGGCACCACGATCGGCGTGCCCAACTCGGCGGACAGCGCAG
>NZ_DATJYB010000166.1:0-3327 GCF_035499775.1 Mycobacterium sp. | reverse complement strand
CCGTGGCCGGCACGTTGACGTCGGCGACACTCGCCGAACAGAGGTAGCCACCGTGCGCACCGGCCAGCACTCCGCGCTGCACCAACTCGCGCACCATTTCCTCGGCGAAAAACGGGTTGCCGGCGGCCCGCTCGGCGATGACCGCCGCCAGCTCGGCGACCGAGGGATCCGGCCCCAGTAACTCACCGATCAGCACCGCGGTATCCGAATCACCGAGTGGGGCAAGCGCTATCGTTTGGGCGCCGGGCACCCGCGTCAGCGCCCCCTGGTATTCGGGGCGGAACGTGATCAGCACCATCGACGGGGTACGTGTAACGACGGTGAGGAAACCGGCCAGCATCGACTCGCTGACCGCATCGATCCAGTGCGCATCCTCGATCAGGTACAGCGCCGGTTGGGTGCGCGCCAGCGCAGCGGTGTTGATCAGTGCGGTCAACCGGCGTCGCCGCGCATCCGGGTCGATTTGCGGCAGGGGTATCTCGGGGTCGGCGATGCCGAGCAGATCATCAAGCAGCAGCAGATCCTGCGGATCGGCATCGGGGGACACGGCGGCCCGCACCCGCGAGCGCGCGGCGTGGCCGTAGAGGTCATTGACCCCGAGGGCCGCCCGCAGCAATCCGGTCAGGGCGTGGAACGAGACGTCACGAGCATGCGACTCGCAGAAGGACCAATACACCTCGACTCCGCGAGCGGCGGCCCGCGCAGCCACCTCGCGGGCCACCCGGCTCTTGCCGATACCTGGCAGTCCCACCACCGTGACGACGCCACCGCGGCCACCGATCGCGCGCTCCACCAAGGCGTTTAGGGCCGCCATCTCCCAGCGCCGGCCGACCAGGCTGGCCTCCCCCCGTCCGACCCGACCATCGCGTGCGTTGATCGCCAGCAGCCGGCGGGCGCGCACGGGTTCGTCGGAGCCTTTGATGCGCACCATTTCCGGTTCGCCCAGCAGCACGGTCTGCCCGACCAGCCGCGCGGTCGACTCTGACAGCATCACCGCGCCCGGGGGTGCTGCGGATTCCATCCGCTGGGCCAGTCCGACTGGTTCGCCGGTCGCGGCGTACCCCAGACCGATCTCACCGGCGATCACCCGGCCCGAATTCAGCCCCACCCGCACCCGCAGCGCCACGCCATCGCGGCTTTGCACTTCGGCGGCCAGCCGGTTGGCCTCCACCTGGATGGCGAGCGCAGCCAGACATGCGCGAAAAGCGTGATCCTCCAACGCAACTGGGGCGCCGAACAGCGCCATCACCCCGTCACCCGTGTGTTCCACGGTGCCGCCGTAGCGCTGCACCGCCGCCGCTGACCGCTGCACGACATCGGTCATGATGTCGCGTAACCGCTCGATGTCGAGCACGGCCGCGATGTCCATCGAGTGCACCACGTCGGCGAATAGCACCGTCACCTGCTTGTACTCCGCCGATCGGGTGGCCGGCGTGAGGCGCGCACCGCAGCCGCTGCAGAAGTTGGCCGTCGGGCCTGACCGCGCGCCGCACGAGCCGCAGATCAGCGGCGTCGCGCTCAGCAAACGGTCGCCGTCCCCGCCGGGGTCCATGTCAGTATGGTGTCACCGCTGGTCAACGATGTCCGCCATATCGAAGAGCCGCTGTCGATACAGAGTCTTCGGACCGCGCTGCTTAGCCCGCGCGCCCGCGTTCGGTGCGGTAGCGCCGCACCAGCGCGTCGGTCGAGCTGTCCGACTGCTTGGCCGGCGACCCGTCGCCGGTGATCACCGGAAGCAACGCCTTGGCCTGCGTCTTGCCCAGCTCCACACCCCACTGGTCGAACGAGTCGATGCCCCAGATCACGCCCTCGGTGAACACCTGATGCTCGTAGAGCGCGATCAACTGGCCCACTACCGACGGCGTCAAGCGGTTTGCCAGGATCGACGTCGTCGGCCGGTTGCCGGGCATCACCTTGTGCGGCACCACGTCGGCGGGGGTACCTTCGGCGGCGATCTCCTCGGCGGTCTTGCCGAACGCCAGCACCTGGGTCTGCGCGAAGAAGTTGCTCATCAGCAGGTCGTGCATGCTGCCGGTGCCCTCGACGGTGGGCAGGTCGTCGAGCGGCTGAGAAAAGCCGAGGAAATCGGCCGGCACCAACCGGGTGCCCTGATGCAGCAACTGGTAGAAAGCATGCTGGCCGTTGGTTCCTGGTTCGCCCCAAAAGATTTCACCGGTGTCGGTGGTCACCGGGGTACCGTCGGCGCGCACCGACTTGCCGTTGGATTCCATGGTCAGCTGCTGCAGATATGCCGCGAAACGTGCCAGGTCGTTGGAATACGGCAGTACCGCGCGCGATTGCGCGTCGAAGAAGTTGGAGTACCACAGGCCGATAAGGCCAAGCAGCGCAGGCGCATTGGACTCCAGCGGCGCGGTCCGGAAGTGCTCGTCGACGATGTGGAACCCGGAGAGGAAGTCGGCGAAGGCCTCCCGGCCGATGACGGCCATCACCGACAGCCCGATGGCCGAATCGACCGAATAGCGCCCGCCGACCCAGTCCCAGAAGCCGAACATGTTGTCGGTGTTGATGCCGAAGCTGTCGACCAGACGCTTGTTGGTGGAGACCGCGACGAAATGCTTCGACACCGCCGCGTCGCCCAAAGCCTCGGTCAGCCAGCGGCGCGCCGCAGTCGCATTGGTCAGCGTCTCCAGCGTGGAGAACGTCTTGGATGCGACAATGAAAAGTGTTGTGGCAGGATCTAAGTCGGCCAGGGCCGCGATCAGGTCGGCGGGGTCGACGTTGGAGACGAAGCGCGCCGAGATACCCGCGTCGGCGTAGTGACGCAGCGCCTGGTACACCATCACCGGACCCAGGTCTGAGCCGCCGATGCCGATGTTGACGACGGTCTTGATCCTTTGCCTGGTGGCGCCGGTCCATTCGCCGCTGCGCAGCCGGTCGGTGAAGTCGCCCATCGCGTCCAAAACGGCGTGCACGTCGGCGACGACGTTCTGGCCGTCGACCGTCAGCTCGGCGTCGCGCGGCAGCCGCAGCGCGGTGTGCAGCACCGCGCGGTCCTCCGAGGTGTTGATGTGGGCACCGGAGAACATCTCCGAGCGGCGCTCTTCCAGGTGGGCCGCGCGGGCCAGGTCAACCAGCAGCCCCAGCGTCTCGCGGGTGATGCGGTGTTTGCTGTAGTCGATGTAGAGGTCGCCGACGGTGACGGTGAGCTCGCGGCCGCGCTCGGGGTCGTCGGCGAAGAACTGGCGTAGGTGGGTTTGTCCGATCTGTTCGTGATGCTTGCGCAGCGCGTCCCACGCCGGGGTGGCGGTGATGTCGGAGGTCATGGGTTCGACCCTAGTGCGAATTACCCGGCGCCGAGCACCCGCT
>NZ_DATJYB010000165.1:0-5569 GCF_035499775.1 Mycobacterium sp. | reverse complement strand
GAATCCGCCGGGTATCAGCACACCGTGCACGTCGCCCAGCGCCGCTGCGGCAGCACTGGCCGTGGCGCAGTCGTCGGAAGCCACCCAGGTCATTTCGACCTTGGCGTGGTGTTTGAACCCGCCGGCGCGCAATGCCTCGGTGACCGACAGGTAGGCGTCCGAAAGCTCAACATACTTGCCCACCAGAGCGATTCGCACCGTCTCATGCGGTTCGTGCACCCGGCGCAGCAGGTCGTCCCATTCGGTCCAGTCGACGTCGCGGAACGGCAGGTTGAGCCGTCGCACCACATACGCGTCGAGCTCCTCGCGGTGCAACACCTTGGGGATGTCATAGATCGACGGGGCATCCGGGGTGGAGATGACGCCGTCGATGTCGACGTCACACATCAGCGCGATCTTGTCCTTCAGCGCTTCGGGGACGTTGCGGTCGCTACGGAGGATGAGCGCATCGGGGGTGATACCGATGCTGCGCAGCGCGGCCACCGAGTGCTGGGTCGGTTTGGTCTTGAGCTCACCTGACGGGGCCAGGTAGGGAACCAGCGATACGTGGAGGAAGAAGACGTTCTCGCGGCCCAGGTCGTGGCGAACCTGCCGGGCTGCTTCGAGAAAGGGCTGTGATTCGATATCGCCCACTGTCCCGCCGATTTCGGTGATCACGACGTCGGGACGGTTTCCGTTTGCATCCGGTTCGGCCATGGCCAGGATGCGCCGCTTGATCTCGTCGGTGATGTGCGGGATGACCTGGACGGTGTCACCGAGGTATTCACCGCGGCGCTCCTTGGCGATCACCCTCGAATACACTTGCCCGGTAGTGACATTCGCCGAGCCGGACAGATCACGATCCAGGAACCGCTCGTAGTGACCGACATCGAGGTCGGTCTCGGCGCCGTCCTCGGTGACGAACACCTCCCCGTGCTGGAACGGGTTCATCGTGCCCGGGTCGACGTTGAGGTACGGGTCGAGCTTCTGCATCGTCACGTGCAACCCGCGGGCGGTCAGCAGCTGGCCGAGGCTACTTGCGGTCAGACCCTTGCCGAGCGAGGAAGCAACCCCACCGCTGACGAAGAGGTGCTTGGTGGTGGTTTGCGGGTGCTTACGCACTGGCGACCTCCGTGAAGACGGGCAGGGCTTGGGCTTCTCCAAGACGTAATAGCTGGGCCTGCCGACCCACGGAAACCCACCCTAACATCCGCGGCGCCGCGAGGCCGCGAACACGCCCGGCTACTGGGTCTTATTGGGGCACGGTCACCGCCGTCGCCCCGTGGCCGGTCCCGTATTGCCCCGCGTGGCCGCCGTTGATCAGGTCGTGCAGGCCCAGGATCGCGGTGATCCGTCCTGGCTCGGTGTCCACGTCGTCGACGGTGCTGATGGTGCTGGCCAAGCCCCCGTCGGCGCGGGCCACTGCGACCGCGGCGTTTCCGGTTGCCGAACCTTCCCGGCCGGCGAGCAGGGCGCCCGACCCGTGCGGCGCCAGCGCGGCGGCGAACCGGGCCACGCTGGCTCCCTGGTTGCCGGAGTCTTGAGGCAAGCCACCGCCGGTAATGACGATGGCGGCGTTTGCCGCCCCGAAGTGGTCGCTGGGTTGATAGGTGATGAACCCGGTATCGCGCAGCGCAGCCAGCACGGTGCCGCGCTGCGTTTCGTCAACCGCCGGCGCGGCAGGGTTGGTGTTGATCAGCAAGGCGATGCCGAGCAGGTCGCCGGCCTGCGAACCCTGGTCGACGAGCTTGGTGCTCAACTGGGTACCGGCCGGCAAGATGGACGAGTTCACCACGGTACGCAGTTTCTCGGCCGAGTTGGCCTCGACGAACTCCTGGGTCAGCGATACCGTTCCGGCGACCGTACCGCCTGCCTGGGCAACGATTTTCGACACCGCGGCGAGGTCGTCGTCTTTTGCATCCGGAGTACGGAACAGCACCACCGACTTGCCGGCCAACGCGTCGCGGACTATCCGACCGGCCAGTTGGCTATCGAAATTGTTTGCCGCACTGAGCTTCTCGGCCATGGCGTTCTTCTGGTCGTTGAGCCCGTTGATCTGCGAGTGCAGGTCCCGCTTCTCGTCACCCATGCTGGACAACAAAGTGTCCGACAGGAAGCCCGAACCCAGCACCACTCCGATGGCCAGGGCCAGGAAGACGGCGGCCAGCGAGATCGCATGTTGCCGTAACGAGATCATGAACCCACCCCTAGGAGACCAAGTGCTGCACCCACAGGGAGAAGCGGTTCCAGTAGTCGACGATCCAATGCAGCACGGTGGCGTCGGTGCGAGACACCCACAGGGCGACGATGACGGCGATCAGCATCGTCAGCGCCAGCAGTGCGATCGCGCCGCCGGACATGTGGTTGCGATACAAGGTGGAGACCGCCTTGGCGTCCACCAACTTCTTCCCCACCCGCAGCCTGGTGAGGAACGTCGACGGATTGCTCTGCGTCCGCGACCGGTCGAAGAACGTCTCGATGTTGGCGGTGTGGCCGGCGGTGACGAGCAGGGCGGCGCCGTGGTGATCGGCCAGCAGCAAGGCCAGGTCGACCGCCGAACCGGCGGCCGGGAACGTCATCGCCCCGACGCCGAGGTCCTGGATTCGTTCCAGGCCCGGTGCGTGGCCGTCGGCGTCGGCCGGCAGCACCACCTGCGCGCCGCACTTGAGGGCGTCGGTGCTGATCTGGTCGGGGTCGCCGACGATGATCTGCGGACGATAACCCGCCTTGCGCAACACGTCCGCGCCGCCGGCGACACCGAGCAGCACCGGTTGGTACTCCTTGATGAACGGCTTGAGCGATTTCAGATCGTCGGCCGCACTCGGCTCGTCGGCAACGATCACCACGTGCCGGCGGCGCAGGTCGATGTCGATGTCGGGGATGCCGATGCCGTCGATCAGCAACGGGCTCTCACTCTTGATGAACTCAATTGTGTTGCCGGCGAACGCCTCCAGGTGTGCGGACAGCCCGCTCTTGGCCTCGCGCATCAGGTCGGCGATGTCGTGGTCGGTGCGCTCGGTGCCGCGAATCAGCCTGCGGTCGCCGGCGTACACCCCGCCCTCATGCAACCGAATCTTGGCGCCGTCCTTGATCTTCTTGAACACGTCCGGCCCGGTCTCGTCGATCAGGGTGACCCCGTTGGTGACCAGCACCTCCGGGCCCAGGTTGGGGTAGCGGCCCGAGACGGACGGCGAGGCGTTGACGACGGCGGCAATGTCGGCTTCCACCAGCGCGTCGGCGGTGATGCGGTCCAGGTCCAGGATGTCGAGAACCACGATGTCGCCGGGGCACACCCTACGCAGCAATCGATCGATGTTCTTGTCCACTCGCGCGGTGCCGGTGAGGCCTGGCCGAGTGGTGTTACGAGTCAGAAGCGTGGACATCCTCATGGGGTGCGATTCTGTCCGTGAAGCCCGGCACGAGCCGGGAGGCGCGCCGTAACATCTGCCTCAGAAGTTATCTAGTGTCACATCTGTCACAGCCCCGAAAGCGGGAGGTGCCATCCAGATACCGTTGACATTCAAATACCGACGGTATCTAATATCGGGATGGCGGTGCGACTGCGGCGAGCAGAACAAGTGGAACGCAACCGCGGCGCTGTGCTCGATGCGGCACGGCGGGTGTTCATCCAACGCGGCTACGCGGGCGCGAGCCTGGAGGCGATCGCCGAAGAGGCGGGGTTCTCCAAAGGCGTCGTCTACTCGCAGTTCGGCAGCAAGCCTGACCTTTTCTTCGCCCTGCTGGAGCGCCGGATCGAGGAGCGAGCCGCGAAGAATGATCGGATCGTCGCGCAATCTGATGGCGTCGACGCCTTGCGCGAGCTCATCCAGGCGGCGCACCGGGAGGCCGCCACGGAGTCGGGTTGGCCGCATGTGCTCACCGAGTTCCGGGCCCTGGCGATGCGCGATCCTGAGCTCAATCACCGCTACGCCGAAGCGCATTCCCGCACGGTGACAAGCCTCGCCTCGGCGCTGAGCCGACTGTACGAGCGGGCCGGCGTACAGCCGATGGTGCCGGTCCGATCGCTGGCCGAGTTCTTCCTGGGCGCTGCCGCCGGAGTCGCCTTGGAACGCGCCGCCAACCCGAATGCCCTGCCCGACAGTGATCTTGCGCAGTTGACCGCGCGTGCGGTGGGCCTGTGATGAGTTGGGACCGCTTTCGCGACGACGTCCGAACCGCGACAATTGCCGGCGCAGCCGACCAGTCCGAGCGGCTGACGTGGAATTCCGAGCGGATCCTCCAGGTTCAGCGCGACGGCCTGCGCACGCTACTGCTATATGCCGCCGAGCACTCGCCGTTCCACCGCCGCCGCCTTGCCGGCATCGACCTGACCGCCATTGACCCGGCCGACCTGTCGGCATTGCCGGTGATGACCAAGTCGGACATGATGGACGACCTCGACCAAGTGTTCACCGATCGTCGCCTCCGCAGGGACGATGTCGAGGCGGCGCTGGCTGTGTGTGGCGCCCAACCTGTGCCGATTCTCGACGACTACATCGCGCTGGCCTCCGGCGGCTGCTCGGGACGGCGCGGGCTGTTCGTGTTCGACCGATCGGCGATGACGGCCTACTTCGCCGCGCTGGTCCGCGCGCCGATCACAGACCACGCAGCACCCGCGTTCGACGTGCCGCCCGGGCTCCGCATCGCGCTGGTCGCCGCCCCATCGGCCGTGCATGCCACCGGATTCGCAGCGGCACTGACCGCTTCTGACGGGTGGCCGGCCCGTTTCGAATTGGTTCCGGCAACCCTGCCGCTCGCCCAGATCGTCGAACGGCTCAACGCCATGCAGCCGCCGATGCTCGCCGGATACGCCTCGATGCTGGCTCGGCTTGCCCGCGAGGCACAGGCCGGGCGGCTGCGAATCGCGCCGGCGCAGATCAGTGCATCGAGTGAGACCATGCTCCCCGAGATGCGCTCGCTGATCTCCGACGCGTTCGGGGTCGCCGTCCTGGACACTTTCGGCTCTACCGAGGGCCTGGTCGGCAAGACGGCGAAAGCCGACGACGTCTTCACGTTCAACACCGACATGTGCATCGTCGAGCTGGTCGGCGCCGACAACCGTCCGGTGCCGCCGGGCGTCCCGTCGGCGAAGGCACTGGTCACCAACTTGACCAACCTGACCCAGCCGCTGATTCGCTACGAACTCAACGACGTGTTCGTCCGCGAGCCCGATAGCGCCGTACATGGGTATCTGCGGGCTCGGGTGCAGGGGCGCAGTGACGACGTGCTGCGCTACGCCGGCGCGGAAGTCCATCCGATCGTGATCCGGTCGGTCATGGTTCACTCCCCCGACGTCGTCGACTACCAGGTGCACCAAACACCCAGCGGCATAGACGTATTCGCCGTCGCCGCCGACGGCCTCGACATCGACGGCCTGACTCAGCAGCTGCGGCGGGCGTTGGCCGACGCCGGGCTGGGCGGCGCGCAGGTCGCCGTCAACCGCGTGGATCGACTGGACCGCCAGCCCGCCAGCGGGAAGCTGCGCCGCTTCGTCCCGATCCCAGCCGGCTACTAGGCGAAAGCTATCGGCGACGAGGGCGCCCAAATGTACGCATTTTCGCCGTTTCGGTGTACATATGAGCGCGCTCGC
>NZ_DATJYB010000164.1:0-2412 GCF_035499775.1 Mycobacterium sp. | reverse complement strand
GGCACCTGAGTCAGCGTAGGGCCTGCCGCCAGCAGCAGGGGTAGCCGCAGCACCGTTCGACGCCTCACGAAGTGACCATAATTCCCCGAGTGACGTGGTCGGCCGTGTTTATCGATTCGCACAGTTTGGGGTGCCAATTGCCCACCGAGTGCGTGAGGAGAAGGTCCCCGTGCGAAAATCCCCAGTGATCGGTCAGGCTGCCGTGGAGCCGGCTGTACAGGTTGCGCATGGTGAACCCGATGTTGAGTGAACCAGCCTTGGGCGCAGTGTATCTGACGCCGAGGGCGAGGTCAGATAGTCCAATCACCACATTGCTTGCCTCATCCCACTTGTTGGACCCACTGACGGTGATGTCGTTATCCATGAAGCCCAGGGTCAGATCCACCGATGATGAATCATCACTGATTCCCTGGGTCCCGTCTTGGTTTAGCGCGAGACCCTGGGCGTCTGCGAAGACAAGATCGAAGGGCGGCCCGAACGTCTGCATATCTATGACGTCGACGGTCGGGGTCCAGTCGCCTGCATGCACGACGAATGCGTCACGCCGGCCTGGTTTTTTGGTGACGATCGCTGCCCAGTTATCGCTGAATTTGCTTTGTAGATCGTGAATTTCGGAATAGCATTTCACGTCCCGGCGAAGAGCCTCTTCCATCTTGCGCCGCGCGCTAGCATGCGCTTCGGCCATCCGGTCGGGCTGCCCGATCGTTGCGGCGAGGCCGGCGCCGAACTCGCGGCGGCACTCGTCGCGAATTGCGGCAGCCTTCTTCGCGTCCGATCCCGTCAGTAAGCGGCGCAGCCGCTCGTCATAGGCGTTTCGAAAATCGGTGAGCTCCTTCTCGAGATCGGTAAAACGCCGATGCCGCAGCGCAGTCAACTCATCGTGGCTCTTCGTGTTCGAGCCAGAACTGAAGTTCCGATTCCTGAGTTGTCGCTTGGCCATACCTCTCTGCTACCACTCTGCGGCCACGACTGTCGAGTCCCCGCGCCGCGAACATCACGCCCGGGCGTCCCTTGACGTCGTGTCGTTTGTACCGGCGACCCTGGTATTCGGGCGACTGCCTGGCAGTCCTTCGGCCGATGCCTGACGCTCATTCCATGGCCAAGTCGAGCGCATCTGAGCAGGACGCATACTCGCGTCCGGTCAGGCCGAGCGGGATGATTGTCGGACAACATGGCGATGATTGGCAGGGACGCGATGGACACGAAAACGAAGCATGCGGATGTTGCGACCGGCAAGTTGAGTCGGAAGTACTACGAGAAGGAACTCTGCCGCCTGCAGAGTGAGCTCGTCCAGATGCAGCTCTGGGTCAAGCGAGCAAAGGCAAAGATCGTCGTCGTGTTCGAAGGCCGCGACGCCGCCGGCAAGGGGGGCGTGATCAAACGCATCACCGAGCGAACCAGTCCCCGGGTCTTCCGCGTCGTCGCGCTGCCGGCGCCGTCGGAGCGGCAGCAGACTCAGATCTTCGCTCAGCGCTATATCGAGAGGTTTCCGTCGGGCGGCGAAGTATGCCTGTTCGACCGCTCCTGGTACAACCGCGCCGGCGTCGACTGGGTGATGGGCTTCGCTACCGGGGATGAGTACAAGCGGTTTCTGGAGCTTGTGCCGAAGGTGGAAGAGGCATTCATTGAAGGCGGAATCCAGATCATCAAGTATTGGTTCGACGTCAGCCAGCACGAGCAAACCCGCCGGTTCAACGACCGGGCACGGGACCCGCGCAAGATTTGGAAGCTCAGCCCGATGGACCTCGAGTCGCACCGTCGCTGGTATGACTACTCCCGTGCCCGCGATGCGATGTTTCGTGCTACCGACACCGAGATCAGCCCTTGGTACGTCGTCAAGGGGGACGAAAAGCGTCGTGCGCGCCTGAACTGCATCGCGCACCTGCTGGACCAGGTGCCCTACGAGCGGGTCGAGCCAAAGGCGATCAAGCTGCCGGACCGTCAGAAGCCCCGCGGCTATGTAGAACCGGACTACCCGTGGCACTTCGTGCCGGAGCGGTACTGACGGAAAGCGGCTCTGCGAACGACAATTCGGCGGACTAGTGCTTGCTGAATCCGGTCGGGCGCACCACGATGACCACCCAGTCCGCGGCGTCGGCGGGATCCTCGTCCCGGGGCGGGGCGTCGGGAGGAGGTTCGTCCGCGCTGTAGCGCTTGGCCAGACGCCGGAAGAAGCTCGCCGCCCGATCGGGCTCGATGCGCTCGACGTCGCCGCGCACTTCCAGGTAGCGGTAGGGATTGTCGGTATCCGAGATCGACATCGCAGCCCGCGGGTTGCTTTGTACATTTGCGGTACTTCTGGCGCTTGGTGGTGTGGGCGAACCGCAGCAGTTCGCCGTCCCAGTCGAACCACATCGGACTCACCTGCAGCGCGCCGTCGGGCCGGGCAGGTGAGTCCGATGTGGTTCGACT
>NZ_DATJYB010000163.1:0-30566 GCF_035499775.1 Mycobacterium sp. | reverse complement strand
GCGAGCTGGACCGCGGTGCGCGTGAGGTCGGCGCCTGGCTCAGCTCACGGCCAGAAGCCGATCGACCTGTTGTGCTCCTGTTCGAGCCCGGTGTCGAGTTCTGGAGAACCTTTCTCGGCTGCCTGTATGCCGGGGTCGTCGCTGTCCCGGCACCGCTCCCCCACGATCAGCGCAGCTTGAAGCGCGTCGCCGGAATCCTGCGCGACGCCGACAGCCGCCTGGTGCTGACTTCCGCGAACCTCTACGAGTTGATCGCCGCGGGCATCGACGGACTCGGCCTGGACCACCCGGTCACCTGCTTGGCCATCGACGAATCGACGCTCGCCGATGCGGACAAGTGCACGATGGCCGACGTCACCGTCGAATCCATCGCCTTCCTGCAGTACACGTCGGGATCGACCGGCGACCCCAAGGGCGTCGCGGTGACTCACGGCAACATCCTGCACAACGCATTCGCGATCTCGCAGTTCCTCGAAACCGACGACACGTCGAGGCTGGTCGGCTGGATCCCGCACTTTCACGACATGGGACTGATCAGCCAGATCATGTGCTTCTACGCCGGCGCCGATGCGGTGATCATGTCGCCGCTGACCTTTCTGAAGCAGCCGATCCGGCTGTTCCAGACGATTACCAAGTACGGCGGCACGTTCACCGCGGCGCCGAACTTCGCCTACGACATGATCGCTCGTCGCATCTCCCCGGAGCAGCTGACCGGGGTCGACCTGTCCACGCTGCGCATCGCCTTCAACGGGGCAGAGCCGATCCGCCGCCGCACCATCGAGGCGGTCACTGAGCTCCTGGCCCCGGTCGGGTTCCGTGCCTCCGCGATCCGGCCGGGTTACGGGCTGGCCGAGGTGACGGTGTTCGCGACGGCGACCCCGCCCGGCACGCCCGTCGTGTGCCTCGAAGCCGACGCCGCCGCGCTCGAGCGCAACGAATTCGCACCACCGGTGGGGCGCGCGGTCTCCCTCGTCAGCTGCGGGGTCCCCGGCCCCGGCATCGACGTCCGCATCGTCGACCCGGAGACATTGCAGCCCGTGGCGGACAGCCAGGTCGGCGAGATCTGGCTGCGCAGCGCCAGTGTCGCGAAGGGTTACTACAACCGTCCGTTGGAGACCGCGGAGCGGTTCGGCGTCCAGACCGCCGACGGCGAGGGCCCCTTCCTGCGCACCGGCGACCTGGGACTGGTTCACGATCAGCACCTGTACGTGACCGGTCGCCGGAAAGACCTCGTCATCGTCAACGGCCGCAACCTGTACCCGCAGGACATCGAGGAGCTGGTGCAGGAGGTGCATGCCGCAACAGGCGCCGCGCGCGGTGCCGCGGTCGCAGTGGACGCACACGACGGCGAACGGCTCACCGTCATCCAGTCCGTCAAGACCGAAAAGCTCGACGGAATGTCGCTGGCGCAGCTTGCCAGCGCGATCAAAGTTGCCGTGGCCCGCAGCTTCGAGATCCCGGCCCCAAGCGTGGTGCTGTTGGACCGCAACGGGATTCATCTCACCACCAGCGGGAAGGTGCAGCGCGCGTCGATGCGCGCGGCTTTCCTGCGAAACGAACTCAGCAACGTTCTCCACGAGAGCCTCGACACCGCCGTCGCTGCCGCCCAGATCCGATAGATCCGAAATCGCGTAATCCTTTACAGAAAAGGAGCTTTCGATGTACATGTACCGATCGGCCCGCAACCCCGTGCTCGGCTGGCTGACCTCCCGCCTCGCCTGCCACCTGGACGTCCCGACGCACGCGATCGACCCGACCCTTCCGCTCGCCGAAATGGGTGTCGACTCGGTCCGTGCCCTTGGACTCGTCGGCGACGTCGAGGCGCACTGGGACATCGACGTCGACCCGACGTTGGTCTTCGACTATCCGACACTCGCGCATATCGCGGACTTCATCCGCGACGCCGTCGGCCCCCGGGAGCTGGTGACGCAATGACCGACATCGCGATCGTCGGGATCGACTGCCGCTTCCCGAAGGCGCCCGACGCCGCGGCACTGTGGGACCTATTGATGAGCGGCGATGAGGGAATCGCCGAGGTGCCCGAAAGCCGTTGGGACTCAGGGCAGTTCTACGACGCAGCCGGGAAGCCCGGCGCGGTGAATCATCGCACCGGCGGATTCATCAGCGACGCAGACGCTTTCGACCACGAGTTCTTCGGCATCACCCCGCGCGAGGCCCAGACCATGGACCCCCAGCAACGCCTGCTCCTGCAGGCCGCCTGGCGCGCGCTTGAGGACGCCACGCTGGACCCCCGATCGCAGGCCGGCACCAACACCGGTGTCTTCGTCGGGGTGATGGCCAACGAGTGGGCCCATCAGCACATACGCGACTTCTCGCAGATCACGGCCCAAGCAGGTTCGGGCAACGGCTATTTCATGACGGCCAACCGGCTGTCGTACCAACTCGACCTCAAGGGCCCCAGCCTCGCCGTCGACACCGCATGCTCGTCATCCCTGGTCGCCGTCCACGTCGCGGCCGCCGCGCTGCGTGCCGGAGAGTGCGACCAGGCGCTGGCCGCGGGCGTGAACATCATCATCACCCCGGCGCTCAACGTGTTCTACACCCAGGCCGGGCTGTCCGCGCCCGACGGCCGGTGCAAACCGTTCAGCGGCTCGGCGGACGGCATCGGCCGCGGCGAAGGCGTCGCCGTGGTGGTTCTGCGCCGGTTGGACGACGCCCAGGCCGACGGGCTGCCCGTCTACGCGGTGATCAAAGGTAGCGCCGTCAACAACGACGGGCGCAGCAACGGCATCACCGCACCGAACCGCTGGGCCCAGGAGAAGGTCGTCGAATCCGCGAACCGGGTGGCCGGCGTCGCAGCCGAGCAGATCAGCTTCCTCGAAGCACACGGCACCGGAACACTTCTCGGCGACATGATCGAGGTGAAGGCGCTGGCTTCCGCCCACCGGCGGCGGCGCGGCGAGCTCTGCGCGATCGGTTCGATCAAAGGCAACCTCGGCCACACCGAAGGCGCCGCGGGCGTCGCGGGCCTCATCAAGGCGGTGTTGAGCCTGCACCACCGCGTCGTCCCGCCGTCGCGTTTCGCCGACCAGGAGAATCCCCAGTTGCGGCTCGCCGCGAGTGGTCTGCGCCTGGTGACCGAGCCGCTTCCCCTTCCCGCGGAGGCCGCCTACGCGGGCGTCTCCAGCTTCGGGATCGGCGGCACCAACTGCCACGTCGTACTGGCGAGCGCTCCGGCGTGCGACGACGCTCCGGTCTCCTCGGGCGGCGGCGTACTGACTCTTTCGTCCAACAGCCGCGAAGGTCTGTACCTCAATCTCGCTCACCTTGCTGACGACATCGCCCGCAGCTCAGCACCTCTCGCGCAGTTGTGCTGGTCGAGCAACCGGATCAAGTCGTCGGGCAAGGCCAGGTTGGCCATCTCTGTCGACGACCGCGACGACGCGGTGCACCGGCTGCGCCGGCTCGCGCACCCTGCCGGCGACCTCGAGGCGGTGTCCGGTTTCGCGCAGGACATTGCGGCGGGATGGCTGTTCAGCGGGCAAGGCACGCAGTACCCAGGGATGTCGCATCGGCTGCATGACAACAGCAGCGCCTACCGCTCAGCGCTGGCCGCCGTGGAGGCCGCCGCCTTGCCACACCTCGGCCAGCCCATTCGCAATGTCTTGTTCGGCACCGACGAGCGGGTCAATCGCACCGAGTTCGCCCAGCCGGCGATCTTCGCCGTGCAATTCGCGTTGGCCCACGCGCTGATCGAGTTGGGCGCTGAGCCGGCCTGGGTGCTCGGGCACAGCATCGGCGAATTCGCCGCCGCGGTGATCGCCGGGGCCGTCAGCCTCGACGACGCGTGCCGGCTGGTCGTCGCGCGCGGCCGGCTCATGCAGCGGCTGCCGCGGACCGGGAAGATGCTCGCCGCTCGCGTGAGCGCCGACGACGTCGCGGACCTGGTCGACGCCGATCCCTCGCTCGCCGTCGCGGCGGTGAACGGGCCCCGCGAACTGGTGCTGTCCGGCGCCGCCGACTCGATCGACCGGGCCGCCGCCACCCTGCGCGGGGCCGGCGCGGCCGTCCGCGAACTCGTTGTCTCGCATGCCTTCCACTCGCCACTGATGGAGCCGATGCTCGAGGAATTCGGGGCGCTGGCCAACACCTGCACGTTCGCGCCGCCGAGCATTCCGGTGTTTTCCACCCTGCGCGGCCGGTTGCTCGAAGACGGCGAGCCGATGGACGCCGAGTACTGGGTGGCTCATGCCGCGGGAACCGTCCGGTTCGGCGACGCGATATCCGCGGCGCTGCAGGCCGAACCGACCCACCTCATCGAATTCGGTTCGAAGCGGACGTTGATCCCGATGATCAAGCGGTCGCACCCGGGTGTCGGATTCAAAACGCTGACACCACTGCCCGGCCCGGACGCCGGCGGCTCGGAACTCACCGAAACCGTCGCCGCGCTGTACCGGGACGGCCTCAATCCGAACTGGGACAACCTTTATCCGCCGCAGGCTCAGGTTCCGCAGCGGCTGACCGGCTACCGCTTCGTGACCACGAACCGGTCCTGGATCACGCCGATCACCGTCGGCTTGCCGCTGCCGCAGATCGCCGAGCCCGCTCAGTTCGAAGAGCAGACAACGATGGACAATCTGATCGCGCTATTCAGGGAGCAGGCCGCGGCGATCGCCGCGGTGGCACAGGGCGGAACAGCTACTCAGAGTGCGACGGGTTCGTCGGTCAGCGACGTCGCGGCACTGGTCCGCGCCGAGGTGGCTCGCGTCAGCGGCTTTCCGGAGGGTTCGTTGCGCCCGGCCCAAACCATCGCCGGAGACCTCGGCTTCGACTCGATCATGGTCGCCGACCTGTTCAGCGGGCTGGCCCGCAAGCTGCCGGGAATCGTGGTCGATCCGGGCCACTTCGGATCCACCACGACGATCGGCGACGTGATCGCTCACGTCGGTGGCAGGCCGGCGGACGAGCAGTGCCCGGTTACCGACGTGGCCGGGCCGGCGGTTACGCCGGAGTACCGGATCGCTGAGTTTCCAGAGGTCGTCGCGCTCTCCGAACGGCTGCAGCTCGGTGCCGGACTGGACATCGACAACCCGTACTTCGTGCTCAACGACGGGATCACCAGAGACACCTCGATCGTGAATGGTGAAGCGGTAGTGAACTTCTCGAGTTTCAACTACCTCGGCATGTCCGGCCACCCGGGCGTTGCCACGGCGGTCCTGAATGCCGTCATGCGTTACGGCAGCTCCTGCTCGGCCTCGCGGGTGCTGTCCGGCGAGAAGCCGGTACACCTCGAACTCGAGCGAGAACTGGCCGACCTGATCTGCACCGAGGATGCGATGGTCCTCAACAGCGGTCACGCGACGAACGTCACGGTGATCGGCCACCTGCTCGGCGAAGGTGACCTCGTCATCCACGACCGGCTCGCACACGACAGCATCGTGCAGGGCTGCAAGCTGTCCGGCGCAACGCGGCGGTCGTTCCCGCACAACGACCACGCGGCATTGGACGACATCCTCACCAACATCCGCCACCAGTACCGCCGGGTGCTGGTGATCATCGAGGGCATCTACAGCCAGGACGGCGACATCCCCGACCTGCCCGCCTTGATTGCCGTCAAGAAGAAGCACCGGGCCATGCTGATGATCGACGAGGCCCACAGCATCGGTGTTCTCGGCCGCACCGGCGGGGGCATCGGAGAACACTTCGGCGTGGACCGCGCCGACGTGGAACTGTGGGCAGGCACGGTATCCAAGGCCCTGGCCGGCTGCGGCGGGTATGTCGCGGGAACCCGTGAGGTAATCCAGTACCTGAAATACACCACTCCCGGGTTCATCTTCAGCGTCGGCATGCCGCCGGCGATGGCTGCGGCCGCTATGGCGGCGATCCGGCTGATGCGGTCGCAGCCCGAACACCTGCGCCGGCTGCGTGAGAACGCCGAGCTCTTCCTGAGCCTGGCACGGGACGCCGGCATCGACACCGGCGACAGCGCGGGCACCCCGGTGATCCCGTGCATCGTCGGCAGCTCGGTCAAGGCGCTCAAACTGTCGGACGCTCTGATGCGGCGCGGCATCAACGCCAACCCGATCCTGTTTCCGGCGGTGCCGGAGGACAAAGCGCGGGTGCGGTTCTTCGTCACCAGCTGCCACTCAGAAGAGCAGATCCGTTCCACAGTCAAGGTGCTGGCCGAAGAGCTGGCGCTGCTGGGCTGATTTCGGCAGGTCAGCGCCGCAAGAATCCTCCAAGAATCCGTCAAGGATCCGCCAAGCGGCTCGCGGGATTGTGATTGCCAAGACAGGGATAGAAAGGCAAGGACATCATGCGGCTCTTCTGCTTCCACCACGCCGGCGGCGGCGGACTGGCGTTCAAGGCATGGAACAAGGCGCTGAAGCCGGCCTTCGAGGTCATTCCGGTCGAGATTGCCGACCGCGAGCGGTTCTCCACCCTGCGGCACCTGGTCGACGAAGTCAACGAGCAGCTGCGGTCCAGCCTTGACGAGCCGCACATGTTCTTCGGCCACAGCTTCGGCGCCCTGCTGTCCTACCGGCTGGCGTGCAAGCGCGCGGCCGAGGGTTCTCCGTTGCCCCGCGCGATGTTCCTGTCCGCCTACGCCCCGCCTCACCTGCCGCCGCCACTGCACCACGTGGATCACCTCGACAACCAGCAGCTCGCGGCCTTCCTGTCCGAGGTCGGTGGGCTGCCCGCGGAACTGACCCGCTGGCCCTCGCTGCACGAGCGCGCCGTCAAGGTCACCCGGCACGACCTGCGGCTGTGCTCGACGGACGAGGAACTGAGCGCCGCAGAGCTGCCCTGCCCGATCCATGTGTTCGGCGGCAGCGAAGACCCGCTGGTCAGTGAATCCGACTTGCACGAATGGCGCTCCCGGACCACCGCGGACTTCTCGGTGCAGATCCTCCGGGGTGGCCACTTCTACCTCCGTGACCGCCAGCCGCTGCTCGAGACGCTGCGGCCGATGATGTCGACGATCGCTGCGGCGGCATAACGCTTCAGGCGGCTCTCAGAGTCCCTGGCCGGCGAGCCAGCGGTCGATTCGTTCGGCGACAGCCTGCCACCCGGGCTCGAGCATCATGTCGTGGCCCATGTCCGGGAAGATGTCGGGCACGGTGTGGTAGGCGCGGGCGGTGCTCTGAAACGCCCTCAGGTTGAGATGGCCGTCCTGCTCGCCGCCCAGAACCAGCACCGGCGCCGATACGCGCTCGGGCCGGACCCGGTGCAGCAGGGCCATGTCGGGTCCCATGACGCGGTAGCTTTCGCCGTCGAGGAGCGAGAAGCACTTCTCGACCGTCGCCTCCGGAGTGTGCTTGCTGAAAAGAATCTCGCGCACCCGGGCGGGCCCGTCGTAGATGCTCACCGGGTCACGTGTCACGTTGAGTTTCACGGCGAGCCATGGATGCTGCAGGGTGGCGCGCAGCTGAGTCGCCGCGTAGGAGCGCGGCGGCACAGAGGCCATCAGGATTCCGGCGGGTGCGGCGTTCGATTCAAGGAACTTCTGCACCACGAACCCGCCCATCGAATGACCGACCAGCACGGGCACCGATGCAAGTCGCCGCACGACTTCGCTGACGTCGTCGACGTAATCGGGGATGGAGCAGCTGTTGAGCGGCGCTGACATGTGACTTGAGCCGTGCCCGCGAAGGCTCAGCGCAACCGCCCGGTAGCCGTTGTCGGCGAAGAAATCGAGGAAGTGTTCGTCCCAGCACCAGGCGCCGTGGCACGCCCCGTGGACGAAGAGCAGCGGAACGGGATGCGCTTCGGTGACAGACCCCTTGTCGATCACTTCGAGCATGATGTGCCAGCCCTTTCGACCCGGTGCGCCGCGGTTGAATGATCTTCGCACTGCATCTATTTGGAGCGGTAGTGAACCAGCGCAAGAATTTCGCAAGCGGAGTGCGGGACCCTGTGCGGTGTCGGCCCCTCTCCCGCAAAGGAACACGCCATGAACACCACGCCCACCCTGAAGCGGACGCTCGCCGGACTAGCCATGTCAGGCGGTGTCGCGGTAACCCTGTTGGCGCTCGGCGCCGGCACCGCCCAAGCTGCCCCGGCCTGTCCCGCCAAGGGCTCCGCCTGCCAGCGCTGGTGCCCCGGTGACCCCAACCCGGCCGGCCGGCCGGTGCCGTGGGACGGGAATGTCTGCCACGACTTCTATTGGGACTACAAGGGCGTTCACGACATCGGCACGGGCCAGTTCTACGCCTGGAACTCGATGCCGTTCTAAAACCGTCAGCGCGAGGCCGCCGGTAACGCGGCGACCGGCATCTCGACGGTTCCGCGACACGGGCCGCTGCTGATATCGGTATGCCAGGTACCGCGCAGCGACCCGTCCGGCTGCGGCGTGTAGAACGCCCACGACTTCGCGGGCGCCCACACTTTCGGAACGCCTTCTCCCATATAGCAATCCCACTGAAAATCGAAGCGCTCGACCCACTTGGCTCCGTCCCACGTGTAGTGCGACGGCACGGCGATCGTCGGGTTCTTGGGAGTCGGCCCGTCGTTGGCGGTGGCGACGCACGTGACGGCCGAACACGCGGTCGCGAAGTTGTAGTCGGCGCTGAAGGTGGGTTCGGCCTGGCCGGCCGCCACGCTGCTGCCGGACTTTTGGGCCGCATACCTCACCAGCGAGTATCTGCCGTTCCAGGCCGGTGTCGCCGCGTGCGCCGGAATGGCCGAGACTAACGCCGCGCTCGCGATGACGGCGAGCGTGGCGAATCTCGATCGCGAGCGCATCGTGTCAATTCTGTCGGATCGACGACGCGGCAAGGTATCGACACGGACACGATCGCGCTTTGGGCCAATTGAACCGCGCTTTGGGCCAATTGAACCGCGCTCAGTCCAATTGAACCGCGCTTTGGGCCAATTGAACCGCGCTTTGGGCCAATTGAACCGCGCTCAGTCCAATTGAAACTTGGTGGCGCCGAACGGTTCCGACGTGCCGAGCGCGACGACCGTCGACGGCGTCACGCGATAGACATGCCAAGGGGCAGGGCCGGCCGACTGGGCATTGTATTCCGCGGTGAGCGCGTCGCCTTCGACCTCGGCAGGCCAGCCGATGCGGTTGTAAGCCGCAGCGACAGAAGATAATTCCTCCGCATCGCTGACCCGTTCGGCGGTCCCCTCGACGACGAGGTCGAACGGCTCGGTGGCGACACCAATCGTGCATCTGGGGTCGCGAGCCAGGTTGTGCGACTTGCGGGTCACCGGGCCGGAAGTGAAGTACCAACTGCCGCTGAGCGTTACCACCCCCAGCGCCGTGACGTGGGGGCTGCCGTCGCGATTGATCGTCGTGAGCCACACGGTGTGGCGCTGTGGGCCGCCGGTTCCCGGCTCCTGCGTCAACTGATTGTCCAGCACGGCTTTGACGCGGGCCCACTCAATCGGGGGCGCTCCGTACCCATCGAGGTTGCGCTGTGTGATCGTCATATTCGTATTGACCGATGCCAGCGCCGGAATTCATCGCCGAGCAGACGCAAAAGCACCTATTTTGCTGCGTATTAGGGTGCTTTTGCGTCTGCTCGGCGTAATAAAAACAGGCCGTACGCGGCGATCGACTGCGCGTCGGCGATCACTCCGGTGCGGATCATCTGCTCGACGTCATCCCGCGAGAACCAGGCGCTGCGCATGTCCTGCTCCTCGTGCTCGCGATCGGCTTGTCCCTCAGAGATTCCGGTGGCCAGGAACACCCATCCCCGCTGACTGCTCATCCCCGGTGCGACGTCGAGCTGCCCCAGGGCCTCGAACGAGGTCGCGCGCAACCCGGTCTCCTCGCGCAGCTCACGCTCGGCCAGCGCAGCAGGTTCGAGGTCCGCCAGCCCGGGAGCGGTGCCCTGCGGAAACTCCCAACGTCGCGCACCGAGCGGATACCGGAACTGCTCGACCAACTGGAAACGGTGTTCGTCGTAGGGGATTACGAGCGCGTACGTCGGCCTGTCCACCACCGCGTAGATGCCGGCGCTGCCGTCCGGCCGGCGGATGTCGTCTTCGCGGAACACCATCCACGGGTTGCGATAGATCTCGCGGGACGCCACACGTTCGATGAAAGGCACCTCGCCAGTATCGACGATCAGCCGTCGGCGGCGATGATCGCGTCAGCAGTCCGGTCGGCGAGCGCCATGATGGACAGCATCGGGTTGGTGCCCGACGGCGTGGGGAACGCGCTGCCGTCGCCGATCCACACCCCGGGGGTGTCGTGAAGTTCGCCGTAGGGTCCGGCGACGCTGGTCTCCGGGTCGACGCCCATCCGGCAGCTGCCGGTCTGGTGCGCAGAGAACATCCGGTATCCGCCCGCGCCGAACGGAATCGACTGCGCCTTCGCAATGAACCCGTCGAGGTCCTCACCGTCATGCCAGGTGGGCAGACCGTCGGCCAGGACGTGGATCCGCTCCGCGCCGGCCGCTTGATGGGTACGCACCACCGCGTCCACGGCGGTGCGCAGATTAGCCAGGTCGATCGGGTCGGTCACCGAGTACGTCACGACCGCGCGGCCGTCGTCGTCGATGGTGACTTCGCCCGACCCGTGGTCGCGCACGATTCCGATCGCCCACGCGATCTTCGACAGACCACTCATCACCGTCTTGTGTTCGACTGCGCCGGTGAAAGGGATGAAGCCCGCCGCCGAGGCCGTCGTGAATTGGGGTGCCTGGATCAGAAAGCCGTAACCGTGTTCGGGGTGTTCGAACTCCTCGATGTTTCCCGTCATGCACGCTCCCCACCAAGCCCTTTGGTCCTCCGGGAAGCTGCTGATACAGGCGACGACGGGGTGCAGCCGCAGGTTCTTGCCCACGGCCGGGCCGCCGATGCCGGAGCGGAGCAGCAGCGCCGGCGTCTCGAGCGCACCGCACGCCACCACGACGCGCGGCGACCGGACGGTGACGGCGGCGGTCGCCCCGGTCGCCGGATCGGCGTACCGCGCGGTGACGCCGGCCGCGCGACCGTTCTCGTCCCGCAAGATCCGCTCGGCCGTGGTGCGGACCAGGATCTTGCCGCCCACGTCGAACGCGTCCTGCAGGTAAGTCTTCATCGTGCCCTGCTTGGAACCGGTGGGGTCGCCGAAACCCAGGAAACCGGCCGTGTCCGGCGAGTAGGTCGCTTCGTCGGTGTTGCGCTCGAGGCGGCTGAAGGCCCAACCGAGCTTGGCGGCCGCTTCTTGCAGCCGCTTGTTGGGGCCGTTGAAGTCCGAACACTTGCCGTTGACCGATATCCGCTTGGAGACCGCGTCGAGGTGGCGGTCGAACTCGGGGCCGTCGACCCCCTTCAGACCGTGCTCGTTGGCCCATTCCTCCCGGACCCACGACCGGGTGCGCAGGCAGTTGGTCCAGTTGATCGTCGTGCCGCCGCCCAGCGTGGCGCCGGCCTGCAGCGTCAGGTTCATGTCCGCGGTTGGCGACGGACCACCCCGCCAGAACGTGTTCCGGTAAGCATGCAGCTCGACCTGGTCGAAGTCCTCCTCGTCGTAGTAACCGCCGGCCTCGAGAACCACCACGCGCTGGCCGGCTTGCGCGAGCCGCCCCGCGATCACACCGCCTCCCGCGCCGGAGCCGATCACCACCGCGTCGGCGACCAGCTCGATGTCGCCGTCGGGCACGAAGGGCACGATCGTCTTGGTTCCCTTGGGCGTGGCCACCGTTGACCCGGGGTAGCCGAACTTCTTCCACATCGGGTTTTGTCCGGTCGCCGGGTTGGCCAGGCCGTAGCTGTGCATGAGGATGAGCTTGATCAGGATCTCTACGCCCGCACTGACCATCGGCCCAAGCGACGCGGTTGCGGCTAACAACTCCTCGCGCGACTGCTGGGATGCGCCCACGATGCCTTGCGCGCCGAGCGCATCGACCAGACCGAGCAGACCGTCGCGCTGCTCGTCGGGCAGTGTTCCGAGGGCGTGGATCGTCCCGAGATCCGCGCCCAGGTCGCTGCCCGACCGGGCCCAGAAGCCACACGGATCGTCGGCGCGATCAATCGAGGGCACGACGGTCTCGGCGAGCGCCTTCAGCACCTCCTGACGTTCCTGAGTCAACCAAGCGGGATTATCGGTGACGGTTCCAGCCGACGCGTTCATGGCACTTCCTTTCTCACCTTTGACCAGGATCAACGACGTGTTCAGCGTGTCAAGAGGGCATCCGTGGGCGATAGGAACGCGAGTACGAACTATTGCGCTCGATTTGTCCAAAAGTACAAATCCGCCCGGCCCGAACGCCGCGATCGCGTACGCTCACACTCGCGGTAGTCGAAGCTGTGACCGCGAATCCAGGCTTAAAGTTGTTCAAAAGAACAAGGGGCTGCCCCGGTGGACACCGCCATCAATCCGGGCCTTCGGGACTGGCTCACGACCTTCACCGCGCAGGCGAGATCACCGGACGCGGTGGATCGGATGGTCAGCCGCATCAACGGCGTCATCTTGAACGAGGTCCCAGAGGTGGCCCGCGCTGCGCTGCTGGTTCAAGACCTCCATGCCAGCACCCGCACCCACTGGCTGGCGTTCCTCGACCTGGTGCCGATACCGCTGAGCCAGTTGGTGTTAACCGCACCGGCGGAGGGCCTGGCCAGGGCAATCGCTCGCCACGGCTTGGATCTGGGTGTGCTGCTGAGGATTTACCGGGTGGGCCACCGCGCCCTGTGGGACCACATCACCGAAGTGGCGGCCGGCGTCCCGGACGGCGGGCCTGAGCAAATTGACGTTCTGACGTACCTGTGGAGCCGAGCCGGCAGCTGGCTGGATCAATCCGTTGAGCGTCTGATCGTCGTTTACCAGGAAGAGCACGACGACATTGCGCAAGGCGACATCGCCCGACGATCCGAGATCGTCAAACGGGTCCTGGACCGGCCCGTCGACGAGCGAGCGATTACCGCAGAGCTGAAACATGCTGTCAGCCAATGGCAAACCGCGTTCGTGCTGTGGGTGGACAACAGCGATGATGTCGGCTCGCTGGAGCGCACGGCCATCGGCCTCGCGCACGCGCTGGGCGTCGGTCAGCCGCTGAGCGTGATGCACGGCAGCAGAGAGTTGTGGGGTTGGTTCGCCACCCGTGCGCCGATTCAACTGTCAGCCCGCGACGACGCCGTCGATGTTCTTGCCGCCGGAAAGGCACGGGCGGCCTTCGGGACATCCGGCCCGGGCGTTGACGGGTTTCGGGTCAGCCATCGCGAGGCATTGGGCGCCCAGCGCGTCGCACTGGACTCGCAGGCCCGATTGACCGATTACGCCGAGATCGAACTGCCCTGCATCATGGCGAGCGACCGAGCGGCGGCCGAAACTTATGTGCGGCGCGTTCTCGGCCCGCTGGGACGCTCAGACGATGGCCTCGACCGGATCAGGGAAACAGTCATGGCCGTCTTCTCGGCCGACGGCAGCGTCGAAGACGCAGCGCGAAAGTTAGTGGTGCACAAGAACACCGTACGCTATCGCCTGCGCAAGGCCGAAGAACTTCTGGGCGAACGCATTAACGCGCGCCGGGCCGACATCGAAGTGGCATTGCGCTATCTGGAAACTTTCCGGACGCGGATTTGAGCCAAACAATGCGCGGGCGCGTTTAACGCAACGGTCACGGTTCGACAAAGATACGGCAGAAGTAAAACCCAATAACGCCCACAACAACTTTCGCACTATAGCTTTTGCCGGATGTGGCGACTGAACCGGTTAGCGGGACTCCGGCGCCCAGCGCTGCATGTCACCTTGTCCGCCGTCGCCATGGCCATTTACGTCATCGTTATCACCCCGGTGGCCCACGCGGCCACGGTGACGGCGACTCTGACCGTGACGTCGCAATGGAATAACGGCTTCGTCGCCAACTACAATGTCACCAATGCCGGCGCCGCGCCTTTAACCGGATGGAAACTCGAATTCGACTTGCCTGCAGGCGAATCCGTCACAAATGCGTGGAACGGCAAACTTGACCGGTCCGGTCGGCATTACGTCCTTACCCCGCAGGACTACAACAACACGATTGCACCCGGCAATTCGGTCACGGTCGGCTTCCAAGCCGAGCAGAACGGCGCGTACTCACCGCCGGCGAATTGTCTTATCAACGGGCAATCCTGCGCGAGTGCCCCGCCCCCGACGACCACCACCACTACAACCACGACCACCACGACAGCACCGGCAGCCGCGACGACCACCCCGCCGACTCCCCCGGCCCGTCCGGCCTCGGCGACGTTGGCGGTGACATCGCAGTGGCACAACGGATTCGCCGCCAACTACAACGTCGCGAATCCGGGAGCCACGCCGCTGAGTGGGTGGAAGCTCGAATTCGACTTGCCTGCAGGCGAATCCGTCACGGACGCGTTCAGCAGCACGTTTACCGGGTCGGGCGGCCACTACGTCCTGACCCCGCAGGATCGCAACAGCACGATTGAGCCCGGCGGTTCGACCACGGTTGGGTTCCAGGCCCTGCAAACCGGTGGCTATGCGCCGCCGGCGAATTGCCTCCTCAACGGACAACCCTGCGGCGGGACACCGGCCGGTAATCAGATCTGCGATCAGTTCGGAACCACCACGATCGGAAGCGCTTACGTAGTTCAGAACAACGCCTACAACAACGGCGGCGGGCAGTGCCTCAACGTCACCGCGACGGGGTTCGCCATCGCCGCCGAGAACGGTTCCGCGCCCACCGGCGGTGCCCCACTGTCCTACCCCTCGGTCTACCTGGGCTGCCACTACAACAACTGTTCACCGGGCACCAATCTGCCGTTGCAAGTCAGCCAGATTCACAGCGCAAACAGCGCCATCGATTTCACCTACGGCGGCGGTACCTTCGACGCCGCCTACGACATCTGGCTGGACCCCACGGCCAAGAAGAACGGCGTCAACCAGCAGGAAATCATGATCTGGTTCAACCGCCAGGGCTCCATCCAGCCCGTCGGCTCCATCGTTGGCAACACCACGATCGGCGGGAAGCCCTGGCAGGTTTGGAAGGGCAGCAATGGGCAGAACGACGTGATCTCCTACGTCGCGCCGTCGCCGATCAACTCCTGGAGTTTCAATGTGCTGGACTTCGTCAACGACGTGAAATCCCGTGGTGCGATTACCGACTCGTGGTACCTCACCAGCATTCAAGCCGGCTTCGAGCCGTGGAATGGCGGGGTGGGCCTGGGGATCGGTTCATTCTCCGCCAGCGTCAGCTGAACAGCGGGGACGGCATGGCCGAGCAGACACAAAAGCACCCGTTTCGGTGCGGCCCTTAAGGGGCTTTTGCGTCTGCTCGCCCTAGCCTGAAGGGCATGAGCATGCACGGTCACATCATCGTCAGCGGCGACGACAAGCTGACGACAACGATCGTCGAAGAGCTGAGCAGCGCCGGTGCACAGATTGTCAAGATCGCCACCGCCGCCGAGCTTGGTCGCGTCGGCGTCGACCACGCGCTGGCCGTCGTCTGCGCCGGGCCAAACGACGCGATAAATCTCGAAATCGCGTTATTGGCAAGAGAAATCAACCCAACGGTGCGTGTGGTGGCTCGGCTGGCCAACGACGTGCTGCGCGAGGCGGTGGCCGCCGACAACGGCCACGGCGCGATCCTGGACGTCGCCGACCTGACGGCGCCATCAGTGGTCGAGGCATGCCTGGCGCACAACATCCACCCGTTCGAGGCCGCCGGCATCCACTTCGTCGTGGCGTGGTCCGAGGCACCGCGGGATGCGACGCTGCGCGCGATCTACGGCGACCTGGCACCGGTGGCGGTGATCCAGGGCAAGAACTCCTCGACCCCAGGCGGGATCGTGACCTGCCCGGGACGAGATCTGCAGGTCACTGCCGGTGACTGGACCGCGATGATCGGCACTGCCGACGAGTTGGCCGCCCGCGGCTTCAGGCTCCCCCGTCGAACCGCGACACGCACCCGCCGACCTCGGCTGCGGCGAGCACTCGACTCCATCCGAGCCGTGCGCAACGACGTCAACCCGATGTTTGTGCGTGCGCTCTCAGCCGCACTTCTGCTGCTGCTCGGCTCGACGATGCTGCTGCGCTTCACCTACCGGATGCCGGGGATGGGGTGGATCGACGCGCTGTACTTCAGCACCGAGACGATCGCCACGGTGGGCTACGGCGACTTCAGCTTCATGCACCAGCCGACCTGGCTGCGGCTGTTCAGCGTCATGCTGATGTTCGCCGGGGTGACCACCACCGCGGTCCTGGTCGCGTTCGTCGCCGACCTGCTGCTGTCGCGCCGCTTCGCGCACTCGGCCGGGCGCCGGCGGGCGCGCCATCTGCGCAACCACATCATCGTCGTCGGGTTGGGCTCGTTCGGCATCCGCGTCGTCAGCGACCTGACCGCCGCCGGATACGACGTGGCGGTGATCGAGCAAGACGAGAACAACCGCTACCTGTCGTTGGCGGCCGAACTCGAAGTGCCGGTGATCTTCGGGGATGCGACGATGCGCCAGACGCTGGAATCGGCCCGCATCGACCACGCGCGCGCGGTGGCGGTGCTGACCCAGGACGACATCGTCAACATCGAGACCGGAATCGTGCTGCGCGAAATGCTGGGGCCCCGCGTACTGCCCAAGGTCATAAGGCCCGACGTCCCGCTTGTGCTGCGCGTTTACGACCGCAGGCTGGGCGCGGCGGTCGCGCAGCGGTTCGGCTTCGAAAACGTCCGTTCGACGATCGAACTCGCCGCGCCGTGGTACATCGGCGCCGCCATGGGCCTGCAGGTGCTGGGCACGTTCTCGGTTGGACAGCGCTCCTTCATGGTCGGCGGAATGCATGTCGCCGCCGGCAGTGAACTCGACGGGCTGACGATGATCGAACTGTCCACCCAGACGCGCGTCATCGCGATCACCCGGCCCGACGAGCCGGTCCGGCTACGCCCACGTCGCGACGCCCGGCTCCGAGCCGACGACACCGTCTACCTGGTGGGCCCGTACCGCGAGCTGTTGGCGACGCTGCTCAAGGGGCAGCCTCCCGAGCAGTCCGCGACCGGCGTCGAGGTTTCGGCTTAGAACTCGGCGGCCACCTCGGCGGCGCGGCGCAATTGCTCAATGTCGCTGCTGGTCGGGATGAGCTGAACCTCGTCGGTGCCGATCGCCTCGAATTTGCGCAGCACCGCGACCAGTTCCTCTTCGCTGCCGGCCCAACCGGTCATCGGCGCCATCGCGTCGACGTACTCGGCCGGTATCCAGTTCATGTAGCGCCGCAGATGACGATGCACCTGGGCGCGAGCCTGCTCGGGCGAGCCGAATGCGAACCAGAACGACGTGGCCAGGTGAGGCTTGGGCTTGCCGGCCTGCGCCCACGCCGCCCGCGCCACGTCGAACAGCTCGTTCTGCTTGGCGACGTCGAGGTCCAGGGTGGTGCCGGCCAGGCCGTCGGCCCACGCCGCGGCGCTGCGGACGGTCTTGGGGCCGATAGCGCCGACGAACAGCGGCGGGCCACCCGGCTGAACCGGCGGCGGCCCGACCGGCACCACCGAGTCGGTGATCTTCTCGCCGGCCCACACGCGCTTCATCACCGCCACCCGTTCGGCCATGCCGCGTATCGTCTGCGTCGCGGGATCGGCACCCACGGCGTGGTAGTCCTCGTGTCGGCCGCCCACCCCGAGGCCCACGGCCAGTCGGCCGCCACACAGCATGTCGCCCGTCGCCAGCCCTTTCGCCAGCAGCACCGGGTCGTGCAACTGCGGCACGATCACCGTCGTCATCAGCCGGACCCGATCGGTCCAGGCGGCCAACGCGCCGAGCAGCGTCAGGTTGTCGGGGTTGTCGAATGCGATGCGCTCGCCCCAGCACAGCGACGAGAACGGGCCCTCGTCGATCACCCGCGCCCAGTTCTCCAGCAGCGCCGCATCCAGGTCCGGCTCCATCACCGGCATGGTCATTGCTATCCGCACAGTGTGATTCTGGCAGCATGGATTGATGGGCTTTTCCAGCACTTCCATCGCACACGTTCGCCTCACGGTCACCGACATCGAGCGGTCCCGGCAGTTCTACGAGAGCGTGTTCGGCTGGCCGGTGTTGATCGAGGTTCCCGAGAACGCCAACGAGGCGATGCGGCGCCAGTTGGACTTCCTGTACGGCGGCGTCGTCTACGACCTCGGTGGCACCCTGCTCGGGCTGCGGCCGGTCGCCGAGGACCGCTTCGACGAGGATCGCACCGGCCTGGACCACATCGCGTTCCGGGTGGTCAGCAGGGCCGAATTGGATTCCGCGGCTGCGCATCTCGACGAGCTCGGGATTGGGCACGAGCCGGTCAAAGACATCGGCCCGTCATTCATCCTGGAGTTCCGCGATCCCGACAACATCGCTTTGGAGCTGACCGCGCCGAAGTAGCGCCGCGCGAGCGTGCGCAAAATGACGGCCCGCGCGGCGTGTCGCTGTACATCTGCGCACGCTCGCGGGTGAGAGGAAGGGGAGCCATGCCCATCAGTTTCAACCACACCATCGTCCGGTCACACGACAAGCGTGAGGCCGCGGGGTTTCTCGCCGAGCTGTTCGGCCTGCCCCGCCCGACGCCGTTCGGCCCGTTTTTGGTTGTCGCCCTCGAACACGGCGCGAGTCTCGATTACGCGGATGTTCCCGAAGGCGAAGAGATCCCCCGTCAGCACTACGCGTTTCTCGTTTCCGACGAAGACTTCGACGCCATCTACGGCAAGATCCAGTCGCGCGGCCTGCAGCACTGGGCGGACCCGGGCGCCCAACGGCCCGGCGAGATCAACCATCGGGACAACGGTCGCGGCGTGTACTTCCCGGATCCGTCCGGGCATTCGATGGAGATCCTCACCCGGCCCTACGGCTCAGGCGGCTGACTGGCGCTTCAGTCGCCGTCGCGCGGTGACCCGTGCCGCACACTCTCCTGACCGCGGTAGTCGTCGGCGAGCCGGGCGACGTGCTCAGGCAGGGCGCCGGCGGCGACGTCGGCCAACGTCGTCTCTTCCAGCACCGACCTCATGCTGGCGCGCAGGGCCCGCCACACGTCGGTCAGCGCGGTGGTCGGGCCGGAGTAGGGCAGGTCGCCGAGTCCGATGTCGCGGACGCTGGCCAGCGGTCCATCGATGCACCGCAGCACGTCGGCGATGCTGATCTCGTTTCCCGGACGCGCCAGTTCGTAACCGCCCTCACGACCGCGATGGCTTCGCACCAAGCGGTCGGTGCGCAGGTTGGTGAGGATGTCGACGAGAAACTGCGCGGGTATGCCCTGCGCCTGAGCCAAGTCCTCGGTCTTGACCAGTGTGCCGCTGGGTCCCGCGGCCAGCTGGACCATCGCCCGCACCGCGTATTCCGCCTTGGCCGACATCCGCATGCTGTGGATTCTGCCAGTCAGGCGCTCACACTCAGCACCGCGTCGGCGTACTCCGGCCGGCACACCACCAGGTCGGGCAGCAGCGGGTCGGGCCGGTTGTACCGCAACGCCGAGCCGTCCAGGCGCGACGTGTGCAGGCCGGCGGCGCGCGCGACCGCGACCGGCGCCGCGGAATCCCATTCGTACTGACCGCCGGCGTGCACATATACGTCGGCCAGCCCCTGGATGACCGCGGCGACCTTGGCCCCTGCCGACCCCATCTCGACCAGGGTGCCGCCAAGACGCTCGCACACCTGCAGCGCGATCGCCGGCGGGCGGGTGCGGGACACCACGATGCGGGGCGAGCCCGGATCGGCGGGCGGTTCGGCGACGTCGGGCGTCGCCAGCGTAATGCCCTGTGCCGGAAGGGCTACCGCGCCGGCGACGAGTTCACCGGATTGCCACAGCGCCACATGTACGGCCCAATCCGGGCGGCCGAGCTCGGAGAATTCACGGGTGCCGTCCAGCGGGTCGACGATCCACACCCGCTCGGAGCGCAATCGCACCGGGTTGTCGGCACCTTCCTCGGACAGCACCGCGTCGGCGGGCCGGGACTCCGCCAGCGCCGCCATCAAGAAGTCGTGTGACCGCTTGTCCCCCGCAGCTTTTCGCTCAGACTGGGGAGCATCGGCCAGCTCATCGCGCACCGCGAGGAGCAGCTCTCCGGCTTGGGTTGCCAGCCGCCCGGCCAGCTCGTGGTCGCTCAACCTCGTGACTCGAGCAGATCTATGACCAGCTGTGCCAGCTCGTCGAGTGTGTGGTCCGGGGTGAGCCGCAGATCCGGCTGCTTCGGCCGCTGATAGGGGCTGTCGATTCCGGTGAAGTGCGTGATCTCACCCGCACGCGCTTTGGCGTACAGCCCCTTGGGATCACGCCGTTCACAGTCTGCGAGCGGGGTGTCGCAGAACACTTCGAGGAAGTCGAATCCGGCGTCGGTGTGCACTTTGCGGGCCAGTGCACGGTGCTCGGCCAGCGGGCTGATCGCGGGCACCAGCACGATTTGGCCGGAATCGGCCAGCAGCGTCGCCACGTGCGCCAGCCGCCGCAGGTTCTCCGCCCGGTCGGCCATGCTGAAGCCCAGGTCCGCGTTCAGACCGTGCCGCAGGTTGTCGCCGTCGAGAACGTAAGCGGGAACGCCCTTTTCGAGCAACTTCTGTTCGACCAGCATGGCCACCGAGGACTTTCCGGAGCCCGACAATCCGGTGAACCACACCGTCCCGCCCCTGGTCGCCCGGTCTTCCGCGGTGACCAATGACTTGTGTCGCACGGTGTTCGGGCTCGCCGCATACGGCGAGACACCGCGAAGCACCATGCCCGCCGCCACGGTTCCGTTGGTGTCGGGATCGATGAGGATGAACGAGCCGGTGCTGGCATTCCGGGTATACCCGTCGAGCAGCAGGGGTACCTGGGTGCGCAGCGAAACGCGGCCAAGTTCGTTGAGCTTCAGGGCCGTTGCCGTCTTGTCGCGGTGCAGGGTGTTGACATCGAGCCGGTAGTCCAGCCCCGTGATCCGGGCGCGGGTGGTCCGGGTGGTGTGCTTGATGACGTACTCGCGGCCGGCCTCCAGAGCAGCGCCGTCAGCCATCCAGCACACGGTCGCGTCGAAGTCCTGGACGACCCTGGGCTGGTTGTTGGTGCGGGCGATCATGTCCCCGCGCGAGACGTCGATATCGTCGGCGAGGCCGATCGACACGGCCATCGGTGGAAACGCTTCTGCCACTGGACCGTTCGGTCCGTCGATCGCCGTGATACTGGTGGTCTTGCCGATCGGCAACACGACCACTTCGTCGCCCGGGCGCATCACTCCACCGGCCACGGTGCCGGCATAGCTGCGGTGATCATGATGCTCGTGCGTTTGCGGGCGGATGACGTACTGCACCGGGAACCGCACGTCGACCAGGTTGCGGTCGCCGCCGATGTAGACCTCTTCGAGATGCGACAGCAACGCGGGGCCCTCGTACCACGGCGTGTTCTCCGACTTGGTCACCACGTTATCGCCGTGCAGCGCCGAGATCGGGATGGTGGCCACGTCGTGCACTTCGAGGCGGGCGGCAAAGGAATAGAACTCGTCGCGGATCAACTCGAATTTCTCTCTGTCCCAATCGATCAGGTCCATCTTGTTGACCGCGAGCACAATGTGGCGAATGCCCAACAGCGACGCCAGGAACGCATGCCGGCGGGACTGCTCCAGCAGGCCGTGCCGGGCATCGACGAGCACGATCACCAGCTGAGCGGTGGACGCGCCGGTCACCATGTTGCGGGTGTACTGGATGTGTCCCGGGGTGTCGGCGATGATGAATTTCCGCTTGGGAGTGGCGAAGTAGCGGTAGGCCACGTCGATCGTGATGCCTTGTTCACGCTCGGCTCGCAGACCGTCGGTGACCAGCGCCAGGTCGGTGTAGTCGTGGCCGCGGTCTTTCGAGGATTGTTCGACGGCCGCCCACTGGTCTTCCATCACAGCCTTGGAGTCGTAGAGCAGGCGACCGATCAGCGTCGACTTGCCGTCGTCGACCGAGCCGGCGGTGGCGAGGCGAAGCAATGTCGCGGTGGTGGCCATCAGAAGTACCCCTGTCGCTTGCGGTCTTCCATCCCAGCCTCCGAGATCCGGTCGTCGGCCCGGGTCGCGCCGCGCTCGGTGAGCCGGGCCACGGCTGTCTCGGCGATGACCTCGGACACGGTCCCCGCCGCCGATTCCACACAGCCGGTACAGGTGACATCGCCCACCGTGCGGAACCGGACGGTTGCCTCGAACACCCGCTCGTCGGCGCGTGGCTGCATGTGACGGTGTACCGCCAGCAACATGCCGTCGCGGCTGAACACCTTGCGGCGGTGGGCGAAGTAGATCGACGGCAACGTGATCTTCTCGGCGCCGATGTAGGACCAGATGTCGAACTCGGTCCAGTTGGACAGCGGGAAGACCCGGATGTGTTCGCCCTTGTGGTGCCGCCCGTTGTAGATGTTCCACAGCTCGGGGCGTTGCGCCTTGGGGTCCCACTGGCCGAACTCGTCGCGGAAGCTGAACACCCGTTCCTTGGCGCGCGCCTTCTCCTCGTCGCGTCGCGCCCCGCCGAACGCCGCGTCGAACTTGTTCTCCCGGATGGCGCGCAGCAGCGTCACCGTCTGGATCGGATTTCGCGACGGGATGGTTTCGACCACGCGCCCGGCGTCGATGTCTTCCTGCACCGAAGCAACCACCAGCCGCACCCCGGCCTGTTCGACCAGCTCGTCCCGGGTCGCGATGACCTCGTCGAAGTTGTGGCCGGTGTCGACGTGCATCACCGGGAACGGCAGTCGCCCGGGGCGAAAAGCCTTGAGCGCCAAGTGCAGCATGACGATGGAGTCCTTGCCGCCGGAGAACAGCAGCACCGGCCGCTCGAACTCGGCCGCGACCTCTCTGATGATGTGGATCGCCTCTGCCTCCAGCGAGCGCAGATGGCTCAGTTCATACTGTCCGGCCGCTGGGACGGCCTTCGCGTCGACGGTCATTGAACCCCTCGTCAAGCATTCTTGATAATTCCGGTAGAACTGACCATATTTATGGGCATTGCCCTATATAGAACCAGCCCGGTCCGCGAGTGTCAACGAGTTGGTGTTGGCGAGCACGTCAGGGAACCCTCGGTTTAGGACACGCGCGTCGCGCGGTCTTCCCCGGGTGCGCGGCAGTGCGAAAGCATGAACGGATGCCAAACCCCAGCGGCCGCGACGTGATCGCGCAGTTCCTGCCACAATCGCCGTTTGTCGCCAAGCTGGGGATCGTCGCGGACCAACTCAGCGACGACGAGGTCAGGCTGCGACTGCCGTGGGATCCTTCCAACACCACCGTCGGCGACATGGTCCACGGCGGCGCCATCGCCACCCTCGCCGACGTCACCGTGATGGCGGCCGCCTGGTGCGGTGGGGAGGCGCCCGCTGAACTGCGGGGCGTGACGGTGTCGATGACACTCGACTTCATGGCGCCGGCGCGGGCCACCGACGTGATCGGGGTGGGCCGGGTGCTGCGGCGGGGCCGATCGCTGGTCAACTGCGAGGCCGAGATCGTCGACCCTTCGGGAGCGCTGATCGCCAAGGCGCTGGCCACCTACAAGGTGGGGTGAGCAAACATAAAAGCACCCGGCACGCCGGGCGTGCCGGTGCTTTTACGTCTTCTCGGCGCTGACTTCTTCGAGCTTGCCGGAGGCGACGTCGAAGACGAACCCGCGCAACGACACGTGCTTGGTGACGAACGGGCTGTTCTCGATACGGCGCAGCGACTGCCGGACATCGTCTGCCAGATCCGGAAACGCCTCGGCCGCCCACGGCGGTTTGACCCCGATCTCGTCCTGGATGGAGCGCTTGAAGTCGTCGTCGGCGAAGGTGAGCATCCCGCAGTCGGTGTGGTGGATCAGGATGATCTCCTGGGTTCCCAGCAACCGCTGGCTGATGGCCAGCGAGCGGATGGCGTCGTCGGTGACGACCCCGCCGGCGTTCCGGATGACATGGGCTTCGCCGTCGTTGAGGCCCAGGATGCGGTAGACATCGAGCCGGGCGTCCATGCAAGCGACCACCGCGACGTGTTTGCTCGGCGGCAACGGCAGGGGCCCGCTGAAGCTGCTCGCGTATCGGGCGTTATTGGCCAGGTAGTCATCGGTAACCGTCACGCGAGTCTCCTCGGGGTATCACGGAATGGAATTTGCTACGCAGATCGATGCCGGGGTGGATTTTAACAACCGGGAGCCCGGATTTCACTGGTCGGGATCAAACCGATCGGAACGGTTCAGACCCACTGACGCGTCGGAGCAGCAACGAATGCTCGCTGACCGGCGCGGGATCTCATACCCTGTCCCAATGCGGCGCGCGCGGGGGGATCAGGCATGATCGGTTTCCTCGCACGCCGGCTGGCCAACTACATCGTGCTGCTGGCGCTGGCGTCGTTCCTCACCTACTGCCTGGCCTCCGTGACGTTTCGTCCGCTCGACACCTACGTGCAACGCCACCCGGTTCCGCCCAAGGAACTCGTCGACCGAAAAAAGGCTGAGTTGGGCTTAGACAAGCCCATACCCATCCGGTATGCGCAATGGGCAACCGGCGTGGTCCAAGGCGACTTCGGCAAGACGGTCACCGGTCACCCCGTCTCCCAGGAACTGTGGCACCGGATAGGAATCAGCCTGCGACTGGTGGTGACCGGCTCGGTGCTGGGCACGCTGATGGGCATCATCCTGGGGGCTTGGGGAGCCATCCGGCAGTACCGGCTGAGCGACCGCGTCATCACCGTGCTGTCGTTGATACTCCTGAGCATTCCGTCATTCGTGCTGGCGGGCCTGCTCATCCTGGCCGCGCTGCGGGTCAACAATTTCCTTGGCGTTCGGATCTTCCTGTACACCGGTGAGACGTCACCGATCCCCCCCGACGGCCTATGGGACCAACTGGTCGACCGCGTGCAACACCTGGCGTTGCCGACGCTGACGCTGGCCCTGCTCAGCATGGCTGGGTTCAGCCGCTACCAGCGCAACGCGATGCTCGACGTCTTGGGCGAGGACTTCATCCGCACCGCGCGCGCCAAGGGCCTGACCCGGCGGCGAGCGCTTTTCAAACACGGCCTGCGTACCGCGCTGATTCCGCTCGCGACGTTGTTCGCGTACGGGATCAGCGGCCTGGTCGTCGGCGCGGTCTTCGTCGAGAAGATCTTCGGTTGGCACGGCATGGGCGAGTGGACGTATTTGGGCATTGCCACCCAGGACACCAACGTGGTGGCGTCGGTCACGCTGTTTTCCGGGCTGGTGATTCTGCTCGCCGGCCTGTTGTCCGACATCTTCTACGCGATGCTGGACCCGAGGGTACGGGTGACATGACGACACAGGAAGCCAGTCAGGAAGTCAAATCCGGCATCCACCCGGCCGCCTTCACATCGCGGCGAAACCTGGTGGCACGACGGTTCGTTCGCAACAGGCCCGCGGTCGTGGCGCTGGCTCTGCTGGTGGTGGGACTCGTCGGCTGCTACGCACTGCCGCCACTACTCCCGTACGACTACAACCATCTCGACTATGACGCGCTGCTGCAGCCACCCTCGTTCAAGCACTGGTTCGGCACCAACGCAATCGGTCAGGACCTGCTGGCCCGGACGCTGTGTGGGATGCAGAAGTCGATGCTGATCGGTTTCAGTGTGGCGCTGATCTCCACCAGCCTTGCCGCCACCGTCGGGTCGATCGCCGGCTACTTCGGTGGCTGGCGCGACCGTGCCCTGATGTGGTTCGTCGACTTGCTGCTGGTGGTGCCCAGCTTCCTGCTGATCGCCATCGTCAGCGTCCGCACCAGAGGGTCGAACAACGTCCTGTGGCTCATCGCATTGCTCGCGGCGTTCGGCTGGATGGTCAGCTCGCGGATGGTGCGCGGCTTGACCATGAGCCTGCGTGAGCGCGAATTCGTCCGTGCGGCAAGGTATATGGGAGTTTCCAGCCGCCGCGTCATCGTGCATCACATCGTGCCCAACGTGGCCTCGATCCTCATCATCGACGCGACGCTCAACGTCGGGTCCGCGATCCTGGCCGAAACCGGACTGAGCTTCCTGGGATTCGGTATTCAGCCACCCGACGTGTCGCTGGGGACGCTGATCGCCGATGGCACTCCTTCGACCACCACCTTCCCGTGGGTCTTCCTGTTCCCCGCCACCACCCTGGTCCTGATCGTGTTGTGCGCCAACCTCACCGGCGACGGATTGCGTGACGCGCTGGACCCCCGCAGCCGGCCACCACGCCGCAAGAAGCGGGGCGCCAAGTGACGGCCCTGCTGGAAGTGACGGACCTGAACGTCACCTTCGAGACCGGGGACGTTTCGGTGGCCGCGGTGCGCGGTACGTCCTACCGCATCGATCCGGGCGAGGTGGTCGCCATCGTCGGCGAATCCGGTTCGGGCAAAAGCACCGCCGCGATGGCCGTCATCGGGTTGTTGCCCGAGTTCGCCCAGGTGTCGGGATCAGTGCGCTTGCAGGGCGAGGAACTGCTCGGGCTGGACGACGACGCGATGTCACGGATCCGCGGCAAGACGATCGGCACCATCTTTCAAGACCCGATGTCGGCGCTGACGCCCGTCTACCCGGTCGGCGACCAGATAGCCGAAGCCATCGAGGTCCACAACCGTGAAATCCGCCGTGCGGACGCCCGCAAGCGTGCGGTCGAGCTGCTCGAGCTGGTCGGCATCTCGCAGCCGGAGACCCGGGCCAGAGCCTTTCCGCACGAGCTGTCCGGCGGCGAGCGCCAGCGGGTGGTGATCGCGATCGCCATCGCCAATGATCCCGACCTCCTGATCTGCGACGAGCCGACCACCGCGCTGGACGTCACCGTGCAGGCCCAAATCCTCGATGTACTCAGAACGGCCCGCGACGTCACCGGCGCCGGCGTGCTGATCATCACCCACGACCTGGGCGTGGTGTCGGAGTTCGCCGATCGGGCGATGGTCATGTACGCCGGACGTGGTGTCGAGACCGCCAGCGTCGAACATCTGTACCGCGACCGCCGGATGCCCTACACCGTCGGACTGTTGGGATCAGTGCCGCGGCTGGATGCCCCGCAGGGGACCCGGCTGATTCCGATTCCGGGCGCGCCGCCGACGATGACGTCGTTGTCGCCGGGCGTCTGCCCGTTCGTGCCCCGCTGCCCGCTGGCGATCGACGAATGCCGTTCGGCGGAGCCCGATCTCGTTGCCGTTGGCGAAGGCCACTGGGCGGCGTGCATCCGCACCGACGATGTCGCCGGGCGCAGCGCAGCCGAAATCTTCGCCGTGTCAACGCAACCGGCGGCAACCGAGAGTGCCGGCAAACCGCCGGTGGTGCTGCGGGTGACGGATCTCGCCAAGACTTATCCGCTCACCAAGGGCGTGGTCTTACGCAGGCGGGTGGGCGAGGTGCGAGCGGTCGACGGCGTCAGCTTCACCCTGGAGCAGGGACGCACCTTGGGTATCGTCGGCGAATCCGGCTCGGGCAAATCGACCACCCTCAACCAGATTCTGGAACTTTCCGCCCCGCAGGCAGGTTCCATCGAGATCCTCGGCACCGACGTCTCGGCCCTCGACAAGGCCGCGCGCCGCCGGCTTCGGACCGAACTGCAGGTGGTGTTTCAGGACCCGGTTGCCTCGTTGGACCCTCGCCTCCCGGTCTTCGACGTCATCGCTGAACCGTTGGCCGCCAACGGATTCGACCGGCCGCGATCCGAGGAGAGGGTCGCCGAGCTGCTGGCGATCGTCGGGCTGGATCGCGCCGCCGCCAGTCGCTATCCCGCCGAGTTCTCCGGTGGGCAGAAGCAGCGGATCGGTATCGCGCGGGCCCTGGCGCTGCAGCCGAAGATCCTGGCGTTGGACGAGCCGGTGTCGGCACTGGACGTGTCGATCCAGGCGGGCATCATCAACCTGCTGCTGGACCTACAGCAGCAATTCGGGCTGTCGTATCTATTTGTGTCGCACGATCTTTCGGTGGTCAAACATCTGGCCCACCGGGTAGCGGTGATGTATAAGGGCGCGGTCGTCGAGCAGGGCGACGGTGAACAGGTTTTCAGCAGTCCACAGCACGACTACACGCGGCGGCTGTTGGCCGCCGTTCCGCGAGCGCACGCCGATGTCGCCGACGGTTAACATCGAGCGGGTGACGTACCCGCCCATCGTTCGCAGGATCGCGTTGCTGGCACTGGTCCTGGTCTTGACCGTCAGCGGCTGCTCGAACGGCTATCAGGACCTAGCGCAAGCGCAGGCAACGCGGATCGGCAGCACTAGCGACGTGAACCCACGCGACCCCGCGACGCTGCGCGACGGCGGCAACCTGCGGCTCCCACTGGCATTGTTCCCGGACAACTACAACGGGCTGAACATCGACGGCAACACGGCCGATACCGCCGATGTCCTCGCGCCGACACTGCCGGGCGCGTTTATCAGCCAGGCCGACGGAAGCCTCAAACTCAACACCGACTACTTCACCGGCGCCGAGCTGACCGGCACCAACCCGCAGGTCGTCACCTACACCATCAATCCGAAGGCAACGTGGAACGATGGCACCCCGATGACCTGGGAGGACCTCAAGTCAGAGGCCGATGCGTGCAGCGGTCGCGACGACCGGTTCTTGATCGCCAGCAATGCCGGGTTCGATCGCGTGAAGTCGGTGACCAGGGGCGTTGACGATCGTCAGGCAGTGGTTACCTTCGACAAGCCCTACGCCGAATGGCAAGGGATGTTCGCCGGCGGGATACAGCCCCGCAGCATGACAGCGGATCCGGAGGTCTTCAACAAAGCCCAGCTCGACGCGCCCGGCCCGTCGGCCGGACCGTTCGTCGTGTCGAAGATCGACCACGGCGCACAGCGAATCGTGCTGACCCGCAACCCGCGCTGGTGGGGCCGCAAACCGCGGCTGGAGTCCATCACGTTCCTGACCCTCGACCCCACCGCCACGATTCCCGCCCTGCAGAACCACGATATCGACGCCGCCGGTTTGGGCACTCTTGACGACATGGTCACCGCCCAGCGCACCCCCGGCGTCGCTATCCGGCGTGCCCCAACCCCCACCTGGTCACACTTCACCTTCAACGGAGCGCCCGGAGCCATTTTGGAAGACGAGCGGCTGCGGCTGGCGATCTGCAAGGGCATCGACCGTCGCGCGATCGTCAACATCGCGCAACATGGCCTGACCGACCACCCGGTACCGCTGAACAACCATGTCTACGTCGCCGGCCAAGCGGGTTACCAAAATAACAGCGCACCAGCCGATTACAACCCCGACCAAGCCCGCCGGGATCTGGACGCGATGGGCTGGAAGCTCAACGGAGCCGTGCGGGAAAGGAACGGCAAACAGCTGGTGGTCCGCGACGTCGTCTACGACGCACCATCGGCCAAGCAGATCGCGTTGGTCACCCAGCAATACCTGGCGCAGATCGGTGTCAATTTGAAGCTCGATATCAAGGCTCCGAACGGATTCTTCAGCCAGTACGTGACCCCCGGCGACTTCGATATCGTTCAATTCAGCTGGGTGGGTGGCTCTTTGCCGCTGTCGGCGCTCCCGCAGATCTACGCCTCCAAAGGCAGCAGCAATTCCGGCAAAATCGGCACCCCTGAGATCGACGCCAAGATCGATCAGACGCTGTCCGAGCTGGATCCGGTCAAGGCGCGTGCACTGGCCAACGAGGTCGACACGATGATCTGGGAGGAAGGCTTCAGCCTGCCGCTGTACCAGTCACCGGGCAACAGGGCGGTACGCAGCGACTTGGCCAATTACGGCTCGCCCGGACTGGCCGACGTGGATTGGATGTCAGTCGGATTCATACCGAGCTAGATCGGGCGAGAGGTGCCCCCAGCTCGCCGTAACGGGAGTGCGCGTTCGGCCAGGGCGGCCACGCCGACAGCCTTCCACAGCAGCCGCATCGCCGCACGTGCCGGAAGCGCGTCGAGCGCCGGCGCCCGCTCGGCGAGCCCGTCGAGCTCGCCTCGGCACACCGCGCCAGCGACCGCCAGCGCGGCGGTTTCGCGAAAGTCCAGTGCGCCGTGCGCCATCGTCTCCATCTTCAGCAGCACCGCGTTGGGCACTAGCGAGGCAATGCGCTCAGCCACCGCCGGCGGTGTGATCAGGTCGCGGCTCCCGGAAATCACCACCGTGGGCCACCCGAATTTCGGCATCTCGGCCACCAGGTCATAGGGCTCGGCCTCGAAAGCGGCTGTCACCGGCATTACTTCACGCAGTGCGACGGCGGGGTCGAGCGGAAGCCCGTCGGGTTCGGCGGCGTAGTCGAGTTCGCGGAACGCGATGCGGTCCACCAGGTCCGCCTCAAACCGGTACGGCGCCTTGCGGGTGAGAACATCGCCGACCCTGATCATGCTCTTCCACAACATAATTCGACCGTCGAGCAGCAGATCGAGTTGGCGGTCGAGCAGCTTGGTCCCGCCGTATCCGTAAGCCCGTGCGGCGACCTGCCCACCCGTCGCGGTCATCACGCCTTCGTCGACCAGCCGGCGAACCTTCGTCGCCAACGCGGCGGTTTCCGGATCGTCGCCTTTGAGCAGCAGCCGGCGAATGGCGTCGCGCACGTCGTCGATGTCGTCGTGCGACAGCAGCGGTGAATCGAGGATCATCGCCCGCACCCGGCCGGGGTGGCGGACCCCGAGTCCCGCCGCGATGTAAGTGCCGTACGACGTGCCGTAGACGACGGCCGAGTCCACGTGGGCGTCGTCGAGCACCGCGGCGACGTCGTCGACGACCTGGTCCACGGTGAGCGCTTCGGGCGGCAGGTCGGCGCCGGAGTCGTCGTGGCGCGACATGCCCACGCCCCGGTGCTCGATCATGATGACGTCCAGACCGGCGGCCGCAAAGCGTCGGCGCAGC
>NZ_DATJYB010000162.1:0-21905 GCF_035499775.1 Mycobacterium sp. | reverse complement strand
AAGTGGTGCCGTTCATCGGCCTCAAGTATCCCGAAGGTGTGGCGGTGAATGGCACCGGCACCGTCTACGTCACCGATTTCGGTAACAACCGAGTGCTGAAACTGCCGGTCCAGTAGCGGTCGCACCGACTGCGGCCCGGGCGACTGCGGCGCACCAGCGTTTGCGGAGCTTTTCGGCGTGTTTGCGGCCGCCGAGTGCGGTGGTGCCCGCGATGTTGGTGATTCGCGGCGCGGTGGGGCTTTTAGGCGTTTAGTGTGAATTCCTCGGGTATGTGCTGGCCTGGTGGGAGGATCCGGGTGGACGGTGGCTAATAACCGGGTGCTGACGCTGCCGGTGCACTAGCCCGCTCGCAAGAGCCACGGCGACCTGCAGCGCACCACGGCTGCCCAACCCGACCCGTCGTCGGCTGCACGGACGTTGACGGACCTACCGGCAACTGCGTCGACGACCCACAGTGGGCTTCGCGCAGTCAAACCACACCCGTAACCGGGCCACTCCCCGATGTCGCCGAGGCGGCCGCCGTGTCCAACGGCCAACTCTGAGCCAACGTCCCGGGCCGCTGTCGACCGCCTGCGTTTGCCGGGGCCTCCCCTTTCCTCGGACCGCCCCTGACCACCCTTCTGCCGCCGGGCTCGCCGCCCGCGCCGGCGACGTCAACGTCACCAACAACGGCAACGGCACGGTGTCGGTGATCAGCCCCAGCAACACTGTGCTGACGGCGATTTCGGTCAGCAGCAATCCCGTCGGGGTGGCGGTCAGCTCCACCGGCGATGTCTACGTCACCAATGCGTCCAGCGACACGGTGTCGGTGATCGGCCCCACCAACACCGTCCTGAACATCATCACCGTCGGCCACGACCCAACCGGGATCGCGGTGGCGTGAGCCCCTACGATTGGACCGGTGTTGCGTCATCCATTGCTCATTGCCGTCACGTTGGTTCTGGCGCTGGTCGCCGGATGCGGGAGCACGAACAGCTCAGCGGGCAAACCCAGTTCAAGCAAAGCCGCCAGCGAGCCGCCGGGCACCCAGACGACGCTTCCCCTCATGCTCGATGGAATTGCTGCGGCAGTTGCGGTAACCGACCACGGTGTCTTCGTTGCCGACACCGGCAAAGGCAACAAGATCGACAATCTCGGCGGCAGCTACGGGGACAGAGGTGGCCGGGTGTTGACGCTGGAGGCGGGCGCGTCCACTCAGAAGGACGTCTCGACGAACGTCGGGGTGCCGATCAGCCTGGCCGCAGGGCCTGACGGGGCGATCTACGTTCTCACCGTCAACCCCAGGGGCGTCGTGCAATTTCCCGCCGGTTCGACGGACCCGGTGCGGATGCCGTTTGAATTCGGAACACGCATCAGCGACCCGTCCCCGTGGAAGATCGCCGTGACACCGGCCGGGGACGTGGTCGTGCTGACCGACCGAAGCCTCTTGCTGTTACCGAAGGGCGCCCAAGCAGCCAAGGCGATCGGCCCAACCGCCGAGAGGCGGTTTGTCGCCGTAGACCCAAAGGGCGCAATCTATTTCGTCGGCTCATCGATGAGTGACGTCATCAGGGTCATCGACAGCGGCTCGACGGAACCTCGCAAGTTCGAAGCATCGGACAGCGCGCATCCGACGAAGCGGACCGTCGCGATGGCTTTCGACACGAACAGCGACCGATACGAGCTCGCCGAGGAATGCGGGCCGGGTCAAGAGCCTGGACTGCTACGCCCCTGCAAGGCCTACGTGTACAGCTTGAGCAAGTTCGCCAACAACTCCGCCACGCCCACCGACATCCCGGTTCAGGGGCTGACGTCGGCCACCAGCGTGGCAGTCGGGCCGACGGGCATCTACATCGCCGACGGCAATCGCGTCGTAAAGATCGCCAAGTAGCGCGAGCCGGTCGAGTGTGGAGTCTTGTCCAGACGGCCTGATAGTTGCAGGCTTCTCGAATGGGCACGCGGACGAAACCAGGCATTGAACTCAACGCCATTCACCCGGCCGTCGAAGCAGCGGTGAACGACGGAGACATCGACGGCCTTGTGGCGCTTTACGCGGAAGACGCCACGATGGTCCTGGTAGACGGATCCACCATCACCGGATTACCCGCGATCCGCGAGGAGTGGTTGGGGCTTCTCGCGATGAACGGTCACATAACGATCCGCAGTCGATTCGCCATCGCCGCCGGGGACCTTGCTGTGCTGAGCAACGAATGGACGTTCGAGGTTGGCGGAGGACAACTTTCGTCGGTGACGGCTGAGGTGGCGCGGCGTCAACCGGACGGAGGTTGGCTCTACGTCGTCGATCACCCGTACGCCGGTTCGGAACCCGACGAACTAGCCGCGATCATCGCCGCGACGACGCAAACACCCGCCTGAGCCCCCGCGAGCAGCTGCCAGGGCAGCTGCTCGCCGTTAAACCGGTATCAGCCCGTGCTTGCGGCCCACCCGCCACCACAGCTGCTTGTCCCGCAGCAGGTGCATCGACTTGCGGATCAGCAGCCGCGTTTGGTGCGGGTCGATGACCGCGTCGATGAACCCGCGCTCGGCGGCGATCCACGGGATCGCCATGTTGAGGTTGTAGCCCTCGATGAAGTCCTTCTTGATCGCCTGCGCCTCGGGCGTCGTCGGGTCCGGGAACCGCTTCATCAGCAGCTGCGCGGCTCCCTCCGCCCCGATCACCGCGATGCGCGCGGTGGGCCAGGCGAAGTTGAAGTCGGCGGTCAGCTGCCGCGACCCCATCACCGCGTAGGCGCCACCATAGGACTTGCGGATGGTGATGGTCACCTTGGGCACATCAGCCTCCACGACGGCGTAGAGGAACCGCCCGCCGCGCTTGATGATGCCGTTCTTCTCCTGCTCGGCCCCCGGCATGAAGCCGGGTGTATCCACCACGAAAACCAATGGCACATCGAACGAGTCACAGAATCGAATGAACCGCGCCGCCTTGTCGGACGCCTCGTTGTCGATCGCCCCGGACAGGTGCATCGGCTGGTTGGCCACCACGCCGACCGGACGCCCGTCGACCCGGGCGAACCCGGTGATGATCGCCGGTCCGGCCTGGGCGGCGACATCGAGGAAGTCGCCGTCATCGAAGATCCGCAGCAGGATCTCGTGCATGTCATAGGCCATGTTGTCGGAGTCGGGCACGATCGAGTCGAGCTCCAGGTCGCTGGGCGTGAGCTCAGGCTCGAGCCCCGGATTGACGACCGGTGCCTTCTCGAAGCAGTTGGCCGGCAGGAACGACAGGAAGTCGCGCACGTACTGGAAGCCTTCGGCTTCGGAGTCCACCACCTGGTGGATGTTGCCGTAGCGGGCCTGGGCATCCGAGCCCCCAAGCTCGTCGAGGGTGACATCTTCGCCCGTGACTTCCCGGATCACGTCCGGCCCGGTGACGAAGAAATAGCCCTGGTCGCGCACCGAGACCAGCAGGTCGTCCTGGATCGGCGAATACACCGCTCCACCAGCGCATTTGCCGAAGATCAGGGAGATCTGCGGCACCAAGCCGCTCAAAATCTCGTGGCGGCGGCCCAGCTCGGCGTACCAGGCCAGCGAAGTGGCCGCGTCCTGGATGCGGGCACCGCCGGAGTCCTGGATGCCGATGATCGGGCACCCCATCATCGCGCACCACTCCATCAGCCGGGCCACCTTGCGGCCGAACATCTCGCCGACCGTGCCCTGAAACACGGTCTGGTCGTGGGAGAACACCCCCACCGGCCGGCCGTTGATCATGCCGTGCCCGGTGACCACGCCGTCGCCGTAGAGCGCGTTGGGATCACCGGGCGTCTTGCACAGCGCGCCGATTTCCAAGAAGGTGCCCGGATCGACGAGCGAGTGCACCCGTGCGCGCGCGCTCGGGATGCCCTTCTTGTCGCGCTTGGCGGCGGCCTTCTCACCACCGGGCTCTTTGGCCAGCTCGAGACGAGCGCGCAGCTCGGCCAGCTTCTCGGCGGTGGTGTGCTGGATAGGAGCCGGCGCCATCTCGGTCACTTAGTTGCCTACCTCACTGCTGCGGTCAGCATCGATATTGTCCAGCGCGCGGCTCATGTGTTCGCCCACCTTGGCGATGACCGGCTCGTCGATGGCCTGGATGTGCTCACCACCGATCGGCACCACCTCGAGGTCGGCGACGTACTCACCCCAGCCGCCGTCCGGCTTGCGAACGGCGTACCGCGGTTCGAACATGATCGCGTCGTCATGGTAGCGATCGGCCATGTAGAGCGTGACATGGCCGTCGTACGGCTGGATCTGGGCGGTGTCGATCGCGCGGTTGTCCAGGTACGACGTGCGCTGGTGCTCGATGATCCCGGCCGGGATCTGCACCCCGCTCTGGCCGACGGCGTCCAGCACGAACCGGACCTGTCCCTCGTCGTCCAACTCCTCGAGCTGCTCGTAGGGGATCTCCGGAATGGTGACGTTGAAGGTCTTCTCGGCGAACTTGGCGTACCGGTCCCAGCGCTTGCGGATCTCCTCCTTGGTCTGCGGGATCTCCTCGCCCGCGCGCACCGCGTCGATCAGCCCGACCCAGCGGACGTCCTTGCCCAGCCGCTTCAGCCCGATCGCGCACGCGTAGGCCAGCACCCCGCCCAGCGACCAGCCGGCCAGGATGTAGGGCCCGTCGCCCTGCATCTCGATCAGCTTGGGAACGTAGGCAGCCGCACGCTCTTCGATCGAGCCTTCGACCCGCTCGAACCCGTACATCGGGGTATCCGCCGGCAGCCGGTTGAGCAGCGGCTCGTAGACCACCGTCGAGCCACCGGCCGGGTGGAACACGAACACCGGTACCCGGGAACTGCCTTCGGGACGCGCCCGCAGGGTGCGCACGAAACCGTCGATCGTGCCGGCCTCCAGATAGCCGCGCACCTTCTCGGCCAGCTCCTCGATGTTCGACGAGCTCAGCACGTCCTCGACGGTGATCGGCCCCTCGGCACGTTCCGATAGCCGCTGCGCCATCTTGGCGGCGCTGGCCTCGTCCAGCGCGGGCAGCGTGTTGAAGATGCCGCCCGGCGTCTTGCCGGTGACGATCGCCCAGGTGGCGAACGTGACCCGCTCGGCGGCGTCGCGCGGCGGCACGTCGGAGTTGAGTGCCGCGGCGACGGCCTGCTGGTTGAGCGCCTCCGCAACGGCGGCCAGGTTGGGCTGCGCGCCGTTACCCGATGGGCCCGACGGATCCGTCGGCGGCGGCGGAATCGACGGGTCAGCGGCCTCCGGCTCGGGTGCTGACGCGGTCGACGGCGTCTTGCCGTGCAGCAATTCCGCCTGCGCCCGGCCGATTTCCTCAGCCGTCTGAGCCTTCTGGTAGTCGTGCAGCTGCTCGACCTCGTCGCGGTGCTCGATCGCGTACTCGATCAGCTTCTCGACGTTGTAGAGGTTGGCGTCGCGGACCGCCTGCAACTGGATCGGCGGCAGGTCGAAGTCATACTCGACGCGGTTCTTGATCCGCACCGCCATCAGCGAGTCCAGGCCGAGCTCGATCAGCGGCACTTCCCACGGCAGATCCTCGGGCTCGTAGCCCATGGCCGCGGCCACGATGGTGCCCAGCCGCTCGGCGATCGTCTCGCCCGACTCCGGGGACCACTTGGTGAAGCCCGCCGGCATGTAGCGGGTGGTCAGGCTGTCACCCAGCGTTTCGGACTCGATGTCCTCCCCCGCGCTGATCGCGGCAGCACGCGGGTCCTCGGTCGGCAACTCGGCGGCGGGCGCAATAGCAACCGCGGTCCCGACGCCAACCGCCGCCGGCAGCACCGCTTCCGAACCGCCGCGCGCCACCAGCGCGTCGTACACCAGCGTGAACGACTCGTCGATCCGCGCGTGCACCTGAACCGAGGCGCCGCCGGGGTGGCGAGTCAGCGTCGTCACCAATTTGGCACCCAGGCCGGGCGTCGCCCGCAGCTCCGAGGCCGTCAGTTGCGCGTCCGGCAGCACCTCGGAGGCGGCGGTCCGCACCAACGCGGCGAGATCCGTCTGCTCCCGGGGCGCGTACTCCCAGACGTGGCGACCGTCCGGCAGCGCGACATGGGCACCCGGCATCAGCACCGAGCCGCCACCGCCGAAGTGCGCGGGCAGCCAGTGCTCCTTGCGCTTGAACCGGGTGGGCGGGATGTTGGCGAAATCTGTCGGGCTGGCCGGCCCGGCTGCCCGCGGGAACAGCGTCCGGATGTCCAGGTCGTGGCCGTACACATACAGCTGCGCCATGGTCGAGACCATCGACTCGACTTCGTCCTGCTTGCGGGCCAGTGTCGGGATCAGCTGGGCGTCATGCAGGCCGGCCGACGCCGTGGTCAGACCCACCTGCATCAGGGCCACCGGGTTGGGCGCCAGCTCCAGGAACGTGGTGTACCCGCTGTCCACGGCATTGCGGATGCCGTGCGTGAAGTACACCGAGTGCCGCATTCCCTTGATCCAGTAGTCGACGTCGTGGATAGGGTCACCGCCGGGCTTGACGAAGGTGCCCTCGTGCACGGTCGAGAAGATTCCGACCCCCGGGGTCAGCGGCTTGATGCCCTGCAGTTCCGCGGAGAACTCACCGAGCAGCGGGTCCATCTGCGAGGTGTGGCCGGCGCCCTTGGTCTGGAGCTTGCGGGCGAACTTGCCCTCGGATTCCGCGCGGGCGACGATCGCGTCGATCTGCTCGGGCGGGCCACCGATGACGGTCTGGCTGGGCGCGGCGTAGACGCACACCTCCAGGTCCGGGAAGTCGGCGAACACCGTCTTCAGTTCGTCGGCGGAGTACTCGACGATCGCCATGAACCGGATGTACTCGCCGAACAGCATCGCCTCGCCCTCGCCCATCAGGTGCGAGCGCGAGCAGATCACCCGGGTTGCGTCCGCCAGCGACAGCCCACCGGCGAAGTAGGCCGACGCGGGCTCGCCGAGCGATTGGCCGATCACCGCGGCGGGCTTGGCGCCGTGATGCCTGAGCAGCTCGCCCAGCGCGATCTGGATCGCGAAGATGGTGACGTTGCTGGTTTCGATGCCGTAATCGTGCGAGTCGTCGAGGATCAGCTCGAGCACCGAGTAGCCGCGCTCGTCCTGGATCAGCGCGTCGACCTTCTCGATCCATTCGGCGAACACTTCGTTGCGCAGGTACAGGCTCTTGCCCATCTTGCGGTGCTGCGCGCCGAAACCGGCCATTGTCCACACCGGGCCGCTGGTCACGGGCCCGTCGGTGCTGAATGTGTTCGGCCGCTGCTTGCCCTCGGCGACCGCGCGCAGGCCCTTGACGGCTTCCTCGTGGTCGTGCGCGAGAACGACCGCGCGGGATCGGCCGTGGTTGCGCCGCGACAGCGACCGGCCGATCGACTCCAGCGACGAGGCCTGCCCTTCGGGCGTCTCCATCCAGTCCGCCAGCTCGGCGGCGGCGGCCTTCTTGCGCGACGTCAAGAACGCCGACACCGCCAGCGGGATCAGCGGCTTGGTGGGTTCTGCAGCCTCTTGTGCGGCGAGCTCTTCCAGCGCGACTTCCTTGAGCCGCAGCGCTTCCTCGGTGACACCCGGCAGCTCGTACTCCGGCTCCTCGGCCGCGGGGGTGCCGGTGATGATGTTGCCGAAGTCGTCGAACTGCAGCGCGTGGCCTTCCAGGGCCGGCGCCTCGGTCGCGCCAGCGGCGACCTTCTGCTCGGGGGCGGGCTCGGGCTCCCGCTCGATCACGTCTCGGGGCAGGACCTCGCGCACCACCATGTGCGCATTGGCGCCACCGAAGCCGAAGCTGGACACCCCGGCCAGCGCGTAGCCGCCGTAGCGTGGCCAGTCGGTGGGCTGGTCGATCACCTTCAGCCGCATCGCGTCGAAGTCGATGTACGGGCTGGGCCCGGCGTAGTTGATGGACGGCGGCAGCTTGTCGTGCTGCAGGGCCAGCACCACCTTGGCCATGCTGGCCGCGCCGGCGGCCGACTCCAGGTGGCCCACATTGGTTTTGATCGCGCCCAGCAGCGCCGGGCGGTCGGCGGGACGGCCCCGGCCGACGACGCGGCCCAGCGCCTCGGCCTCGATCGGGTCACCGAGGATGGTGCCGGTGCCGTGCGCCTCGACATAGTCGACGTTGCGCGGGTCGATGCCGGCGTCCTTGTAGGCCCGGCGCAGCACCTCGGCCTGCGCGTCCTGGTTGGGGGCGATCAGGCCATTGGAACGGCCGTCGTGGTTGACCGCGCTGCCCGCGATGACGGCCAGGATCTGGTCACCGTCGCGGCGGGCGTCGTCAACCCGCTTGAGAACCAGCATGCCCGCGCCCTCGGAGCGGACGTAACCGTCGGCGTCCGACGAGAACGACTTGATCCGGCCGTCGGGAGACAGCACCGCGCCGATCTCGTCGAATCCCAGCGTGACCATCGGGGTGATCAGCGCGTTGACGCCACCGGCGAGCACCACATCGGCCTCGCCCTGACGCAGCGCTTGCACGCCCTGATGCATCGCCACCAGCGAACTCGAGCAAGCGGTGTCGATCGTCACCGAAGGCCCGCGGAAGTCGTAGAAGTACGACACCCGGTTCGCGATGATCGAGCTGGCGGTACCGGTGATCGCGTAGGGATGGGTGACCGACGGGTCGGAGATGGCCAGGAAGCTGTAATCGTTGGTGGAGCTGCCGACGTAGACGCCGACGGCCTTGCCGCGCAGGCTCGACGCCGGGATACGGGCGTGCTCAAGCGCCTCCCAGGTCAGCTCCAGCGCCATCCGCTGCTGCGGGTCGATGTTGTCGGCCTCGGTCTTGGCCACTGCGAAGAACTCGGAGTCGAAGCCCTTGATGTCCTTCAGGTAGCCGCCGCGGGTGCGGGCCTGCGCGACACGAGCGGCGAGGCGCGGCTCATCGAGGAACTCCGACCAGCGGCCCTCGGGTGGCTCGGTGATGGCGTCGCGGCCCTCCAACAGCGCCTGCCAAGTCTCCTCGGGGCTGTTCATGTCCCCGGGCAGCCGGGTGGCCAGGCCGACGATCGCGATGTCGACACGCTCGGCCGGGCCAGTGCGCGACCAGTCCATGTCGTCGTCGGCGGCATTGTCGATCTCGGGCTCGCCCTCGATGATCCGGGTCGCCAGCGACTCGATGGTCGGGTGCTGGAACGCCACCGCCACCGACAGCGTGACGCCGGTCAGGTCCTCGATGTCGGCGGCCATCGCCACGGCGTCCCGGGACGCCAGGCCGAGCTCGACCATCGGCACCGACTCGTCGATCGAGTCCGGTGACTTCCCGACCGCGTTGCCGACCCATTCGCGCAGCCACTGCCGCATCTCGGGGACCGTCATCTCGGTCTTCTCGGCGGGCACGTTCCCCGCTTCGGTGCTGTCGGTGTTCTCCGCAGAATCGTCTATCTCAGACATCAGTACCTAACTCAGGATTCGGTCGCAAAGACCGTCGGGGACGCGATGCCGCTGCGCAGGCTGCCGTCGAGGTAGGCGGTGCGGCATGCGCGGCGGCCGATCTTGCCGCTGGAAGTACGTGGAATGGTCCCGGCCTGCACCAGCAGCACGTCGCGCACGGTCACCCCGTGCCCGACGGCGATGGCCGCCCGGATGTCGTCGGCGATGGGCTGGTAGTCCAGCTTGTGCGCACCGGTGGCCCGTTCGCCGACGATCACCAACTGCTCGGAGGTGTCCTCGTCGTCGAATTTCAGGCCGGCGTGCGGGTCGTCGAACACGCTCTGGGGCAGCTGGTTGGCCGGCACCGAGAAGGCGGCGACGTAGCCGACGCGCAGCGCCTTGGTCGACTCCTGCGCCGTGTACTCCAGGTCCTGCGGGTAATGGTTGCGGCCGTCGATGATGACCAGGTCCTTGATCCGGCCCGCTATATAGAGGTGTCCGTCGTGGTAGGTGCCGTAGTCGCCGGTGCGCACCCACAGGCCGTCGTCGGCGGCGCCCTCGGCGTGCGACTCGGGGATCCGCGACTTGAGGATGTTCCGGAAGATTTCGGTGGTCTGGTCTTCCTTGCCCCAGTAGCCGACGCCCAGGTTCTTGCCGTGCAGCCAGATCTCGCCGATCTGCCCGTCCGGCAGCTCGCTGGCCGTCTCGGTGTCGACGATGGCCGCCCATTCGTCGACGCCGATCTTGCCCGCGGAGACCTGCGCGACGGCGTTCGGCGAGTCGGCGGGCACCTCCACGAAGCGCTGCTTGTTCAGCTCGTCGCGGTCCACGTGGATGACCCTGGGCGTCTCGTCCATCGGGGTGGTCGACACGAACAGCGTCGCCTCGGCCAGACCGTACGACGGCTTGACCGCGGTCTCCTTCAGGCCGTAGGGCGCGAAGGCGTCGAAGAACTTGCGCATCGACGCCGGTGACACCGGCTCGCTGCCGTTGAGGATTCCCTTGACGTTGCTCAGGTCCAGTTCCGGCTCGTCGTCGCGGGGCAGGCCGCGCATCGCGGCGTGCTCGAACGCGAAGTTCGGCGCGGCCGAGAATGTCCCGCCGGTCTCCCCGGGCTTGCGGGCCAGCTCGCGAATCCAGCGGCCGGGCCGGCGTACGAACGCGGCGGGCGTCATGAAGGTGAAGCTGTGCCCGAACACCGGCGACAGCAGCGCGGTGATCAGGCCCATGTCGTGGAAGAACGGAAGCCAGCTCACGCCGCGGTCACCTTCGGTGCCGTCCAGCGCGTTCAGCACCTGCACCACATTGGTGGGCAGGTTCAGGTGGGTGATCTGCACACCGGTCGGGGTGCGGGTGGAGCCAGAGGTGTACTGCAGGTACGCGGTGGTGCCCTCGTTGGCGTCCGGCTCCTGCCAGGTGGCGGCGACCTCGGTGGGCACCGCGTCGACGGCGATGACGCGCGGCCGTTCCTTGGCCGCGCGGGCCCGGATGAACTTGCGGACTCCCTCGGCGGAGTCGGTGGTGGTCAGGATCGTCGACGGGGCGCAGTCGTCGAGCACCGCGTGCAACCGGCCGACGTGACCCGGCTCGGCGGGGTCGAACAGCGGCACCGCGATCCGTCCGGAGTACAGCGCGCCGAAGAAGGAAACGAGGTAGTCCAGGTTCTGGGGGCACAGGATGGCGATGCGGTCACCCGGCTGGGTAACCTGCTGCAGACGCGCTCCCACGGCACGGTTGCGGGCGCTGAAGTCCGACCATGAAATGTCGCGCTCGACACCGTCCCGTTCGGTGGAGTAGTCCAGGAACCGGTAGGCCAGCCTGGCGCCGCGAACCTTGGCCCACCGTTCGACATGCCTGACCATGTTGGTGTTATCCGGAAACCGGATCTTCCCATTCACGATGAACGGGTTGTGGTACGCCATGCCGCCGTCTCCTGTCAGATACTCGCTGTGGTCGGCTGCGCCGACCGGTCTCGCTTGTGTGGTCGGCTTCGCCGACGTTTTACCTCCGCGCGGGCCGACCCACGCACCGCGCATGCTTGCGCCGTTGCCGGGTTGGTGCCAGCTTGGACCCGATCGGGCCAACCAATGCTCTAATGCTCTTAATTTTTTCTTAATGTTAAGGGGCGGCGCGCGGCAGACCAAATCACAAGGTACCGCTGATCGAGCCCGCTATCGGCGCACCAAGCCTTATGTCATCCGTGTTTAGGATGCGGCGCGTTCTCAATGACGCCGTGCGCCCAGTTCAACGTCCAATCGGTCGCCGGCGCGCCGTCCAGGTTCCAGAACTGCGTTGTGGCATACATCGCGTGGATCGGCTGGGCGCCGTTGCCGGCGAGGGTATTCAGCGTGTTCGGCAGGTTGGCGATATTGAACGCCTCTTTCGGGGCGGCGCAGATGAGGTCGCCCGGGGCGCAGATCTCGAAGGTCTTGTCGTTGAGCGTGCCGAACCCGTCGTCTCGCGCGCCGGTCATGGTCAGACCCAGCCCGGACAGCATCGGTATCTCGTGCAGCGTGACCTCGGCACCCTCGCCGGGCGGGTTGGGTCCGATGTCCTTGCCCACATCCACCTGGCGACGGCCGTCGGCGATCAAGGTCACGCCGAGGACCAGGTCGTCGTCGACGGGACCCCGGCCGTTGCCGACCATGCTGGCGATGTCGCCCGCGATCACCGCGCCCTGCGAAAAGCCCAGCAGTACGTAGCTGGTCAGCGGGCATTTGTTGGTCATATCGGTCATCGCCTTGAGCGTGGCCTGCATGCCTTGTTCACGGCTCTCGTTGTAGGACATCTGAGTGTCGCCGCTGAGCGGGTTGTGGAACTGCGCCGTGTAGGGAACGGTGAACGTCTGCACGCGCGACGGGCCGAACTGCTGGCCCAGGGTGTTCACCACGTTGTGCAGCAACGCGTTCGGGAATTGCATCGGTGCAAGCGCAGGATCCTGCAGCGACGACTCCCAGGTGCCGGGAACGTTGATCAACTGCACGTCCGGGCAGGACTGGTCTTGATACGCCGGTCGCGGCTTGTGCGGGTGCGGGCTGGCGGTGGCGGACGGGGGCAGCGCGCCGGGCGGCGCCGCGGGAGGCGTGGACCCCATGGTGGGGGTGCGCAGCATGATCACCACGGCCACGATGACCACGATGACCACCAGCGCCATCGAACAGGCAGCAGCCCAGGCGAGGACTCGGTGGCGTTTACGCCGCGCGTTCTTGGCCGTTTTGGCCATGGCGGTCTCCTGCTGGCAAGTGTCCGTAGGTCGCAGCGACACGGCCGTCCCGACCCCTGCTGCACTGCCTTACACGGTACCGGCTCGCCGCAGCCGGCCATCCGGGCCGCTGAGCGGCGCTCGGCCGTTTCGAGACTCGCCTGGCTACCGAATGGCGCCGACGATGTCACCCGACATCGCGCCCAATTCCGCGCTCCACGATCCCCAGCCGTGGTCGCCGCCGCCCGGGAAGTCGAAGTGGCCGTTGTGCCCGCCGACGGTCCGATACTGCTGGTAGAACGACAGGCTGCTGCCCAGCGCCTGGTCGGCCGCGTCGATCATGGCGACTGGGTCACCATTGGTGACCTTCGGTGCGAAGACCCACACCCGGCTGTTGTTCTGCGCGAGCAACGATGCGTGCACCCAGGGGTCGTGCCACTTCCAGCGGCCCAGCTGTGGCGCACCCCACATGCCGTTGCCGTCGACGCCGCCGTACCGCTGCAGGCCGGCGAGGATCGCGCCGTTCATCGTGGTTTCCGACGGGTACAGGAAGCCCGACATCGAGCCGGCGAAGCCGAACCGGTCGGGGTGGAAGGCGGCCAGCGCCATCGCGCCGTAGCCGCCCTGGGAGGCGCCGACGACGGCGTGGCCACCGGGCGCGAGGCCCTTGTTCGCGGCCAGCCAGTTGGGCAGCTCCTGGGACAGGAACGTGTCCCACTGCTTGCTGCCGTCCTGTTCCCAGTTGGTGTACATGCTGAACGCGCCACCGGCGGGCGCGACTACCGAGATGCCCTTGCCGCCCAGCGTGTTCATCGCGTTGCCCGCGGTGACCCAGTTGCTGACATCGGGGCCGCCGTTGAACGGGTCGAGCAGGTAGACCGCGTGCGGGCCGCCCGCCATGAACGCCACCGGGATGTCCCGGCCCATGGCTCCCGACGGCACCATCAGGGATTCGAACCCGGCCGCCTTCGCGGTGCCGGCCGCGGTTGCCCCGACTCCGGCTATCCCGACCGACAGTGCGGCAACGCAGAGCACCCGCATAACCGTCGACAGACGCCTTATGCCCCTCATGTCCACCTCCATCGTCTGTAGCTGTGTGTGAACACTATCCAGCCCGCACCGGGGCGCGGTAGGCGGGTAGTGAACTACACCACACTTCACACACCCGGAAATGGCTGACGGCGGCGACCCCTCGGAGTCGCCGCCGTCAGCGGTGCTTGTTTCGGAGACTGCCGTCAGGCAATCCCGAGCAACCCAGAAATCCTAGGTGCCGTGGGTGGTACCGCCGGCACCGGGAGACCCGGCGGCGGCAGCAGCAGCGGGGGGCCCGACGGGGCCAGGCGTGGCGCCCAGCACCCGCTGCAGGTCAGGCTTCATCGCGTTGAGCTGCGAACCCCAGTACTCCCAGCTGTGAGTGCCGTTGGCGTCGAAGTTGAACACCGCGTTGTTGCCACCGGCCGCCTTGTAGGCGTCCTGGAACTTCAGGTTGCTGGTGCGCACAAAGCCCTCCAGGAACTTCGCGGGCAGGTTGTCGCCACCCAGTTCCGACGGCTTGCCGTTACCGCAGTAGATCCAGATGCGGGTGTTGTTGGCGACCAGCTTGCCCACCTGAAGCGACGGGTCGTTGTTCTTCCAGGCCGGGTCCTCCTTGGGGCCCCACATGTCCTTGGTCTTGTAGCCGCCCGCGTCACCCATGGCCAGGCCGATCAGCGTGGGCCCCATCGCCTGTGACGGGTCCAGCAGCGCCGAGAGCGAACCGGCGTAGATGAACTGGCCGGGGTGGTCGGCCGCCAGGATCAGCGCCGACGAGCCGGCCATCGACAGACCGACCACCGCGCTGCCGGTGGGCTTGACCTGCTTTTGGCTCTGCAGGAAGGCCGGCAGCTCGCTGGTCAGGAAGGTCTCCCACTTGTAGGTAGTGCAACCGGCCTTACCGCAGGCGGGGCTGTACCAGTCCGAGTAGAAGCTGGACTGTCCGCCGACGGGCATCGCGACCGAGATGCCCGACTGGTAGTACCACTCGAACGCCGGGGTGTTGATGTCCCAGCCGTTGAAGTCGTCCTGTGCGCGCATACCGTCGAGCAGGTACAGCGCGGGCGAGTTGGGGCCGCCGCTTTGGAACTGGACCTTGATCTCGCGGCCCATCGCCGCCGACGGAACCTGCAGATACTCGACTGGCAGGCCTGGCCGGGAGAAAGCTCCCGCAGTCGCGGAGCCCCCGACGGCGCCGATCAGACCCGACAGCACGGCCGCACCAACGGCTCCCACCACGAATCTGCGCGGCATACCTGTCACGGCACCGCGAAACCTGTCAACAAGCTTCATCGTTGCTTTCCTCACCCTCTTAGGCGCATCCAAATACGTTTGGGCGCTTCCCTGAACTAGGTTGAACTCTTTATGGGACGTCGAACTGCAAGCGTCGGACGCTGCAGTGCCCGTGTAGTCAATCACAACTTCGGGCGGTGCCTCACATCGAGCGGGCCCCGCAAACCGCTATTCAACGCACGTCCGACGCGAATTCCGGCTCGAATACCACGCTTTGAACGGACGTTTCCGCATGTGCCCACCCGCCGTAGCCTGCTGGTTAGCGTTGGGATGTGATTTTGCTGTCAATCTCCCGGCACACACCGGAAACATCACTGCAGCCGGCCTTCAAATCTCTACGAAAAACTCTTCGGGAACTCAGTCGCGCGGGGGCGGAGGACCGGCGTCGGGCACATTGAGTCCACACCGGACGAGCTCGAAGAGCGGTACCCGGTCGATGCGGTAGGTGGTGAATTCGTAGGAGTTCACGAAGTTGGAAATGAAGCGGTGCAGGGACATCGGCGCGCGCACCGAACTCAGCACCGCCTCGGTTTCCGGACACTTCAGGGCCGCCACCGCCTCGGCGACCCACTGCTGATCCAGGTATGGGGGAATCCCCGGCGGAATTTTCACCCACGGACCGTCGGCGACCACCCAGTCCGGGAAGAGGTTCTTGTCATGCCCGATCCGGCCGTGCTTCAGCCGCTCGGTATGTTGCGCCAGCGGATTCGCCAGGCCGATTTGGTCGATCACTCTGACATCCAGCCCGACGTTCATGCCCACCATGCCGAGATTGGTGAAAAACACTGCGTGCAAGGGCTTTCCATCGTTGGCCCCCTTGAGCATCGGCACCAGGTCCCATTGGGTGTAGTTGCCCGACGGCAGCAGCAACGCCCCGTCCGGAGTGTTGTTGATGGCCGTCAGGATGGCAGCCATCCTCGGGTAGCCCAGGTAATCGGCGGCGGTCAACGGATGCGCGTGCCCGGTGGCCTGCGCATAGAAGCGGCGCTCGTCGACAATGCCGGTGTAGGTGACCCGGGTGGCGTCGTCACCCATCCCCGGCGAGTTTGCTGCCCACAGTGACCAGCCCGCGACTCCCAGCCACAGCACGCCGGCGGCACCGGCCAACCAGGCACCCGTCTCGCGGGTGAAATCCTTGCCCTCGGGCAGCATCACCGGGATCACCGCCACCGGGGCCAGCAAACAAAATAGCGGTGCGAGCAACACCCGGCCGTGCATGAAGTCGCCGCCCTGCCGGATCCAGTAGAGCGCCTGCAGAAAACCGCTGACGAGGACGAAAACCACTGCGGCCGTGGGACTTTGCACCGCCCGGGCCACCCGGCCGTAGTTGGGTGCCTCCATCGGGCGCAGGAACGATGGCCGGCGGCGGGCCACCATCAACAACAGCCCGAGCGGCACCAGCAGCACCAGCGGCGCCCACAGCGCATAGGGCGCATTGAAATTCGAGAGGTAGGTCATGCCCTGCGACCACTTGTCGCCGGCGGCGTCCTTGGCCAGCGCGGTCCCGGGCACCAGCAGGGCGTAGTAGCCCATCCGGAAGATCTGGTAGGCGACCGGCAGGAAGCCGCCGGCCACCACGATCAGCACCCGGCGCTGCCAGGTACGGGCCGCGATCAGCATCATGATCAGGGCCAGGCCGCCCATCAGCGCCAACTCGGGGCGCACCAGCACGCTCAAACCCGCGACAGAGGCCAGCGCACCGATGAACCACGCGGTGTCCGGACGGTTGCGCAGCGGCTGCGACCAGCAGACCATCATCCACCACAGCAGCCCCAGATACGCCAGCGTCAGCCCGCTCTCCAATCCGGACGTGGCGAAGTCACGCGCCGGTGGCAGCGCGATGTAGACCAGCGCACCGGCAGGCAGCATGATCGCTCTGCGGCCTCGCAGGCTCGGTGCGTACAACCGGCCGGCACCCAGCATCAGCAGCGCCACCCCCAGCACCGAAAGCACCAGGGACTGGAACAACGCCACGTACTCCAGGCGCATCGGTCCGCCGACCCAACTGCCCACATACACCAGATAGGTCCACAGCGTGGAGGTGTTGGCTTCGACGCGCTCGCCCATGTTGAACACCGGACCGTTGCCGGCCAACAGATTTCGCACCGTACGCAGCACGATCAGGCCGTCGTCGGCGATCCAGCGTCGTTGCCAAGCGCCCCAACCGAACAGCAGGACGACGACCACCACGCTGATCCACAGGCTGATCCGGACCACCCGGTGGTAGCGGAAGATCGGCCGAAATACCCGCCTGACCGCGATCGGCCGGCGGCGCATCATCGCGCCGTTGAGGGCCTTGATGCGGATCGGGCCCGTCAGTCCCGGTAGGCCCTTGAGGCGGGTGGTCAGCGGGCTAGCCCCAGGCAACGGCGGCCCCAATTGTTGCGATCCACGCCACGAACAGCAGCTGCAGCACCCGGTCGCGCAGTGCGATGTCCTCGGGCTCGCCGGCCAGGCCACCGTCGACGTCCACCGCATAGCGCAAGATCGCAATGGTGAAGGGGACCATCGACACCGCGTACCAGGACCCCGAGTGGTGGTCGCGCTCGAATGCCCACAGGCCGTAGCACATCACCACCGCGGTGGCTGACAATGTCCAGACGAATCGCAGGTAGGTGCTGGTGTAGCTTTCCAGCGACTTGCGGATCGCCGCGCCGGTACGCTCGGCCAGCTGCAACTCCGCGTAGCGCTTGCCGGCCACCATGAACAGCGACGCGAACGCCGCCGACAGCAAGAACCACTGGGACAGCGGGATGTCGGTTGCCACGCCGCCGGCGATGGCCCGCAGCAGATACGCCGACGACACGATGCAGATGTCAAGCACCGCTTGGTGTTTGAGGCCGAAGCAATAGCCCAGCTGCATGACGATGTACACCGCCATCACCACCGCGAGGTTGGGCTTGTGCAGCGGCAGCCAGGCCACGGCCAGCGACGCCGCGCCCAGGATCACGGCCAGGACGTAGGCCAGCCACTCGGGCACCACACCGGCCGCGATCGGCCGGTATCGCTTGGTGGGGTGCTCCCGGTCGGCTTCGACGTCGCGCACGTCGTTGACCAGGTAGATCGACGAGGCCGCCAGGCTGAACGCCACGAAAGCCACGGCCACCTGAGTCAGCATCTGGTGGTAGTCGTAGCGGATACCGCTGCCCAACCCGGCCACCGGCGCGGCCAGCACCAGCACGTTCTTCACCCACTGCCGCGGGCGGATCGCCTTGATCACGCCGGTGACCAGGTTGCTCGGAGCTTGTCCGGTCATCACGTCTTCACTCATGTTCACTCATGCCCGAGCACCTCTGTCCAGCCGGATGGCGATGTGCGCGACGGCCGCACCCAGGGCAATCCCGGCGACCACGTCGCTGGGATAGTGCACGCCCGCCAGGATTCGCGACAGCGCCATCGGAGGCACCAGTATCCCGCGCAGGGGCAGCCCGGTGGCGTGGCTCATCAGGATGGCCGCGGCCGTGGTGGAGGTGGCGTGGGCCGACGGAAAGCTCAGCTGGCTGGGTGTGCCGACGTTGACCGCGACGGCCGGGTGATGTGGCCGCTTGCGCCGCACCACCCGCTTGACCAGTACCGCGGCGGCATGTGCGGCGAACGCTCCGGCGCCGGCCACCAGCCATTCCCGGCGGCGGCGCGGCGCCAGCACGGCGCCCAGCAGCGACACGGCCACCCAGCCGATGCTGTGCTCGCCGAAGTGCGACAGCCCCCGCGCCGCGGGTAGCACCCCTGGGCGGTCAGCCAGCGCCTGCTGGACGGCCACCATGACGGCGACTTCGCCGGACGGCGGCTCGGCCGGCTCGGTCATGGGTTGTCGCCATCGATCGGCAGCACCATCTCCCACTTCTGCTTGCTGGACAGCACGGGCAACGCGTCGCGGTAGGCCCGGCGCATCTCGTCGAACCGACGGCCCAGCTGCCGCTGGCGGCGCAACGACTTCGTCAGCAGCGAGAACATCTTGGCCCGGTCGCGCTGCCGGTACACCACGCCGCAGCCGTCCGCGGTAGTGACGGTGACACCGTCGACCGTGCAGAGCCGGAACCAGCGTGCGTCCTGGGTGGGCACGTTGTACTCCGGGCGCTGGTGGTGGGCCGGGTCGGCGGCCTTCAGGTTGTGCAGGATGCCGCGGACGAGCCGGTAGCCGATCACCATCGGGTTGACCGGCGGCTTCATCACCTTGTTCTTGTGCAGCGGCGCCGGCAGCTCGCTGGCCGCCGGCAACACCACCGCGTCCGGGAAGGCCGTGCGCATCTGGCGTACTTCCGGCAACGCCGATTCCAGGATGGAGAAGATGTGCTCCGGTCCGGCCAGGAAGTCGTCGATGGCCCTGTTTTGGATCTCCACCGTCGAATATTCAAGGCAGGCAAGGTGTTTCAGCGTCGCCTTGAGGTGGCTGCGGACCAGGCCGGACACGTCCCCGTCCCAGTGCAGCGCCGCGACCACCAGCCGGTTACGCAAGTGGAAGTAGGCCTGCCAGTCGATGGCGTCGTCCTTGTCGCTCCAGGCCATGTGCCAGATCGCAGCGCCCGGCAGCGTGACGGTCGGGTAGCCGTGCTCGGCGGCCCGCAGGCCGTAGTCGGCGTCGTCCCACTTGATGAACAGTGGCAGCGGCTGCCCCAGCTCCTCGGCGACCTGCCGCGGGATCATGCACGTCCACCAGCCGTTGTAGTCGACGTCGATGCGCCGGTGCAGCAGCTTGCTCTTGTCCTCGTCGTCGTTGAGCGGGTACTCGGCGAAGTCGTGGTCGTACTCGGCGTGCGGCGCGGCGGTCCACATGAAGTTCGACCGGTCCACGATTTCGCCCATGATGTGCAGGTGCGACGGCTCCTGCAGGTTGAGCATCTGGCCGCCCACCAGCATCGGGGACTTGGCGAAGCGGTGCATCGCCAGCACCCGCAGGATCGAGTCCGGCTCGATGCGGATGTCGTCGTCCATGAACAGGATCTGCTGGCAGTCGGTGTTTTTCAGGGCCTCGTACATCACCCTGCTGTAGCCGCCGGAACCGCCCAGGTTGGGCTGGTCGTGAATGGAGAGCCGGTTGCCCAGCCGCGCGGCCGCGGCGGGAAAGTCCGGATGGTCGCGCACCTTGCGCACACCCTGGTCGGGCACGATCACCGCGCCGATCACCTCGTCGACCAGCGGGTCGGCGGTGAGTTCGCGAAGGGCGTTCGCGCAGTCGGCCGGGCGGTTGAACGTCGGGATGCCCACGGCGACGTTGGCGATGCCCGGCGCGGGTTCGGTCGCGTACCAGCCACCGCCGACCAGGGTGACCGCGGTGTCGGTGGTGATGTCGAACCAGATCCAGCCGCCGTCCTCGAACGGGTTCAGCGGGACCTCGATCTCGAGCACTTCACCCTGCCCTTGGGCGCCTTCCTCGGTGCCGGTGAACTCGCGGCCCTCGACGAAGATGCGGGCTCCGGTGGCCTTGGTGCGGTAGACGTCGACGCGACCGGCTCCGGTCAGCTCGACGCGCAACACCACCGACGTGCAGATCGTCCAGCGCCGCCAGTAGCTGGCCGGGAACGCATTGAAATACGTGGCGAAGGAAACCTCGGATTCCTTCCCGATGTGCAGCGACGTCCGGCTGGTCGCGTGCGCACGCCGGGAGTTGGTGGTCGACTCCTCCAGGTACAGCTTGCGTACGTCGAGCGGTTCACCCGGCCGCGGCAGGATGATTCGGGACAACAGGCTGACGGCACTCATTCGCGGGCTCCCTCGTCGACCAGCGGCGCACCGTCGCGCAGATGCGGCGCTAGGACGTTGTCGTACATGTTCAGTGCGCTGGCAATGGCCATATGCATATCCAGATATTGATAGGTACCCAACCGTCCGCCGAACAGTACCTTTGACGATGCGGTTTCGGACTTAGCCCTGGCCCGGTAGGCGGCCAACAGGTCGCGGTCGGCCTCGGTATTGATCGGATAGTAGGGCTCGTCGTCGTCTTCGGCGAACCGGGAGTACTCCCGCATGATCACCGTCTTGTCGGTCGGGTAGTCGCGTTCGGCGTGGAAGTGCCGGAACTCGTGGATACGGGTGTAGGGCACGTCGGGGTCGTTGTAGTTCATCACCGGAGTGCCTTGAAAGTCACCGCAATCCCGCAGCACTTCCACCTCGAAGTCCAGGGTGCGCCAGCCCAGTCGGCCTTCGGCGTAGTCGAAGTACCGGTCCAGCGGGCCGGTGTAAACCACCGGTGCGTCGGGACTGTCCGCCCGCAACTGGTCGCGGACGTCGAACCAGTCGGTGTCCAGTCTGACCTCGATGCGGTCGTCGGCGGCCATCCTGGTCAACCACGCGGTGTAGCCGTCGACCGGCAGGCCCTCGTAGGTGTCGCTGAAGTACCGGTTGTTGAACGTGTAGCGCACCGGCAGCCGGGTGATGTTGGCCGCGGGCAGTTCCTTGGGGTCGGTCTGCCACTGCTTGGCGGTGTAGCCCTTGACGAAGGCCTCGTAGAGCGGCCGGCCGATCAGCGAGATGGCCTTCTCCTCGAGGTTCTGCGCGTCGGCGGTGTGAATCTCCGAGGCCTGCTCGGCGATCAGCTGGCGCGCTTCGTCGGGTGTGAAGTAGCGGCCGAAGAACTGCGACACCAGGCCCAGTCCCATCGGGAACTGGTAGGCCTGCCCGTTGTGCATCGCGAACACCCGGTGCTGGTAGCCGTTGAACTCGGTGAACTGGCGCACGTAGTCCCAAACCCTCTTGTTGGAGGTGTGGAACAGGTGGGCACCGTACTTGTGGACCTCGATCCCGGTCTGCGGCTCAGCCTCGGAATACGCATTGCCACCGATGTGCGGGCGGCGGTCGACGACGAGCACGCGCTTTCCCAGTTGAGTAGCCACGCGCTCGGCAACCGTAAGGCCGAAGAATCCAGAGCCGACAACGAGAAGGTCGAAACGAGCGGTCATCGGTTGCTTAGGTTATCCGACCTTGCGGCCAAACCCGATTTGACGACCCGTGGCAAGCGCGGTTTGACCGGTACGGATGGCCGTGACGCGGTCCGGAACCGATCGCTGCCAACAAGGTCGCGATTGCCTCACGATTCGATATCGCCACTCTAGTCACACCAACCTCACTCGTACCATCGAACGTGTGAGGTTCATGCCATGCGTGACGGGCAGAG
>NZ_DATJYB010000161.1:0-6811 GCF_035499775.1 Mycobacterium sp. | reverse complement strand
ATGATCCGCGATCTCACGGCACCCAGTATCACGCCGCCTCGCCGGCCAGTTCGCGAGCTTCCTGCTCACTTTCCACCGACGGTCCCGACCCCGGCAATGGCTTGCCCGCGACTTCGGGCGTGAACAGTAGTGTGACCACTCCTATCAGGCCCGCTGCCATCAGCATGTAGGCCGGGATCATGACATTGCCGGTGCTGGATATCAGCGCTTGAGCAATCAGCGGGGTGGTGCCGCCGACGGTCGACAGCGAGATGTTGTAGGAAATGGCCAACGCCCCGTAGCGGACGCTGGTGGGGAATAGTGCCGGCAATGCCGAGGGCGTAGTGCTGTCAAAGCACAGTTCCATCAGTCCGATCAGTAGCACGCCGATGAAGATCAGCGGATAGCTGCCGCCGTAGCGGATCAGCAGGAATGCCGGAATGGAACCGACGACGAGCAACCCGCAGCCAGTCCACATGATCGGCTTGACGCCGATGTGATCCGAGAGCTTCGCCACAAACACGATCGCGGCCATCAGGATCGCCAACGTCGCCACGATCATCATCAATCCAGCCGTGTTGCCCACCCGCACAACCACTTTCAAATATGTCGGCAGGTATCCGGTCATGATGAAGTCGGCGACCTGGGAGGTCAACACGAGAGCCACGACAATCAGCATCGGCCGCCACTGCTCGACGAGCATGCGCCGAATTCGGTGCCAGCCGTGGTCGTCCTGCGCTTCGGCGTCATGGCTCAGGTGGGTGTAGGCGGATGACTCCTCGAGTCGCTGTCGCATGTAGAACGCGATCAGGCCGAGCGGCGCCCCCAGCAACAGGGGAACGCGCCAGCCCCAGGCCAGCCAGTCGCTGCTCGGCAGCCAAGCCTGCAGCGCGGTGACCATGAAGCCGGCGAACACAAAGCCGACCAGATTGCCCATCGGCAGGAACCCGACCGTCATGCCGCGTTTGCGGTCTGGAGCCTGCTCAACCAGATAGGTCATCGCCCCGACGAACTCGCCGCCCGTCGACAACCCCTGAAAGACTCGGGCAACGACAAGCAGGATCGGAGCCCAGACGCCAATGGTGCTGTAGCCGGGAAGCAAACCGGTCGCCGTTGTGCCTATCGTCATCAACAGGATCGTGGTGACCAGCACCCGCTTGCGTCCGATGCGGTCGCCGAGCGGACCGAAGATGAACCCGCCCAACGGACGTACCACGTACGCGGCCGCCAGTGAGCCGAAGGTGGCGATGAGGTGGGCAGCGCTAGCGCTGTTGCCGGGGTAGAACACCTGCGCCAGCGTCGTGGCCATGTAGCCGTAGGCCCCGAAGTCGTACCACTCCATGAAGTTGCCGATCGCGGTGCCCCCGATGGTGCGGGACATCGCTGACCGATCGGTGATCGTGATCTCGTCGAGCGTCCATTTCCGCTGACGGCTTTCGGTGCTCATTGACACACTTGGTACCCGAACTCTGCCGGGCCGAACCAGTCGGGCCCGTCGCCCGACCCGCCGAGCGCGAATATCAACTACTTGCGATTGCTCGGTCGAGCAGATACCGTCGGGTTGCGGCGGAGTTCTGCAGGATCCTGGAGAATCACTGAAACCAGTGGCCAGATGCCCTTTCCCAAGGGATCCGTGCGCGATCGCAACGGACAGGAGCGACCATGGCTCGATTCCCCAAGCCGCCCGAGGGCAGCTGGACGCAGCATTACCCGGAATTGGGCACCGATCCAGTGTCGTACGAGGACTCCGTCAGCCCCGAGATCTACGAGTTGGAGCGCGAGGCGATCTTCAAGCGCGCGTGGCTCAATGTTGGTCGCGTCGAGCAGGTTCCGCGGAAGGGGAGTTACTTCACCAAGGAGCTCAAGGTCGTCAACACGTCAATCATCCTGGTGCGTACGGTATCCGGAGAGATCAAGGCCTATCACAACGTCTGCCGGCACCGCGGCAACAAGCTGGTGTGGAACGACATGCCGCTCGAAGAGACCAGCGGTGTGTGTCGCCAGTTCACTTGCAAGTACCACGCCTGGCGTTACGACCTGGACGGCAACCTGACGTTCGTGCAGCAGGAAGAGGAATTCTTCGACCTCGACAAGAGCCGCTACGGGCTGGTGTCGGTGCACTGCGATGTCTGGGAAGGCTTCATATTCGTCAACTTCGCCAAGCAGCCCGAGCAATCGTTGCGTGAATTTCTGGGTCCGATGATCGGGGATCTGGCGGGCTACCCGTTCGGCAAGATGACCTCACGCTGGTGCTATCGCTCTGAGGTGAGGGCGAACTGGAAGCTGTACATGGACGCGTTCCAGGAGTTCTATCACGCCCCGGTGCTGCACGCGAACCAGTCGCCCACCGCCTATTCAAAGGCCGCCGCCGAAGCCGGCTTTGAGGCCCCCCACTACCGGCTGGACGGCCCACACCGGTTGGTCAGCACCTCGGGTGTGCGGGCCTGGGAGATGTCGGCTGAGATGCGCAAGCCGATCGAGGACATCTGCCAGAGTGGCCTTTTCGGCCCTTGGGACAAGCCGGATTTGGGAGAGCTGCCGGTAGGGCTGAACCCTGCGAAATGTGATCCGTGGGGCCTTGATTCGTTTCAGCTGTTCCCCAACTTCGTGATTCTGTTCTGGGGGCAGGGCTGGTATCTGACCTACCACTATTGGCCGACGTCGTTCAACAGCCACATTTTCGAGGGCACCCTGTATTTCCCGCAGCCGCGGACTCCGCGCGAACGCGTTGCCCAGGAACTGGCCGCGGTGTCGTTCAAGGAATACGGACTGCAGGACGCGAACACGCTGGAGGCAACCCAGAGCATGCTCGAGTCGCGCGTGGTCGATCGGTTCGTGCTCAACGACCAGGAGATCCTGCTGCGTCACCTGCACAAGGAAACCGCGGCCTGGATCGAGCAATACCGTCGCGCGTCCACGGTAGGAGTGTGAGCCCGGTGAACCCGATGTCTGCTCTGCTGCCAACCGAATTCGCCGACCTGGAGCCCTTCACGCAGTGGTGCTTGCCCACCGAACCGGAGCGTTACGCCAAGCGACTGGCGAGCTCGATGACCGAGATGAAGATCTTTTACGACGCAATCACCCCACGCGCCGAAGAAGCCATGGCCTACTGCGACAAGTTCCCGCTCGACGACTTGCCCGACGATGTCGTGAACCTGATGCACCTGCTGTATTCGATGATCATGGTGTCGTTTCCGGTCGAGTGCTGGAAGCAGCCCCGCGTGCCGGACTCGGGCGCCTCCACCCTGGACTGTGTATCGGAACCCGTCCCATGATGGCCGTGACCGTGCTGCGGGCTGATCGCTGGGGCGACGTCGACGCCGGCCAGGTGCGCTCGCCGGCGGTGGTCGTGGTCGACGGGCAGCGCATAACTGCCATCAATCCCGAAGGGCCGCTGCCAGATTCGGCGGCGGTCATCGACCTCGGGGATGTCACCCTGCTGCCGGGTCTGATGGACATGGAACTCAACCTGCTCATCGGCGGTCCCGGAGGACCCGAGGGTCTGCCGGCGCCGATGCACGGCGTCCAGGACGACCCGGCCTATCGCACCCTGCGCGGCGCCGTCAACGCACGTACCACCCTGGACGCGGGTTTCACCACCGTGCGCAACCTCGGGTTGATGGTCAAGACCGGCGGCTACCTGCTCGATGTCGCGCTACAACGCGCTATCGACCAGGGCTGGCATCCCGGCCCGCGCATCTATCCCGCCGGCCACGCCGTCACGCCCTACGGTGGGCACCTGGATCCGACGGTGTTTCAGCGCCTGGCACCCGGGATCATGCCGCTCTCGGTGGCCGAGGGCATCGCGAACGGTGTGCCCGACGTGATCGCCTGCGTCCGATACCAAATTCGCCACGGCGCCAAGCTGATCAAGGTGTCCGCGTCGGGCGGCGTCATGTCGCACAGCACCGCCCCGGGCGCTCAGCAGTATTCCGATGCCGAGTTCGCCGCGATCGCCGACGAAGCCCACCGCGCCGGGGTGCGGGTGGCCGCGCACGCGGTCGGCGACTCCGCGGTTCGGGCGTGTATTCGGGCCGGGATCGACTGCATCGAGCACGGCTTTCTGGCCACCGACGAGACGATCCAGATGATGGTCGATCACGGCACCTTCCTGGTCTCCACCACCTATCTGACCGACGCGATGGCGATCGACCGGATCGCCCCGGAACTGCGCAAGAAAGCACTCGAGGTATTTCCGCGCGCAAAGGAGATGCTGCCCAAGGCGATTGCTGCCGGTGTACGCATCGCAAGCGGCAGCGACGCACCCGCGATCCCGCACGGCCAGAACGCCAAGGAACTAGGTGCGCTGGTCGCGCGCGGCATGACGCCGATGCAGGCGATCCGGGCAGCCACGGTCGTGGCCGCCGAACTCATCGAGGCCGACCACGAGTTGGGGCGCCTGGCGCCGGGCTATCTTGCCGACATCATCGCCGTGCCGGGCGATCCCTCCCGCGACATCGCCACCACACTCGAGGTCTCGTTCGTCATGAAGGACGGGCAGATTCACAAGACGCCGATCACGCGATAGCGCAGGGAGACAAGGATGGAACTTACCGAGAACATCCTGTGGCTGCTCAAGCAGGCCTTCTACTTCTCGCTGACCACAGTGAATGACGCGATCAGCCCGCACGGCGTCAGCACGGCCCAAATCGGTGTGCTGCGGCAACTTTCCAACGAGCCGGGCTTGTCCGGTGCCGAACTGGCCCGACGTCTGCTGATCAGTCCGCAAGGCGTTCAGCTGGCGCTCACCGCGCTGCAACACCGTGGTCTGGTGGAAAGAAAGCAAGACCCTCAGCACAAGCGCATTCTGCAGGCGTACCTGACCGACGAGGGGCGTAGTGTCGTGGCCACGGTGCTCAGCGACGCCGTCGCCGCTCACGAAAAGGTCTTTGGCGTACTGACTGCCGACGAGCAGGAGACTCTGCGTGAATTGCTGGGCCGGGTGGTCGAAAAGGGCACTGGTCACGAGTTGTTCAAAGATCGCACCGATATCTAGTACTTGATACCTATCGCAAGTAGTTGATACTCTTCTGGAGATGCATGATCCCCCCGCTCTGTTGTCGACGGCTTCGGCGGTCACCGAAGAGGTGACTATCCAGCTCAATCAGCGGACCACGACAGTGCCGTACGAGGCAGGCGATACCTTGCTGCAGACCGCCCGAATGGCGGGCCTGAATCCCCCGTCGTCGTGCGAAATCGGCTCCTGTGGAACATGTATGGCCCGGTTGACCGAAGGGTGTGCCCGGATGCTCAACAATGACGCGCTCGAAGACGACGAGGTCGACGAGGGCTGGGTGCTGACCTGTCAGGCCGTGCCGACCAGTCGCACGGTGCGGGTGGTCTACGAGTGAACGCGCCGAATCGATGAGCAGGGTGGCGGTGGTGACCGGCGGCGCCTCCGGCATCGGCGAGGCGACCTGCCACGAATTGGGGCGCCGCGGACTCAAGGTCGCCGTCCTCGACGTCGATGAGCAAGCAGCGCAACGCGTCACCGAGGACCTTCTGGCGGACGGGACCGTTGCTGTCGGCGTCGGCGCCGACGTGACCGACCGGCTTGCCGTCGAGCAAGCGTTCGCGAAAGTCCGCAGCGAACTGGGCCCGGTTTCGGTGTTGGTTACCAGCGCAGGATTGTTCGGCTTCTCGCCCTTCATCGAGATCACCGCCGAGGCTTGGGCACGGATAATCGACGTCAACCTGACCGGTACCTTTCATTGCTGCCAAGTCGCCCTGCCCGACATGTTGGCCGCGAAATGGGGCCGGATCGTGATGATTTCGTCGTCGAGCGCGCAACGCGGATCGCCGTTCGCCGCGCACTACGCGGCATCCAAAGGTGCGGTGATCACCCTGACCAAGTCGCTGGCCCGCGAATACGCCGCACACGGGATCACTGTCAACACCATCCCGCCGTCGGGCATCGAGACGCCGATGCAACATCAATCCCAAGCCGCCGGAATTCTGCCCTCCAACGAGCAGATCGCCAGCAACATCCCGGTGGGTTACCTGGGTACTGGTGCCGACATCGCCGCCGCGGTCGGGTTCCTGAGCTCGGACGAGGCCCGCTATATCACCGGCCAGGTCCTCGGTGTCAACGGTGGTTCGGTGCTATGACATTCGTGGCAGCACAGTAGATTTCGGGAGGCTGACATGACGCGATCAGGAAGACCCGCGGAGGGATCGTGGACCGAACACTACCCCGAACTGGGCACCGGTCCCGTCTCATTTCGCGACTCCACGTCCGCGGAGTTCTACGAACTCGAACGTGAAGCAATCTTCAAGCGGGCCTGGCTCAACGTCGCCCGCGTGGAAGAGCTGCCGCGCGTCGGCAGCTACGTCACCAAAGAGATCGAGGTCGCCCGGGTTTCGGTCATCCTGGTCAAGGGCCGCGACGATCACATTCGTGCCTTCTACAACGTCTGCCGCCACCGCGGAAACAAGCTGGTCTGGAACGACTTTCCCGGCAACGAGACGCGCGGTACCTGCCGGCAGTTCACCTGCAAGTATCACGGCTGGCGCTACGATCTTGATGGCGCGTTGAAATTCGTGCAGCAGGAGTCGGAGTTCTTCGATCTCGACACCGCCGACTACGGGTTGAATCCGGTGCATTGCGACGTGTGGAACGGCTTCATCTTCATCAACCTCGATCCCGAGCCGCGGCAGAGTCTGCGCGAGTTCCTGGGTCCGATGATCACCGGTCTGGACGACTACCCGTTCGGCAAACTGACCGAACGCTATGAGTGGGTCGCTCACAACAACAGCAACTGGAAGATCTTCGCGGACGCGTTCCAGGAGTATTACCACGTTCCGTCGCTGCACCCGCAGCAGGTACCTGCCG
>NZ_DATJYB010000160.1:0-2847 GCF_035499775.1 Mycobacterium sp. | reverse complement strand
GAGCTGCCGCTGGCCCAGGGTGTGCAATTCGGCTGAGCATCTGCTCTGGCGGAACGCGTTACACCCATGAGTAGTATCTGTCCCATGGCAACAGCCAGGAGGCGGCTATCCCCCGAGGACCGCCGAGCTGAGTTGCTTGCTCTGGGGGCGGAGGTCTTCGGGAAGCGGCCTTATGACGAGGTCCGCATCGACGAGATCGCAGAGCGGGCCGGGGTGTCCCGAGCGTTGATGTATCACTACTTCCCAGATAAGCGGGCGTTCTTCGCTGCGGTTGTCAAGGACGAGGCGGACCGGCTCTACCAAGCCACCCAGAATCTGCCGCCCTCCGGACTGACGATGTTCGAAGAAATCCGGATCGGCGTGCTGGGGTACATGGCGTACCACGAGTACCACCCGGAGGCTGCGTGGGCCGCCTATGTCGGCCTGGGCCGCTCCGATCCGGTTCTGCTGGGCATCGACGACGAGGCCAAGAACCGCCAGCTGGAGCACATCATGGAGCGCATCGGCGAGCTGCTGGGCGATATCCCCGGGGCGAAGCTGGAGCCCGATGTCGAGCGTGACCTGCGGATCATCATCATCGGCTGGATCGCGTCGACCTTCGAGATCTGCCGGCAGCGCATCATCGACCCGACGGCCGACGCCGAACGCCTGGCCGACGCGTGTGCACATGGGCTGCTGGACACGATCTCCCGGGTGCCGGATATTCCGCCGGAGCTGTCCGGCGCGATGGCGACCTCGCGGCAAAAGCCGCAGTAGTTCTTTTGTCGGTGCCTGTTGGCACGATGACTAGATGACCTCGGCGACTGCTCCGTTGGGCCGATTCAGCGCGATCACCCGCGACTGGTTCACCAACACGTTCGCCGCGCCCACCGCCGCGCAGGCCGACGCCTGGGAAGCCATCGCGGACGGCAAGAACACCCTGGTCATCGCGCCGACCGGATCCGGTAAGACGCTGGCGGCGTTCCTGTGGGCGTTGGACAGTCTGGCCCGCTCCGCCGATCGGCCGCCCGGGACTCGGGTGCTGTACGTGTCGCCGCTCAAGGCGCTGGCCGTCGACGTCGAGCGCAACCTGCGCACCCCGCTGGCCGGGCTCACCCGGCTCGCCGAGCGGCGCGGCCTGCCGCCACCTGGCATCAGCGTCGGGCTCCGCTCCGGCGATACCCCGCCCGCGCGCCGCCGCGAGCTCATCAGCCACCCGCCCGACGTGCTGATCACCACGCCGGAGTCGCTGTTCCTGATGCTGACCTCGGCCGCGCGCGAGACCCTGGCCGGCGTGCGGACCGTCATCGTCGACGAGATCCACGCGATCGCGGCCGGCAAACGCGGCGCGCACCTGGCCCTGTCGCTGGAACGGATGGACGATCTCGCATCGGGCTCGCCCGAAAACCGCAGGGCGCAACGCATCGGGCTGTCGGCGACCGTACGTCCGCCCGAGGAGCTCGCGCGGTTTTTGTCCGGACCCGCCCCGACGACCATCGTGGCTCCCCCGTCGGCCAAGACCCTCGAGCTCGCCGTGCAGGTGCCGGTGCCCGACATGGCCAACCTGGCGAACAACACCATCTGGCCGGATGTCGAGGCACGTCTGGTCGACCTGATCGAATCGCACAACTCGACGATCGTGTTCGCCAATTCGCGGCGGCTCGCCGAGCGGCTGACCGCGCGGCTCAACGAGATCCACGCCGAACGGTCGGGTGTCGAGCTGCCGTCTGCCGGCAATCCCCAGGTGGCCGGTGGGGCGCCGGCGTACATCATGGCCAGCGGCCAGACCTTCGGCGCGCCGCCGGTGCTGGCCCGCGCCCACCACGGTTCGGTCAGCAAGGAACAGCGCGCCGTGGTCGAAGAGGACCTCAAGCGCGGGCAGCTCAAGGCGGTGGTGGCGACCTCGAGCCTGGAGCTGGGCATCGACATGGGGGCGGTCGATCTGGTGATCCAGGTGGAGGCCCCACCGTCGGTGGCCAGCGGGCTGCAACGCATCGGGCGGGCCGGACACCAGGTCGGCGAGATTTCGCGAGGCGTGCTGTTCCCCAAGCACCGGACCGACCTGATCGGCTGTGCGGTCAGTGTGCAGCGGATGCTCACCGGCCAGATCGAGACGATGCGGGTACCCGCCAACCCGCTGGACATCCTCGCGCAGCACACCGTGGCGGCGGCCGCGCTGGAGCCGCTGGACGCCGACCGGTGGTTCGACACCGTGCGCCGCAGCGCCCCGTTCGCCGCGCTGCCGCGCAGCGTGTTCGAGGCCACCCTGGACCTGCTGTCCGGCAAATACCCGTCCACCGAGTTCGCCGAACTGCGACCGCGGCTGGTCTACGACCGCGATGACGGCACGCTGACCGCGCGGCCCGGTGCGCAGCGGCTGGCCGTCACCTCCGGCGGCGCCATCCCCGACCGCGGGCTGTTCACCGTGTACCTGGCCGGCGACGCCGAGAAGCCGTCCCGGGTGGGCGAGCTCGACGAGGAGATGGTCTACGAGTCCCGGCCCGGCGACGTGATCTCGCTCGGTGCCACCAGCTGGCGGATCACCGAGATCACCCACGACCGGGTGCTGGTGGTCCCCGCGCCCGGCCAGCCCGCCCGGCTGCCGTTCTGGCGCGGCGACGACGTCGGCCGCCCGGCCGAACTCGGCGCCGCGCTCGGCGCGTTCACCGGCCAGCTGGCCGCCCTGGACCGCGGGGCGTTCGGCAAGCGCTGCGCGGACCTGGGTTTCGACGACTACGCGACCGACAACCTGTGGGTGCTGCTGGACGACCAGCGGACCGCCACCGGGGCGATACCGACCGACCAGACATTGCTGGTCGAGCGGTTCCACGACGAGCTGGGCGACTGGCGGGTGATCCTGCACTCGCC
>NZ_DATJYB010000159.1:0-16491 GCF_035499775.1 Mycobacterium sp. | reverse complement strand
GCCGAGATGGACAGTCCCAGAACCAAGGACGTGCGGCTGCAGGGCTGGGAGCAATTCGACGAGCCGGTCGACCGCATCGTGTCGCTCGGTGCGTTCGAGCACTTCGCCGACGGTGCCGGCGACGCCGGATTCGAGCGCTACGACACCTTCTTCAAGATGTGCTACAACGTGATGCCCGACGACGGCCGGATGCTGCTGCACACGATCGTCATCCCGACTCCCGGGGAAGCCAAGGAGCGTGGCATAACGTCGCCGATGAGCCGGCTGCGCTTTATCAGGTTCATCCTGACCGAGATCTACCCGGGTGGTCGGCTGCCCAGAGTCCCGCAGGTTGAACAGGCCTCGTCGAAGGCCGGTTTCAAGATTGAGCGCTGCCACCGGATCGGGTCGAACTACGTCAAGACGCTGAACACCTGGGCCGAGAAGCTGGAAGAGCACAAGGACGAGGCCATCGAGCTGAAGGGGCAGCAGACGTACGACAACTTCATGCATTACCTGACGGGCTGCTCGGACCTGTTCCGCGATGACGTCACCGACGTTTGCCAGTTCACCCTGGTCAAGTAAAGGTCAGCTAGCCTCTGCTAGCCCAGGAAGACGTTGCGGCGGCCGGCCAGCAGCCGGTACAGCGTCTGCTGGATCGTCTCGCGTACCTGGTCGGTCAGCTCGAAGGTGACCATCGGGTCTTCGGCGTCGCTGGGCGCGTAGTCGGCGGTGTAGATCGGCTCCCCGAACGCGATGCGCCACTTCGACGGCAGCGGCACCAGGCCGGCCGGACCGGCCAGCGGGAACAGCGGCGTGACCGGGAAGTAGGGCAGGCTGAACAGCCGCGCGAGCATCTTCACGTCGGTCAGCATCGGATAGATCTCTTCGGAGCCGACGATCGAGCACGGCACGATCGGCGCCTTGGTGCGCAGCGCCGCGGATACGAAACCGCCGCGACCGAACCGCTGCAAGCGGTACCGGTCCTCGAACCGCTTCCCCAACCCCTTGTAGCCCTCGGGGAACACCGCGGTGAGCTCGCCGGCGGCAAGCAGCCGATGCGCATCCGTCGTGCAGGCCATGGTGTGGCCCGCTTTGCGGGCGACCTCGCCGACCACCGGCAGGTCGAACACCATGTCGGCGGCCAGCAAGCGCATATCCCGGTGCGCCGGGTGCTCGTCGTGCACGGCCACCGACAGCATCAACCCGTCGAACGGCAACACCCCGGCGTGATTGGCCACCAACAGCGCGGCGCCCTCGGCCGGCAGGTTCTCGATACCGCTGACTTCCACCCGGAACCACGACTTGAAGAAGAACCTCAGCAAAGGCCGAACGATAGCGTCGTTGAAGTGCGGGTCGAATCCGAAGTCGTCGACGCCGTAGTCACCGGTAAGCCGCTGGCGGAAGAATCCGGCGACGCCGGCCACGCGTTGCGCGAGATCGTTCAACGGAGCTTCGGCGGCGGACGCGCCGGCCGCGGCACGCCGGTGCTCGTCGATTTCGCGGACCACCGCGGCGATCTGTTCGGTCGATGCGCGGCCCTGCGGATCGGACAGTAACGAGGGGTGCTGACGGGACGTCTCGGCCCGTTGATCTGCACGCCGTTTCGCGGCTACCCGACCCCTATTGGTGTGCAGTGGAATGACATTCGCTCTGGTTTCACCCGCCACGTTACGTATCCAAATCTATCTGATGCCGACCCATGGAATTGGATTTCGGCTACCCCAGCGCTGTGCGAACGCGATGGCACGACCTTCCAAGGAGCGTACCCGATCAGGGTCGATAATGGGAGTCAGGCCACGGCCGCGAACATAGTCGTCGAATGCCTCGGCCGTCGTCCATTTCGGCTGGTAGCCGAGTTCGGAACGCATCCTGGTGGTGTCCATCACCCTGCCGTAACTCAAATACTCGAATTGATCGCGATTGATCTCGGTATAGCGATTGGCACGTCTCAGCGAATCCAGAACAAAGGCACCAAATCCCGGTACTGCCAACGGAATTCGGCCGGCTCGCCGGATTGCCTGGGACAGCATGATGATGCCGTCGGCCCCGATGTTGAAGGTGCCGGCCTTGCCCGCCATCGCCGCGCGCTCCAGCGCGCCCAGCGCATCCTGCTCGTGCAGCAACTGCAATCGCGCATCGCGGCCGAACATCGTCGGGACCACCGGCCCGGCCAGATACCGCGACAACGTGGTGTCCATCGCGGGGCCAATCATGTTGGCCAGCCGCAGAATTGTCACCGCGATGTCGGGCCGGCGGCGGCCGAGGCCGCGCACGTAACCCTCGATATCCAGACTGTCCTTGGCAAAACCCTCGCGAAAAGGCCGGCGGCTGCTGCTGTTCTCGGTGAACACCACCGGATCGTGGGCGCTGGACCCATAGACCTCTGAGGTCGACTTCAGCACGACCCGGCGAACCGACGGCGCTTTCTGACACGCCGCGAACAGTTGCATCGCGCCCATCACGTTGAGCTCTTTCAAAGCGGCGCTGCCGCCGGAGCGCGGCGCGAACGACGCCGCCGCCGCGTGCACCACGGTGTCGACTTCGCCGTTTCGAATCACTTTGGCAATGAAGGGATTGCGAATATCGGCGCGAACGAACTCGGCCCGGCCCATCCGGCGCAGCATGTCCTTGCTCGGCGCGATCGCGTCCACCGCGATGACCCCGTTGATCAACGGGTTTTGCGCGAGCCGGGCAGTCAGGTAGCCGCCCAGAAACCGGCATGCGCCGGTGACCAGCACGACTTTGGGGTAATGCACCGTGCCGCTGCTACCGGCACCGTCCCCGGTTGACGAATCCACCCGGACAGCCTAGCGGCCTAGCGAAACGGCGGTATTACGGTCGGGTGACAGTCGGCGCGGGCCGGGCCTACTTGCCAAGTTTTCTGCGCTGCACCCGGGTGCGACGCAGCAGCTTGCGGTGCTTTTTCTTCGACATACGCTTGCGCCGCTTCTTGATTACTGAACCCATAACTCCGCTATCTGACCCGTGCCGGTTTGTGAATGACTCAAAAGACCCCGTCACTTTACCCGGCCAGCCGCGACGAACACCAAACCGGCCGCCGGGCGACCGCTCAGCGATCGAGACGGCGGTGCGTGGTCAACCGGCTAGTGGCCTGATGATGCTGGGCTAACCCCGGGCTAACCCGCGTCGAAGTACGACGTCTCCAGCATGTCGTGAACGGCCTTGGCGTGCACCCGGAACGACCGCCCGACGCGGACCGCCGGCAGTTCGCCGTTGTGCACCAGCCGGTACACCGTCATCTTGGAGACCCGCATCAGCGCCGCCACCTCGGCCACGGTGAGAAATTGCGTCCTGGCCGGCTGGCCGTCGACGGAACCGGTGTCGCGCGCCGATTTTCCGCCAGCCGATGGCCCGTTCGTAGACGTCATCGCAACCCAATCGTGTCAGGCACGCGCAATGCCAGCGGCTTCCCCTCCGCCGGCACCCACACGTGCATACAAAGAGGAGAATAGCGGGACTAGTGGGGTTACTGGTACTGGTGGGGGATAATCAGTTCAAAAATCTTGAATTATTCTGATGTAATTCTTAGCTGCTCAGACCGGGTTTTGGCGGCCTGGACGGCCGCGTCGACGGTGGCCCGCAACCCTCCGCGTTCGAGTTCGCGCAGCGCAGCGGCGGTAGTGCCGCCGGGAGAGGTCACCGTCGCCCGCAGTTGCGCCGCCGTCGTGTCCACCTGCATTCCCACCGGCTCGCCGTCGGCGGTATGCCGGTCTTGATCCATTCGCTCCAGCAGCATCGCCGCCGATCCGGCCATCGTCTGGGCGGTCAGGTCGGCGGCCACCTGCCGGCTCAGACCGACCGCGACACCGGCGTCGACCAGGGCCTCGACCATCAGGAAGAAGTACGCCGGGCCCGAGCCGGACACCGCGGTCACCGCGTCCATCTGCGCCTCGGACACGGTCAGCACGCCGCCGACGGCGTCGAACAGGGCGGATGCCTCCTCCAGCTGCTCGGGGGTGACGAAACGCCCCTTGGCCAACGCGGTCACTCCCGCCGCCACCAATGCCGCCGCGTTGGGCATCGCCCGGATCACCGGCGTCCCGGCCGGCAGCTTGGACTCGAAGTAACCAATCGTGATGCCGGCTGCCACCGTGACAAACACCTGCTCCACGTCGCTCGCCGCGGCGGCGGCGGCCCGGGACACGTCCGCCATCATCGTGTCGACGTCGGCCGGCTTCACCGCGACGACGACGAACGTCGCGTTCTCGACCGCCTCGGTCACCGACGTCACCAGCACCGAATAGGTGTCCGCCAGGTACTTGGCGCGCTCCGGCATCCGTTCGGCCACCACCAGGTCTTTGACCTGCCGCCCCGCACGTAGCAGACCCGACAGCAATGCCTCGCCGATGTTGCCGCCACCGATGATCGCGATTCTTGCCATGCCGGAAAGCATTCCAGAAACCTCGGTCGGTCCGCGCTACCGGGCGATACTATCCGCGCATGTTGGCGGGGCCCGCATGAAGCGATCCCTGATCTTCCTGGGGTTGGTGACGAGGGCGTTGGCGTCGGTGATCGGCGGGGCCCCCGCGGCGACCGATGCCTTCACCGGGGTGGCCCCGGACGTGGAATTGATCTCGATCCGTCAGTCCAGTGACGCGTTCGCGCCCGTGGACCCCAACGACGGTGGTCCCAAAGCGCGAACAGTCGACAGCATCCACACCCTGGCGCGGGCCATCGTCCATGCCGCCAATATGGGTGCCTCGGTGATCAATATCTCCGACGTCATCTGCATGGGCGTGCCCAACCTCCCAGATCAGCGAGACCTCGCTGCCGCTGTGCAGTATGCGGCCGTCGACAAGAACGCGGTGATCGTGTCCGCCGCCGGCGACCTGCGCAAGCAGGCCTGCCAGCAGAACCCGATAGACCCGGTGCGCGCCGACACTCCGCGTGACTGGCGCGACCTGAAGACTCTGGTGGCGCCGGGGTGGTTGAGCGACCAGGTCCTGACGGTGGGCGCAGTGGATTCGGCCGGAGCACCGCCGGTGTACGCAAATGTGGCCGGACCGTGGGTCTCGATCGCGGCACCCGGCACCGACATCGTCGGGCTCTCCCCCCGCAGCGACGGGTTGATCAACGCGATCGACGGCCCGGACAACGAGTTGGTGGTGCCAGCGGGCAGCAGTTTTTCCACCGCGATCGTGTCGGGCGTGGCTGCCCTGGTGCGCGCCAAGTACCCGCAACTGTCCTCGCACGAGGTCATCGACCGAGTGGTCCGGGCTGCCCGGGCGCCCGCGGGCGGCCCCGACGGCCTGAGCGGCTATGGCGTCGTCGACCCGGTCGCGGCGCTGCGGTAGCTACCGTTTGGCGGGCACCATGGCCAGCTGGCGCGACTGCACCACCAGACGGCCCGCTTGGTCGACAACGACGTGGTCCTCGTCGAACCATTCCTGCCCGATCTCGGTGCAGGTGCAGATCACGCGCAGCCACCCGTCGGCGGGCCGGCCCCGAAGCAGCGCGGTGAACTGGACGGTCGGCGCCCACCCGGTGCGGTCCACCGAGAACGTCACCGGCGCCGACAGGTCGCCGCACAGCAAGGCGAACAGCACGTCGGTAGCGGCGTCGCGCGGACGCGCCCACATCTGGATCACCGGCGGCCGCCCGTCGGTCGCGGGCCCGAGCGTCGACAGCAGCGGGCGGATGTCGCAGCCCGCACTCAGGTGCACCAGGCCGGCCAGCGGGTGGCCCGGCCCGATCGGCTCGACGTCGTCGGGCGGTTCGGGCGCCATCAGATCCAGCACCGGGTTCGCCGTCAGCACCGGCGCGTGATCATGCTCCGGCTCGCCCAGGGTGACCACGGCGTGTACCGCGGTCCGCTTGTCCTGGGTGAGCTCGACGTCGACCACGCTGATCCGCCGACCCCGCTTGCGGATCGACGTCGCCAGCCGCACCGCGCCCGGATCGGGCGCCCACAGGAAGTTCGCCGACACCGCAACCGGTTGCTCGGACTCGAGCCCGTCACCGTATGCCATGCGCGCGGCGTTGGCGCACAGCGCGACCATCACGCCGCCGTGCACCTTGGGCCCGATCGTCCAGTGCTCGTTCAGCTCGGCCGCATACGCGGGGCCATCCGCACCGGCTGGGATCTCGCGCAGGGTCATTGCGCGGGTGAATGACGTGTCCATATCAGCGCAGCAGGTGGGTGCGGGCGAACTGCAGGGACTCGGCCAGCATGGCTTCGCGCTCGTTGGCCGAACGTGCGCTCGAGGTGGACACCTCCAGCACGACATGGCCGGCGAAGTCTCCGGCGGCCAGCAGCTGGCACACCTCGGCGGTCGGTTGGGTGCCGCGCCCCGGCACCAGGTGCTCGTCGGCGGGTAGGCCGCTGCCGTCGCACAGATGCAGGTGCACCAGCCCCGACCCCATCCGGCGGGCCATGTCCAGCGCGTCGCCGCCCGCGGTCGCGGTGTGCGACAGGTCCAGCGTGTAGTGCGCGTGGTCGCCGTCCAGCGGGTCGTAGGACGGGGCGAACGCCGAAATCGCCGGACCCGGGCCGCCGCCCCTTCTGCGCATCCGTTCCCGCGTCTGGTCAGTGCCGAAAAACCGGTCCGCCCGGAACGGGAACATGTTCTCCACGGCCACCATCACGTCGCTGGACGCTTCCAGGTCGGTGACCTGGTCGCGAAATCCCTCGGCGTAGCTCCGCTGCCAGCGGAACGGGGGATGCACGACGACGGTCTGCGCACCCAGCTGCTCGGCGGCCCTGACGCTGCGTTCCAGCTTGTTGATCGGGTTGGAGCCCCACACCCGCTGCGAGATCAACAGGCAGGGAGCATGCACCGACAGCACCGGCACGTGATAGCGCTCCGACAGCTTCTCGACGGCATCGATGTCCTGGCTGACCGACTCGCTCCACACCATCAGCTCGACCCCGTCGTAGCCGAGCCTGGCGGCGTACTCGAACGCAGCCTCGGCCCTCAACGGGTAGACCGAGGCCGTCGACAAGCCGACTTTGATTGCTGGGCGCACTCTCCCCCTCTGGTGACCCCTAGCCCGCTTGCAAGGAGAGCACCAACGGTCCCCAGGTGATCAGTGCACCGACCGCAACCGCGATCAACGTGCTGGCGATGTCCTCGGTCTTGCGAACCACCCGCACCCCGACCACCAGGCCGAGGATGACCAGCACGGATAGCACCAGCGTCACGATCGGATTCCACCGCCACAACTGGTCGAACGCGATGAACAGCCCCGCGCCGAACGCCACGGCCAGCATCGACTGCAGCACGATCACGGTACCGTGCCGCAGCGCCTCGAATCTGGGATGCGACCGCCGGTCCTCGTCTGCCTGGTCACGGCCCAGGAGATCCCCGACGACATCGCGGCGGGAGCCCTCGAACTCGTCTCCGAAGTCCATCGCCGATTGCGCGTCCGCCGCGCGCTCATCGCTGTGTCGTCGCGCCAGCTCGTCGGCCAGCGTCTGGCCGCCGCCGAACAGTGTCCCCTCCTGCAGGAAGGAGCGCACGTACGCGGAATCCTCGGCGCCCGGTTCGGCTTCGCTCACCTCGGAATCCATCAGGTCCACCGACATGTCGCCGTAGTGGCCGACCGGGTCCGGACTCATCCCCTCGGCACCGGATCCCGCGCCGCTGTCCGCCGCTTCCTCCGCCTCGTCGGCGTGGGGCAGCGGGCGTGGGTAGGCGCTGCGTTCCGGGCCCGACTTGTGCTTGCTCTGCGGCGGCGATTTGGGCCAGCGGGGTTCCGGCTCGGACCAGTACACGCCGTCGTTGTCGTCGTCGTCAGAAACCCCGGCTTGTTCAGCCTCGGGTTCGGCGACCGGTTCGGGCGGCGCCGGGGCGACCGGCTCGGCGACCGCGACGGGTTCCTCGTATTCCTCGTGCGCGTCGGGCGCGGGGGATTCCTCGTCGGCGACGATCGGAATCTCACCGGTCAGCTCGGCGACCGTGACCGCATCGCTATCGCCGCGCCGGCGGCGCCGCCGCCGGGTGACCGCCGGGGCGCCGATGGATCCATTCCTGGCCAGCAGTTCGGCCACGGAGATCGGCCGGGTTTCGGAGTTCTGGGTCTCGGATTCTGGTCCAGTCATGGTTTGTCGCCTCTCGATCGGCTCGCTACGTTCCGATCAACTACCTGACCTCCAGCATCCCGCACCCAAGTGTCTACGACGGCAGTTCCGTCGGCTTCGCTGTCGAGTTTGCGTAGGATCAGGCCCTCACGCAGCGCCCAAGGGCAGATATCCACCGTTTCTATCGACAGCGCTCGCATACTCGCCTCGGCCACCAGCGCGCCCGCGACGATCTGCGGCGCCCGCTCGGCGCTCACTCCTTCCAGCTCGGCACGGTCAACCGCCGCCATCCTAGAGATAAAAGCGATGAGTTGCCGCAGGCCGTTGGCGGTCAGCGTCCGTTTCACCCGCGGTCCCGCGGCCGACGGCGCCGCGCCGGTAAGCCGCGCCAACGAGCGAAAAGTCTTCGACGTCGCCACCGCCAGCTCCGCAGCGCCGGCTTCGAGGACGGTCGCGCTGGCCTCCGCCAGCTCGGCGTCCAGCCAGTCACGCAGCATCGCCACCCGCCGCCGGCCGGGCGGATCGTCGGGCAGCCAGTCGCGGGTCAGCCGGCCGGCGCCCAGCGGCAGGGACAGCGCGACCTCGGGCTCCTCATCGACGCCGCTGGACAGTTCCAGCGAGCCGCCACCGATGTCGAGGTTGATGATGCGCCCCGCGCTCCACCCGTACCACCGGCGCACCGCCAGGAAGGTCAACCGGGATTCGTCGACCCCGCTCAGCACCTGCAACTTGACGCCGGCCTCTTTACGCACCCGCGACAACACATCTTCGGAGTTCTCCGCGTCCCGGACCGCCGAGGTAGCAAAGGCCATCAGCTCGGAGCAGCCGGAGCTGACCGCGATCTTGGCGAACTCGTCGATGGTGGAAACCAGTTTGTCGGCGCCGCGCTTGGTGATCTTGCCCGAGCTGTCGGTCGCCTCGGACAGCCGCAGGGTGGCCTTCGTCGAACTCATCGGGGTCGGGTGCCCGCCGCGGTGCGCATCCACCACCAGCAGATGGACCGTGTTGCTGCCCACGTCGAGCACGCCCAATCGCACGAAACAAACCTAGCTGGGCAGCCTGGTCGATCGCTGAGCGGCTCGCTGATCCAAGCCGGGCCGCGGGTGCGAATCGTGGTCTAACGTTTTATCCGTGGCCAACTCGCGCCCGGAGCCAGGGCAGCCGGGAACACTTCCGGGGAACGAGGTCGAATTGGATTTCGCCCGTGAATGGGTGGAGTTCTACGACCCCGACAATCCCGAGCACCTGATCGCGGCCGACCTCACCTGGTTGTTGTCGCGCTGGACATGTGTATTCGGCACGCCCGCTTGCCAGGGCACGGTGGCGGGCCGGCCGGACGACGGGTGTTGCTCGCACGGCGCGTTCCTGTCCGACGACGACGACCGGGCGCGGCTGGACGACGCGGTGCAGAAACTGACCAATGACGACTGGCAGTACCGCGAAAAGGGCTTGGGCAACAAGGGCTACCTGGAAATCGACGAGCACGAAGGGCAGCCGCAATACCGCACCCGCAAACACAAGGACGCGTGCATCTTCTTGAACCGACCGGGATTTCGCGGCGGCGCCGGGTGCGCGTTGCACAGCAAAGCCCTCAAGCTGGGTGTTCCGCCGCTGACGATGAAGCCCGACGTCTGCTGGCAGTTGCCGATCCGGCGCAGCCAGGAGTGGGTGACCAGGCCCGACGGCACCGAGATCCTCAAGACCACCGTCACCGAATACGATCGCCGCGGCTGGGGCTCCGGCGGCGCTGACCTGCACTGGTATTGCACCGGCGATCCGGCCACCCATATCGGCAAGAAGCAGGTGTGGGAGAGCCTGGCCGACGAGCTCACCGAGCTGCTGGGCGAAAAGGCGTACGCGGAGCTGGCGGCGATGTGCAAGCGCCGCAGCAAGCTAGGCCTCGTCGCTGTGCACCCGGCGACCCGGATCGCCGAGTAGCCCGCGGCCTCGGCCAAAGCGCTCCCACCAGCTTCCGACGAGTATCACGCCGCCTGCCCACGCGGCTCCCAAGAACCAGCCGCCCACCACATCGCTGACGTAGTGAACCCCGAGATATATGCGCGATAGCCCGACTGCGCCGGTCAGGCCGATCGCGACGGTCCACACCAGCACTTGTGGGATCCACCGTTTGATGAGGTAGCGCGTCAGCAGCCAGGCGGACAGCAGCACGACTGCGGCGGTGCCGGCGGCGTGGCCGGAGGGAAAGGAGAATCCCTTTTCGGTAATCACGGCGAACGGTATCGGTGGGCGTTCGCGGACCACCAGAACTTTGGCCGTCAGGACCACGAGCAGGATCCCGATCGCACCGGCCAGCGCCAGCACTATCGGCAGCCACGATCTGCGCCACAACGCGACCACGGAGCTGATGACTACCGTCATCACGGCCAGCCCGGCGGGCCCACCTACCGACGTGACAATCAACAGCGCCTTGGTCAACCACAGGTCACGGTTGGTTCCCAACCACTCGGCGGCCGGTCGGTCAATCCCGGCGATGCCGTCTCCCTCCAGCACGTCGTCCAGGACCTCTGTGAAGCCCTCGGCCAATGCCATGACCACGATCAGCTGAACCAGCAGCAGGATTCCTGCGACCCCGTACCCCTTGCCTTTGACCTGTTCACGCGACCAGGCCCACGCGCGGCGAACCACCGGGGCTTCCCACACGCGTCGGACCCAGGGGGCATCGCGCACCCGGGCCCAGAGGGTTTGCCCCAGGCGTGGATGCCGAGCAACCCAGACCGCCGCGGCCACCAGCAGTAGCAGGAGTACGACGGCGCCGAAGCTGACCGGGCCAAAGCCTGCGGTCCCGGATGCGGACGGCCGCTCCACCTCAGGAACCCAACCCACGTCAAGAATCCGACCCACGTCTGGAATCCAACCAGGCGAGCTCGAGCCCGGCAGCTAATCCCGGTTTGCAGCTAATCCCGCCCGTCGGCCAGCTCTTCGGCGTAGCACCGGACCATTCGCAGCGCACTGGCGCTTAGGTACGCCTCGACGTTGGCCGCGGCCGCTGCGGCGTCGCGCTCCACCACCGCGTCGGTGATCGCTTGCAGGTCGACCAGCACCGGCTCGGGGTCGTTGTAGGCCCCGGTGAGTTCATGCTCGCGGCCACCGAAGGCGTGCTCAACCCAGCGATACAGCAACCCCAGTGCGCGGTTGCGGCTGCTATGGATGAGCACCCGAAAGTAGGCCAGGTCTGCGGCCTGGCGCGCCACGGCCGTCTTGGCGTGCTCAACCTCGGCCAGCGCCGCGCGCAATGCGTCGGCGTCCTCGGGCAAGCTGCGTTCGGCCGCCAACCGGCCGATCAACGGCCCCAGGGCCGCGCGGATCTCCAGCAACTCGACCAGGAACTCCGGGCCCAGCTTGCGCACCAGCGCCTCGACCACCGCGGGATGGGTGAGGCCTTCGGGATCGCGTACCACGTTGCCGCTGCCCTGCCGGGATTCGATCAGCCCCATTTGCTGCAGCCGGGCCAAACCCTGCCGCAGCGACGTGCGGTTGACGTTGAGCTGTTCGGCCAGCTCGCGCTCAGGCGGCAGGGTCGAGTCAGGCGGAAAAACACCGTCGAGGATAGCGTCGGCGATCGACGCAGCGATCTGTTCGTCGACACGCTGGCGATCCGGCGGCTGCAGAAAACTTGACTGGTTCATTGGCTCAACCAATATAGTAGGGAACCAACCACACGGCCAGAAGCACTAGCGCGTGTCGGACGCGAGTCGGAGGTAGCAGCAAGTGGACGACGAAATGCGATCGGCCGCCACCCCGCGCTGGCGCGGCAAGGCCGGTCGGCTGGAGGTCTGGTACGCCACGCTGTCGGATCCGGCGACCCGCGCCGGCCTGTGGATTCACTGCGAGACGGTGGCGCCGACATCGGGCGCGCCCTACGCGCACGGCTGGGCGACCTGGTTCCCGAACGAGGGCCCGCCGCGCACCGAGCGGTTCGGCCCCGAGCCCGTCGCGCCGGCGACCGGTACGGCGTGGTTTGACGCGGCAGGCGCCCGGGTGGCGACCGACGAACTGACCGGACGCGCCGGTGCACTCGCGTGGGACCTGTCCTGGGAGGACACCGCCGCCCCGCTATGGACGTTTCCCCGCCTGGCCTGGGAGCGCGAGCTGCTGCCGGGCGCGCAGGTGGTCGTCGCCCCCACCGCCGACTTCACCGGCTCGTTAGACGTGGACGTCGCCACCCATCGGCTCGATGGCTGGCGCGGCAACGTCGCGCACATCTACGGGCACGGCAACGCCAAGCGCTGGGGCTGGATCCACGCCGACCTCGGCGACGGCGACGTCCTGGAAGCGGTCACCGCGGTGTCGCATAAGCCGGGTCTGCGCCGGCTGGCGCCGATGGCGTTCGTCCGCTTCCGTATCGACGGAAAGGACTGGCCCCCAAGTACTTTGCCGGCCCTGCGGATGCGTACGACGCTCGACATGCGGCACTGGCAGCTGGAGGGACGCATGGGCGGCCGCAAGGTGCTCATCCGCGTCGACCAGCCCCCCGAGCGGTGTGTGAGCCTGGCCTACACCGACCCCGACGGGGGAAAAGCGGTGTGCACCAACACCGAACAGGCCGACATCCACGTCGAAATCGACGACCGCCAGTGGTCGGTGCTGGGCACCGGGCATGCCGAAGTCGGCCTGCGCAGCCCCCAAGCTCCCGCCCTAAACGAAAGGACACCCTCGTGAGTTTTCTGCTCGACCCGCCGCTGCTGTTCGCCTCCGGAGTGCTCATCGAGCGCAGCCTGCCCGAAGAGCGCCGCGACGTGGCCGAAGCCGCCACCCTCGGCGTCTTCTTCGCCGGATCTTTCGGGCTCTACAACAACGTGCCCGGACTCGGTCTGCTGTGGCGCCCGTTCCGTGCCCAAAACGGCCGCGACTTCATGTGGAACAGCGGGGTTTTCGGCGTGAATACCGCTGAACTGGACTGGCCGCAGCACGCCGTGGCCGGGGGCATCTTCGGGACGTATCCGTTCTTCATCAAGCTCGGGCGGCGGCTCGGGCAACGGCTCGGTCGAAGGCAGCGCATATGAGCCGGCTGGCGGATCGGGCCGCCGCGTCGTTCGGCGCGGCCCTGTTGCCCCAGGAGCACGGCGGCCCGCCGCCGGCCGAGCTTGTCCGCAGTTTCGACCGTTACCTCAACCGGATGCCGTCCACCACGCGGCTGGCGCTGCGCGCCGGGCTGGTGTCGCTCGCGGCGGCGAGCTACCTGACCACCGGGCGGTCACTGTCGCGGCTCGGCCCCGACCAACGGGAACAGGTATTGCGTCGGGTCGCCGCGCTCAACCCGGATGCCGCGGCGGCGCTGGACGCCATGAAGGTGACGATGCTGCTCGCCAATGGCGCGGATACCTTTGCGCCGGAATTGCTTTCACGTGCCGCCGCGCACGACCCGGCCCGTCCCGACGCGGCCTTGAACATCACCAGATCCCCCGACAGCAGCTCCGTCGTCACCGCCGATGCGGTTGTCGTCGGGTCCGGTGCCGGCGGTGCGATGGTGGCCCGCACCCTGGCGCGGGCCGGTCTGGATGTCGTGGTGCTGGAAGAGGGGCGGCGCTGGACGGTCGAGGAGTTCCGCACCAGCCACCCGATTGAGCGCTATGCCGGGCTGTACCGCGGCGCGGGCGCCACCTTCGCGCTGGGACGCCCGTCCGTGGTGTTGCCGATCGGTAGGGCGGTCGGCGGCACCACCGTCGTCAACTCCGGCACCTGCTTTCGACCGCCGATTGCCGTGCAGCGACGCTGGCGCGACGAGTTCGGCCTCGGCCTGGCCGACCCGGACCGGCTGGGCGCCCGCCTCGACGAGGTCGAGCGCACGCTGCAGGTCTCGCCGGTGCCGCTACAGATCATGGGTCGCAACGGACGCCTGCTGCTCGACGCCGCCAACACGCTGGGCTGGGAGGCGGCCCCCATCCCGCGCAATGCGCCGGGCTGCGCCGGCTGCTGCCAGTGCGCGATCGGCTGCCCAAGCAACGCCAAGTTCGGCGTGCACCTCAATGCGCTCCCACAGGCCTGTGCGGCCGGCGCCCGGATCATCTCGGAGGCACGCGTCGAACGGGTGCTGCACCGGAACGGCCGCGCCCGCGGCGTGCGGGCGCGGCGGCGCGACGGCACCGCGCTCGACGTGCTTGCGGACACGGTCGTCATCGCCGCCGGCACTACCGAGACGCCGGGGTTATTGCGGCGCAGTGGAATTGGCATGCATCCGCGCATGGGCCGAAACCTGGCGCTGCATCCGGCGACGACTCTCGCCGGCCGCTTCGAGGACGACGTCTACGCGTGGCGCGGTGTGCTGCAGAGTGCGGCCGTGCACGAGTTCCACGAGTCCCACGGCGTGCTGATCGAGGCGACCTCCACGCCGCCGGGTATGGGATCGATCGTCTACCCCGGCTACGGCGCCGAGCTGATGGGCTGGCTGGACCAATCGCATCAAATCGCGACGGTCGGCGCGATGGTGGCCGATCAGGGCGTCGGCTCGGTGCACTCAGCACGCGGTGAAACGCTGCTGCGCTACAACATCACCCGGGACGACGTCGCCAAGCTGAGGGTCGCGCTGGAGGCCATGGGCCGCTTGCTCTTCGCCGCCGGCGCGGTGGAGGTGCTCGTCGGGCTGCCGGGTGCGAACACGGTGACGTCGCAGGCGCAGCTGAAGGAAGCGCTGGCCCGCAGCGACCCGCGGCGCCTGCACCTGGTCGCCTTCCACCCGACGGGCACCGCGGCCGCCGGCGCCGACGATCAGGTCTGCCCGGTGGACGCGTCCGGTCGGCTGCGCGGGACCGACGGTGTGTGGGTCGCCGACGCGTCGATCCTGCCCAGCAGCCCCGAGGTGAATCCGCAGGTCTCGATCATGGCCATGGCGCTGGCAGTGGCCGACGAGTTGGCCGGCGCGCGGTGACTGCCATCGATGAATTGGGTTATACACAGCACCCACTAGCAATCAGCTGCGCTTGCGCAACAGGCGCCACATCCCGACACCGACCGCCACAGCGGCGCACATCACGAGCATGAAGAGCAAGAACTGAAGCCCTATGACCGCGAGACCATTGGCTTCATACCAGCTGTTTTCGCGGACGCATCGGAAGGACCAGCTTGTCCCCGACCCACCCGACGGGGTGCTGTAGCCGGAGGATTTTGAAGCCAGCCGGTACCCGTTGCGGCAAACGTTCCGTTCATCCATTGCACGCTCGAGGGGAACACTGCTGAACCGAACGCCGCGGCAATCCAGCAGCCGACCGCACCGATCGGGAGGCCGAACAAACCGATGGCCCAGAGGACCCAATTACGCTCGGTCGCCAGCGGCCGCGGCACAGGCTTCCAAAAAGCTGGCTCGAAAGGCCCACTATCGGCCTGGCCGCCGAAGCCCTCTGGGTCGGCCTGGCGCGGGTAGCCGCCCCTCGCCTCGGCCAGCTGCTGTTCCAACTCGGCGATGCGTTGCTCGGGGTCGTCCTGGTTCATCCGGTAAATGGTCCCACCCGAAAGCCGGGGCTGGGGAAAAATCGTGGGCACCCGCCTTCGGGATGAAGTGCTCTTTGCAGTTACGGGTATGCCGGGGCGGTAGCCGGGTGCCAAGATCTGGTCGGCCGGAAATTCCTGCATTTGAGCCTAAGGTGAGCGCGACGCAAGCACCGCCCGGAGCGCGCGGCCGTGGCCCTCTGGGCGCCACGCAAACCTCGGCCCGGGGGTTCCGGTAGCCATCCCGTAAGTCACTGAGCTAGAACGCTTTTCGTGCGCATGCAGCCTAACGTACTTGCTCGACAGGTAGCGCCTCGGCGGATCGCGGCAAAACTACGAAGACCGCTGCGGCGGGGGCGCGTACTCGGCTCGCGCCCGTCGAGAGCGGGCGACTCGGCTATACCCGGTCGCAATACCGACTCTCGTTACAGACGCAGCTGGCGCTAATGTCCCGCCTCTTGCCGCCGACGGCGGCGCGCAGGTCGGCGGCGGCCAGGGTGCGGATGCTCTGCGTGCGGAGCTTCAGGGTGTTGCTTTCGTTGTTCATGTTTGTCCAGGTCGGTTAGGTGCGCACCCAGGGTGGGCCGCGCTCACAGGCAGGAGCACCAACCGCCTAGAAAAGGGACAGTTTTTGCCACCACAGGAGACCAAAGGATCTGAGGAGGATCTGACAAGCGGTTTCCCCGAACCTTTTCTCACCCATTCGGCCGCAAGGGCGGCCGTGAGAAAAGGAAGAAAGGAAGTCCTTTGTGGACTCGGTTTGTACTAACTACTTCGACCTGAAAAAGTCGGCGCGTTGATCCCCGGTCGGATGGTGCTGAACTGGGAAGATGGCCTCAATGCCCTTGTTGCGGAAGGGATTGAGGCCATCGTGTTTCGTACTGTAGGCGATCAGTGCTCGTTGTGGGAGTCGCTGCTGCCCGACGAGGTGCGCCGACTGCCCGAGGAACTGGCCCGGGTGGACGCATTGTTGGACGATCCGGCGTTCTTCGCCCCGTTCGTGCCGTTCTTCGACCCGCGCAGGG
>NZ_DATJYB010000158.1:0-3744 GCF_035499775.1 Mycobacterium sp. | reverse complement strand
GGTACTACAGGTACCTCCGCGACAATCTCGCCACCTACAAGATGACCCAGATTTTCAAGCCCGACGACACGATGCCTGATTCCGAGCTGACGGTGCCGAAGATGCTGGAGATGATGATGATCTCCGGCAACCCGAAGCGCGTGCTCGATCATCTGGTGACGCTGGTGGACGAGATCGGCTGGTTCGGCACTTTGCTTGTCACTCACAAGGACTGGGACAAGCCGGAACTCCATCGCCGCTCGATGCAGCTCATCGCGGAGCAGGTGATGCCACGCTTCGGTCAGCATGTGGCAACACAGCAGGCGGCCGACTGATCTCTGGGGTCACTCGAACTGCGCTTCCGGGATGCCGATCGGTCGCTATCACTGGCGTCGAGTTCGCGCGGCAACCGCGCGGGTGCTGCGGAATCGTCGATATCGTGCCGGCCGGCCCGGTGCGAGGTACCGATCGTCTGAATCCGCACACAACGTCCGCAAGGCGGATCAGGGCTGTCCAAAGCCGAACACGTCGAAGAACACTATGCGGTTTGCCGCGAGCCAGCTTGCGGGCGCATCGCCCAGTTTGCCAACGATGATGGAGCGATCAAGGGTCGCAAGCTTGTCGAACCGCACAACGGACGGGACCTTAAGTCCGGTGCCGGGCTCGGCATCAAGCGTGGCCATATCTGGTCCGCTTCGTGGCACGTACGTGATGAAAGCCACAACAAGGTCGCTTCGGCGGTCGTTATCCCACGAGACGACCAGAGCGGGGCGGCGCTTGTCCCCGGACAGATCGGTGAACGGAAACCGGGTGAGAACGATGGTGCCGAACGGAAACACTCAGCGGGCGCGTTCAACAAGGTCGGAGTCGGAATAGAGATCCGGCTCCTCGGCCAGCCAGTCGAAGGCCTTGCCGGCTCGCGCAATGAGCGCCATCGGCAGATTTTCGTCGATGAATTCGACGGTGACGTGAACCCTGGTGTGTGCCGCGATGCCGCGGCGGGCGAGTTCCGCCGGGATCTCGCCGACCTCGGCGTCGAGAACGATTTGCTGCACGGGCGTATTCCCTGGTTGCATGCAGATACTAACGCTTTCCCGGAAGCCGCGCACGCAGGGAAGCAATGCCGGGACGGGTCGGCAGTGAGCACGGGTCGCTCTCCCGCTGTGGCGGGAACCGTTTGTCAGGATCGGCCGCGGCAACCAAGGTCCGGTTGCCTCACCGCACCTGCCGGTCGGTTACGAATCGGTCCAGCGCCTGCCGGGTTGCCCGGATCGCCTGTTCGCAGTCCGCGATGGCGGCTTCGAGTGCGCCGTAGTCGATCACCGGCCGATCGAACCGGCCGATCAGGGGCAGGCTCGGGGCAGGGGGTTCGGTCGTCTGGGGATCTTCGACCAGCCGCCGTGGCCGGCCGCGGCCCCGCCCAGGCTCCGGCCGGCGCGGTGCGGCGGTGCCGTCACGCAGCGGGGCCAAACCGGCGAGGCCGAACAGCCGCCGCTTGGCCCGGTGCGTCACCTCCACCACGATCCTGTCCGCCGCGAACCCGTCCAGCAGCCCGGTTGCGCCCTTGACCGACATGCCCAGGATGCCGGCGAGCGAGGTCGCCGACAGCAGGGGTGCCGCCACGAGGACATCGACGGCCGCTGACAGCGAAGTCCCGTGCCTCCGCAGCCAGCGCCGCAAGGAAGCGGGCTTCCCAGGGTGTCGTGCCATCGGTCCCCTCCCCGTCCGTCATCTCCTCCGAGCCCATCGCCCGCGCCCCGGTCAGCGGCACCGCGGCGCCGAGCAGCGCGCCCAGCGCCGGGCGGGCGGCGAGATGGCGCTCTGCCGCCTGCACCGCCCCTTCCTGATCGAAGTCGGGCGCCGTGATCCACTGGTGCAGACGAAAGGCGGTGCGGGCAGCGTCGAAGATGGCGCTGCGGTCGACGACATGCAGGGCGGGGTCCATGCGTAGCCGCAGCCCCTCCAGCATCGCCACGAGATGCCAGGGGTCGATCGTAGTCCCGTCCACCGCGGCATGGCGCCGGACCGCCTCCAGCCGGGCCCGGTGGAGGAAGGCCGCCTGCAAAGGGTGACCGGCGAGCGCCTGGTCGAGGCAGGCAATGGCGCCGGCAGCGTCTTCCAGTGCGCCGGCCAGCCCGAGGTGATCCAGGCGCATCAGCGCCGGCGTGGAGACGCTCTACAGCATGCCGTTCCGTTCTGGATCAATGGATTCTTCGCGAAATTACCTAAATCTGTTTTTTGCTTCAAATAGCCCTGATATTGGCGGTTCACCATTCGCAAACCTGTCCCTTTCGTCCCTCACGGAGACTCGCACCCGCTGGGACCGGGGTTCTTGGAAAGGCGTGGCCGCTGGAGAGCGGCCGCCCCCGCTTGGCCCGGCCTTGCGCTGCCCTGACGCGGATCCGCGCGGCCACCTCTGCAAACCGCCGTTTCATCGCATCCTGTTGTCGTGTAAAAATGGGCGAGCGCGTGGCTGCGCTCGGCGTCAGTAGAGTCCAATCCTTCTAGTCTTACTGTGTCACACACGGCCGAGCGTTTGATGATCGTTGGCAGCATGGACAGCGCCGTAAACGACGGGCGGGCGCGCGGGCGATGGCGGTGCGCGATGTGGTCATTGAGGTGGCGACGTAACGTTCAGGCCGGATCGGCAGTGCCATCGGGTCGATAACCTTGGGGTAAGGCAGGTGCCGAGAGGAGTGGCGGTCGCCACTCTGCCAAGGGGGGAATCGTCGCCCGTTCGGCGATCAGGAAGCCGTAGGCGGCAATGCAGAGCGTGGCGTGGTGATGGAAGCCGCGCCATCCGCGGCCCTCGTAGTGGCCAAGACCGAGTTCCTGCTTGAGGTCCTGATAATCGCGCTCGATGCGCCAGCGCAGCTTGGCGAGGCTGACCAGGGCGCGCAACCTGGTGGTCTCGGGCAGTGTGGCGAGCCAGTACCTGGTCGGCTTCGGCTGGTCGTGTCCGTCAATGTGGTGGAAATTCCGGTGTAGCTGAGGCGGCCACGGATCATTCGGCAGCGGTGGCAATCTGGGTGTGCACGTCGTCGATCATCGGCGGTGTGAATTCGGCCATCGCCTCTGTCTGCATGTAGCGATGTTGAAGCTGCCACTCGTCATTGCACTCCATCAGGACGGCGCCGATCAGCCGGATGATGGCGCCCTCGGTGGGAAAGATGCCGACGACGTCGGCACGGCGCTTCACCTCCTTATTCAACCGCTCCAATGGGTTGGTATCGTGTATGAGGACCGCGGTGCCCGCTCGTCTGGCTGGGAACGGTTCACTCCTGGCGTATGGTGCGACCATCCGGGACGAGGGGCACCGGGAGCACGGAAAGTGGGCAGGTCGTTCTATTCAATGAGCCGAGAGCTCGCGTTAGTAGCTGGCCGCCCCTGCGACCTGCCCGGTTGCGCCGAGAGCGCGGATCCGTAGGTGTCGTGTTGCCCACTGCTCCCATCGACCATGTTGAGGGAGGAGCAGCAGATGCGGCGCGTGATCGGCATGGACATCCACCGCACCTTCGCGGAGGTGGTCATCTGGGAGGATGGTCGGCTGTGCCCGGCCGGGCGGGTGGATATGACCCGCGCGGGGCTGGAGGGGTTCGGCCGTAGCCTGGCGAAGGAGGACGAGGTCGTCGTCGAGGCGACCGGCAACGCCATGGCGGCGGTGCGGGTGCTGACGCCCTATGTGGCGCGGGTGATGGTGGCCAATCCGTTGCAGGTAAAGGCGATCGCCCATGCCCGCATCAAGACCGACAAGATCGATGCCGG
>NZ_DATJYB010000157.1:0-3137 GCF_035499775.1 Mycobacterium sp. | reverse complement strand
GGGTTCGGAGGGCGGGCCGGGGAAACGGATCGGCAGAAATGCCGACACCGCGCCCCGGTCCGACCCCTACACCGAGCATCCGGCCCGTCCCGGTAAGGTGTGTTGCTGCGCAATCCTGGACTGCTTTCTCGAATGATTTTGGCCCGCACGTTTTCCACCACCGCTGACGCTGCGCTGGTCAACAATGCGGTCAACATGGCCGCCGCGAGTAGAAACCGCAGCGGCGCAACGCCGCCATGATGACCCTCTACGAAGAGGGCGAGTGGCAGCTCGACGACCCCGTAACGGCGTTCATTCGCGAGTTCGCCGACCTGCAGGTGCTCCAGGACGCCCGGCTTGTGCCGCTGGACCGCCCGATGACAATGCGCCACCTCATGGCCACCTGCGCGGGGTTCGCCTTCCTCGTCCCCATGGGAAGCACCAACCCGAAGGTCGACCAAATGTACGCTGCCGCTGATCTTTTCGGCGGTACCAACGAAGACATGGTCGCCAAATTGGCCAAACTGCCATTGGAAGCGCAACCGGGCGCTCTGTTCAGGTATGGGCTGCAGCAGGAGGTGCAGGGCGTCATCATCCAACGGCTGTCCGGCCAGTCACTCGACGTCTTCCTCAACAGCCGGATCTTCGCACCGTTGGGCATGACCGACACCGGCTTTGGCGTCGCACCAGAGCAGCGCGATCGCATCGCACCCCGGTACGCAACTGGACGAGAACCTGAAGCTCGGGCTTGCCGCCGACCAATCACCGTTCCCGGTGCTGGCCGGCACTCCCGCGGGGGAGAAGCCCAAGTATTTGCTGTCGATCGCCGGCCTGTACTCGACCGCGCAGGACTACCTTCGCTTCGCGCAGATGCTGGCCAACGGCGGACATCTGGACGGAGCAAGGATTTTGGCGCCATCCTCGGTCACCCTGATGACAAGCAACCTGCTCCCCGCGGGTGTGCGGATGCGATTCTTACAGCCGTTTACTGGCGTTGGCTACGGTATGGGGATGGGCATCGTGCTCGAACCGGCACACGCTGATTTTAACGGCGGCGCGATCGAAGCAGGCAGCTACTACTGGGGAGGCGTGCACGGCACCTGGTTCTGGGTCGACCCAGCCAACGACGTCACCGTCGTCGGCATGGTCCAACAAGTCGACGGCGGCAACCCGATGACAGGTCGCCCCTACCCCGTTCCCGACATCCGCGGATATCGCGATCCATCACCTACGGGGCGCTGACCGAGCCCAGCCACTGAACTCGGCGCGAGTTCCTGAAACGACACCTCGGCCCTTCTTCGAGCGCTCTGCGAGACGTGCCCGCTCTTGTCGGTTCCGGTCGAATTCTGAGCCGGTAGTCAGCTGAGACAGGAAACGACCACTTTCGTTCCTCTAGATTCGACACACCATGACCGCCAAAGCGGCGCATCGGTATGCGGATTTGGACGAGATCTGGCGTGACAACCCAGACGTTCCTGGCACCAAAGTTGACATTGGGCCGCTGCTAGACCGTGGATTGGCCATGTGCTAACCCGGCTGCGAACGACTTAGATCCAGTAGGTTGCAGGACTTGCCTTTACCATCTTTGAAATGGAGCGGGTTTGAGGCTGGCGGCGAGTGTGGCGAGCTGGTCGCTGTTGAGTGTGTCGGAGCTGAGGAACACGAACGTGCCGTCTCGCTCGAGGTGAGCTTGTGCCTGGGATCCGAAAAGCGCGTCTGGTTTGGCGACCCGAACCATCGTCCCGTTGCGCTCGATGTCTTGCCACGCGTCCCCGCGGGTCAGCTCTCTGTGGCCGTATGGGCGGTTTGTCGCTGAGGACTGTGCGAGCGAAACGTTTTCGTGTCCGTCGTCTGAGCTGTAGTGAAGTGACACCTGTGCCGGCTGCGGGGGCCGCGTGGAGGCTTCGATGAAGAAACAGTTGACGTGCCAGTTGGCTGGTATGCGGTCGGGGATCAGAACGGTGAACGGGGCGCGTTGTTGGACTTGGGGTAGTGGTAGGGGCTGCGGTCGTAGTAGCCCGCCGATCGGTTGGATCTGCTCGCCGGCCGGCGGCTCAAAGTGAAAGCGCTCGTCCGCGATCGGTTGATCGAACGCTATCTCGACGGTCGTGATCCGGTGGAAGGGCTTGCCGTCACGGACAGCGACGGCTTCAAGCAGAACCCCTCTCTCGTCGTCGATTTCGAGCGTGTAGTGGTCCGCGCCGCTGCCGAGGTGGTGAAGCGCGAAGGGGGGCAGTCCGCGATGCGGCTCCGACAGGCGCGCTGTCGCGTCTGCTGTGAGTGTGGCTCGTCCAGCGATCGTGGAGCGGCCACCGGCCGCGAATTTCATGACGCCCAGCAGTGGAGTGGGATCGAGCATGATCCAGAGTTCCTCGCCGATGCCGCTGCCAACCTTCGGATTTTCCTGGTTGCTCATAGCTCCAATGTCGGGACTCCAGGACCACCAGAGCGCGCCTGAGCGGATGCCGTAGGCGCCGTCGCGCCGGCCGCCTTCGTGTTCCTCGCGGACGCGATCTCCGTTGCGCCAGATCCGAAGTATCTCCTCGTGCTCGGTCGGCTCCGGCGCGCCGCTCTGCATTTTGAACGCCGAGACCGACTGGATCGATGCGCCTCGGCTCTTCATCTCGTCGATGCCGGCACGGAAGGCGGCGGCTGCACGCTTGTCATGGCGCCAGATCCGATAGGTCGCCTGGACGGTCCTGAACGGAGCGTCGCCGCGGTGCAGCAACTCGAGCAGGGCGGCGAGCTCGGGTGGGCCATGATCATTGTGGTCCATGGGGTCGGGCACAGGCCTAGGGTACGCAGCGTGTGTAACGTCTCGGGTGCCTTGCCGGCCCAGTAGGAAATGTTCTAGCGCGCGGTTCGGGCCGCACTGGAGACGGTTCGCTGAGCATCACCAGCACCGGCGGTCTGGCGGCAGCGCCGTGGCGATCGACGAGCGCTGGAAACCCCGCCAGGTTTGGGAACAAATTTGGGAACAAAACTCTGCGAAACCACCCTGAAATCAGTGCAACATGGCGCAACCAGTCGGATGCCAGACACCACCTGACCTGCGCAAATGAGATCACCCGGACACCCGAAAATCCCTGGCCCGTAGCTCATAACCCAGCGATAGCCAGACGATGCAATCGGCTTCTCCAGCCCAAGGTAGACGTCTA
>NZ_DATJYB010000156.1:0-6948 GCF_035499775.1 Mycobacterium sp. | reverse complement strand
GGTCGAGATGCCGTTGTTGTCGATGTACACCCGCGGTGTGAGGTTCGTCACTGGGCGGGTGAACGCGCGTGCTGTCATCCCGCATGTGCTCGAGTTGCTGTCCGACGGATTGGACCTGGCGCCGGCCGTCGACCGGGTCGTCGCGTGGGAGGACGCTCCGTCGGGCTGGCCGGCGATGATCGGCAAGACCGTCTTCACCAGGATCTGAGCGCTCGTCGGGCGTGAAGCCTGGGCGGACAGCCTGATTTCGCAACCAGAGCACGCTCGGCGACGGGGTCGGGCCTGCGGCGCGGCTGTCGGCTCAGGCGATGTCGGCGACAAAGACCGCCATGCGGGGCAACTGCATGCGGACCATCCGCGGTAGCCCTTGGACGTCCGGGCCGTCGGAGCCCGCAGGCAGCAGCCGGGTATTGGTGATATGCAGGTCGCGGCGGGCGTAGTGCACGTCGGCCTCACCGGCGGCCAGCACATTCTTGACCCAGTCCGTCTTGCCGTGGGCCAGCGCGATCGCCAGCGTGTTGCCCTTGCGGTAGGTGGTCACGATGGTCTTGTAGGTTTTGCCCGACTTGCGGCCGCGGTGCTCGATGGTCGCCGTTCCGGGAAGGTAGCGCGCGATCGGCTTCAGCGCCTTGTTGAGATATTTGACCTGAAGGTTCTCAAACCAGACCGGAAAGACCATCGGGACGCCCGGGGCGTTGTTGGGATGATCCTTTTTAGACATGACCGCACTGTACCGGTCGGATATCCAGTTGAGTTGCTCTGGGACAATGGGAGCAATGAATACCATTCCGGCATCGGTGATGGCCCGTATCGACCTGCGGGGCACGCAGTTGACGGCAGCCCGGCTGCGGGCCGCTCTGCCGCGCGGTGGTGCCGATGTGGAGAGCGTGCTGCCCAAGGTGCGGCCGATCGTGCAGGACGTGGCCGAGCGCGGGGCGCAGGCCGCATTGGACTATGGCGAGTCGTTCGACGGTGTGCGGCCGCCGGCCGTGCGAGTTCCGGACTCGGCGCTAGACGCCGCGCTGGCCAGCCTGGACCGCGATGTACACGACGCGCTGCAGGTGATGATCGAGCGGACCCGCGCCGTGCACGCCGACCAGCGCCGCACCGACGTCACGACCACGCTCGCCCCCGGCGCGACGGTCACCGAGCGGTGGATCCCGGTGGAGCGGGTGGGCCTGTATGTGCCCGGCGGCAACGCGGTGTACCCGTCCAGCGTGGTGATGAACGTGGTGCCGGCCCAGGCCGCCGGAGTGGACTCGCTGGTGGTGGTCAGCCCGCCGCAGTCCGCTCCCCAAACAAGATTTGACGGCTTGCCGCACCCGACCATCCTGGCCGCGGCCCGCCTGCTGGGCGTCGACGAGGTCTGGGCCGTCGGCGGTGCGCAGGCGGTGGCGTTGCTGGCCTACGGCGGCACCGACACCGACGGGACAGAGCTACAGCCGGTCGACATGATCACCGGGCCCGGCAACATCTACGTCACCGCCGCCAAGCGGCTGTGCCGATCCCAGGTCGGCATCGACGCCGAAGCCGGCCCGACCGAGATCGCCATCCTGGCCGACCGCACCGCCGATCCCGCGCACGTCGCCGCCGACCTGATCAGCCAGGCTGAGCACGACGAGATGGCCTCCAGCGTGCTGGTGACCCCCGACGAGGCCCTGGCCGACGCCACCGACACCGAACTGGCCGCCCAACTGCAAACCACCGTGCACCGCGAACGGGTCACCGCCGCATTGAGCGGTCGCCAATCGGCGATGATCCTGGTCGACGACCTCGACGCCGGAATCACCGTCGTCAACGCCTATGCCGCCGAGCATCTGGAGATCCAGACCGCCGACGCGCCGCAGGTCGCCGGCCGGATACGTTCGGCCGGCGCCATTTTCGTCGGCCCCTGGGCACCGGTCAGCCTCGGCGACTACTGCGCCGGGTCCAACCATGTATTGCCCACCGTCGGCAGCGCCCGGCACTCCAGCGGCCTGTCGGTGCAGACGTTCCTGCGCGGCATCCACGTCGTCGACTACACCGAGGCGGCACTCAAAGACGTTTCCGGACACGTGATCACGCTGGCCAAGGCCGAAGACCTGCCGTCGCACGGCGAGGCGGTACGGCGGAGGTTCGAGCCGTGAGCGCACCCGAACCCACGCTGGACGACTTGCCGCTGCGCGACGACCTGCGAGGCAAATCACCTTACGGCGCACCGCAATTGGCCGTTCCGGTGCGGCTGAACACCAACGAGAACCCACACCCGCCCACCCGCGCCCTGGTCGACGACCTGGTGCGGTCGGTGCAAGAGGCGGCCACGGACCTGCACCGCTACCCCGACCGCGATGCGGTGGCACTGCGCACCGACCTGGCCGCCTACCTCACCGAGCAGACCGGTACTCAGCTGGGTGTCGAAAACCTCTGGGCGGCAAACGGTTCCAACGAGATCCTGCAGCAGTTGCTGCAGGCGTTCGGTGGGCCGGGGCGCACCGCGATCGGTTTTGTTCCCTCTTACTCGATGCACCCGATCATCTCCGACGGCACCCGCACCGACTGGATCGAGGCCGCCCGCGCCGACGACTTCAGCCTCGACCTGGACACGGCCGTCGCCGCCGTCACCGAGCGCAACCCCGATGTGGTGTTCCTGGCCAGCCCGAACAACCCGTCCGGACAAAGCGTTTCGCTGCCAGGTCTGCGCAGGCTGCTGGACGCGGTGTCCGGCATCCTGATCGTCGACGAGGCCTACGGCGAATTCTCGTCCCAACCCAGCGCGGTGGCGCTGGTGCAGGAGTATCCGACCAGGCTGATCGTCACCCGCACCATGAGCAAGGCGTTCGCCTTCGCCGGCGGCCGGCTCGGGTACCTGATCGCCACGCCGGCGGTGATCGACGCCATGCTGCTGGTGCGGTTGCCGTATCACCTGTCGTCGGTGACTCAAGCCGCGGCCCGGGCGGCGCTGCGGCACGCGGACGACACGCTGGGCAGCGTCGCCACCCTGATCGCCGAACGCGAGCGCGTCACAATAGCGTTGTCCGGCATGGGTTTCCGGGTCATCCCGAGCGACGCCAATTTTGTGCTGTTCGGCGAATTCGCCGATGCGCCCGCCGCCTGGCAGCAGTATCTGGACGCCGGCGTTCTGATCCGGGACGTCGGCATCCCCGGCTACCTGCGCGCCACTACTGGGCTGGCCCACGAGAACGACGCGTTTCTGCGGGCAAGCGCCCAAATCGCCGTCACCGAGCTGGCCCCGGCCAATGTAGGAGCCCCATGACCACTATTGCGACCCGGCGTGCGCGTATCGAACGCCGCACCAAGGAATCCGACATCGTCATCGAACTCGACCTCGACGGCACCGGGCAGGTCGACATCGACACCGGTGTCCCGTTCTACGACCACATGCTGACCGCGCTGGGCAGCCACGCCAGCTTCGACCTGACCGTGCGCACCAAAGGCGATGTCGAGATAGAGGCGCATCACACCATCGAGGACACCGCGATCGCGCTGGGTCAGGCCCTCGGGCAGGCGCTCGGCGACAAGAAAGGGATCCGCCGGTTCGGCGACGCCTTCATCCCGATGGACGAGACGCTGGCCCACGCTGCCGTCGACGTGTCCGGGCGGCCCTACTGCGTGCACACCGGTGAGCCGGATCACCTGCAGCACACCACTATTGCCGGAAGCTCGGTGCCGTACCATACCGTCATCAACCGGCACGTGTTCGAGTCGCTGGCCATGAATGCCCGCATCGCGCTGCACGTCCGCGTCCTGTACGGGCGCGACCCGCACCACATCACCGAGGCGCAGTACAAGGCCGTCGCCCGCGCACTGCGTCAGGCGGTCGAGCCCGATCCCCGAGTGTCGGGTGTGCCGTCTACCAAAGGTGTTCTGTGAGCACCAAATCCGTGGTGGTCTTGGACTACGGCTCGGGCAACTTGCGGTCGGCGCAGCGTGCGCTGCAGCGCGTCGGCGCCGCGGTCGAAGTCACCGCCGATGCGACGGCCGCCGCAGATGCCGATGGGTTGGTGGTGCCGGGGGTGGGCGCTTTCGAAGCCTGCATGACGGGCCTGCGCAAGATTGCCGGGGAGCGGATCATCGCCGAGCGGGTCGCTGCCGGGCGGCCGGTGCTGGGGGTCTGTGTCGGCATGCAGATCTTGTTCGCCCGCGGGGTCGAGTTCGGGGTGGAGACGAAAGGCTGCGGTCAGTGGCCCGGTGCCGTCACTCGGCTTGACGCACCGGTGATCCCGCACATGGGTTGGAACGTGGTGAACGCGGCGCCCGGCAGCGCGCTGTTCAAGGGCTTGGACGCCAATGCCCGGTTCTACTTCGTGCACTCCTATGCCGCCCAGCACTGGGAAGGATCATCCGAGGCACTGCTGACCTGGGCCACCCACCAGGTGCCGTTTCTGGCCGCCGTCGAGGACGGGCCGCTGGCTGCCACGCAGTTTCACCCGGAGAAGAGCGGGGATGCCGGTGCGGCCGTGCTGAGAAACTGGGTCGAGGGGCTATAAGAGATGTCGCTGATACTTTTACCCGCCGTCGACGTGGTCGACGGTCGCGCCGTGCGGCTGGTCCAGGGCAAGGCCGGTAGTGAAACCGAGTACGGCTCAGCGGTCGATGCCGCGCTCAACTGGCAGCGCGACGGTGCCGAGTGGATCCACCTGGTCGACCTGGACGCGGCGTTCGGCCGTGGCTCCAACCGCGAACTGCTGGCCCAGGTGGTGGGCAAGCTCGACGTGAAGGTCGAGCTCTCCGGTGGTATCCGCGACGACGACTCCCTGGCCGCCGCACTGGCGACCGGCTGTGCGCGGGTCAACCTGGGGACGGCGGCACTGGAGAACCCGCAGTGGTGCGCACAGGTGATCGCCCGACATGGTGACCAGGTGGCCGTCGGCCTGGATGTCCAGATCGTTGACGGTGAACATCGGTTGCGTGGCCGCGGCTGGGAGACCGACGGCGGCGACCTCTGGCAGGTGCTGGAACGCCTTGACGGCGAAGGGTGTTCGCGGTTCGTCGTCACCGACGTCACCAAGGACGGCACGCTCGGCGGCCCGAATCTGGAGCTGCTGGCCGGCGTGGCCGAACGCACCGACGCGCCGGTGATCGCCTCCGGCGGCGTATCGAGCCTTGACGACCTGCGCGCCATCGCGACCCTGACCGACCGCGGCGTCGAAGGTGCCATCGTGGGCAAGGCCCTCTATGCCGGACGGTTCACCCTCCCGCAGGCACTGGCCGCGGTACGAGGGTAACCCCGCAATGGATTTGAACGGGTTGGTCGAAGAGGCGTCGGCGATCCTGGATGCGGCGGTGCCGCGGTTCCTGGACGGCCACCGAGCTGATTCAGCGGTCCGCAAGAAGGGCAACGACTTCGCCACCGAAGTCGATCTCGCGATCGAGCGCCAGGTGGTCGATGCGCTGGTCGAGGCTACCGGAATAGGTGTGCACGGTGAGGAATTCGGCGGGTCGGCCCTCGACTCGCCCTGGGTGTGGGTGCTCGACCCGGTCGACGGCACGTTGAACTACGCGGCCGGATCCCCGATGGCCTCGATCTTGTTGGGTCTGCTGCACAACGGCGAGCCGGTGGCCGGCCTGACCTGGTTGCCGTTCACCGACGAGCGCTATACCGCCGTCGCGGGTGGCCCGCTGATGAAAAACGGTGTGCCGCAACCGTCGTTGGATCACATCGCCCTGTCCGCCGCGCTGGTCGGCGTCGGCAGCTTCAGCGCCGACTCGCGGGGCCGGTTCCCGGGCCGTTATCGGGTGGCGGTGCTGGAGAATCTCAGCCGCGTGTCGTCACGACTGCGGATGCACGGCTCGACCGGCATCGACCTTGTTTATGTCGCCGACGGAATACTTGGCGGGGCAATAAGTTTCGGAAGCCACGTCTGGGACCATGCGGCCGGCGTCGCCCTGGTACAAGCCGCAGGCGGTATCGTCACCGACCTGAAAGGCAAGCCGTGGACCCCCGAATCGCGGTCCGCGTTGGCCGCGGCACCACGCGCGCACGGCGAGATCCTCGAGCTCGTGCGCAGCGCCGGCGAACCGGAGGACTACTGAGATGTATTCCGGTGACGGTCTTGCCGTGCGGGTGATCCCGTGTCTGGACGTCGATGACGGGCGGGTGGTCAAGGGCGTCAACTTCGAAAACCTCAGGGATGCAGGCGATCCCGTGGAACTCGCCGCCGTCTATGACGCCGAGGGCGCCGACGAGCTGACCTTTCTGGACGTGACCGCGTCGTCGTCGGGCCGCGCCACCATGTTGGAGGTGGTGCGCCGCACGGCAGAACAGGTGTTCATCCCGCTGACGGTCGGTGGCGGGGTGCGTACCGTCTCCGACGTCGACGTGTTGCTGCGCGCCGGTGCCGACAAGGTCTCGGTCAACACCGCCGCCATCGCGCGTCCCGACCTGCTGGCGGAAATGGCGAACCAGTTCGGCTCTCAGTGCATCGTGTTGTCTGTCGACGCCCGCACGGTGCCAGTCGGCTCGGCACCCACACCGTCGGGCTGGGAGGTCACCACCCACGGGGGTCGACGCGGCACCGGCTTTGACGCGGTCGAGTGGGCGGCGCGGGGCGCCGAGCTCGGAGTGGGGGAGATCCTGCTGAACTCGATGGACGCCGACGGCACCAAAGCCGGATTCGACCTGCCGATGCTGCGGGCGGTGCGGGCCGCGGTGACGGTGCCGGTGATCGCCAGCGGCGGCGCCGGGGCGGTGGACCACTTCGCACCCGCAGTCGGTGCCGGCGCGGATGCGGTCTTGGCGGCCAGTGTCTTTCACTTCCGGGAGCTGACCATCGGGCAGGTGAAGGCCGCCATGGCAGCAGAAGGGATCACGGTGCGATGACGCTCGACCCGGACATCGCCGCGCGTCTGAAGCGCAACGCCGACGGGCTGTTCACCGCCGTCGTGCAGGAGCGCGGCAGCAGCGACGTGCTGATGGTGGCCTGGATGGACGACGCGGCACTGGCTCGC